>CAMDEA010000081.1 GCA_945893045.1 Planctomyces sp. SH-PL62
AGCGAAGACTGCGAAACCTTCAACAACACCTCCGACCGCTCCCGCTCTTTGACACTCAGACGTAACTTGCCCATCGGTCCCTCGGAAACGCCACCAGTGTGACATTTCTATCTTGGACAAGATGTGACATTTCTAAATTGGTCTGACACTCTATCGGGGTCGCCGACGCAATCGGTCGAGGCGTGCCCGCCAGGCGGACAGAGACAGCGACTCACGCCACGAACCGCGATCGTCTCGCGACCACGAGGTGGCCGCGACGGAACCGAGGAGCATTCCCGCCATCGCGGCCACGCGACTGCCGTGATGCGGACGCAGCGCCACGGAATTCGAGCCGCGTGACAGGAAATCGAATTCGCCCCAGCCGGCTTCGTCAGCCCAGCCACGCAGGACTGTGCGGAACGCTTCATCGTCGGCGGAGTCATTCAACGATTGCTCAGCGTCCGACGCCGAATCTTCAGCATCGTCTTTCGGGACCGGCCGAGCGTTGTCTTCTGGCATGGATTTCGGCTTCTGCTCGACACCCACCGGCAGCACGAAGTCCGGTTCGTTGCGGAACAGCGCGTTGATGATCTGGTCGATCGCTTGCTCAGGAGTCGGCACGACAATCTCGCCGAGCGATGTTGTCGGCTTCACGGACTTCAGATCCGGCGTTGCCGGCGACTCATCAAAGACGCTTTCGGAAATCGTGATGCCGACCAGCGGTGACAGTCCGTTCGGAGTTTTGGTTTCGGCCGTGAATGGTTCCGACGTGATCGCCGAAAACGACACGATCAAATCCGCCTGCCGAGCGTTTGTCGTCAGCAAATTTGGACGGGGAATCGCCACGTCATTCGAGGAGCGGACGGTGACGCGATCGAACTGCAACCGTCCCGCGCCGCTGACCGAGAAGACTTCGTCGAACACGGTGCCGTCGATGACGGTAGCCCCGGTGCCGATGATCGTGACGTTATCGGTCACCACCAGCGGACCGTTCGCGGCGGAGACGCCGATGACTCCGGCCGGAAGCGTGATCGTGTCGGCTCCCGCATGCGCGTTGGCTTCTTCGAGGGCCGCTCGCAGAGTGGTGTGGCCAGCGGCATCCGCGGCGATCCCGTCGCCGAGAATGGCATCGTGCGAGTCCGCCAAGCTGTTGACCACAAACGCAGACAACAACCGTCGCGGCTCGAACGCTTCGGCCGAGAAGCCGCCCAGTGAGCGGCGACGTCGCGCCGGCCGGAGTTTATTCCAGATCGTGACGATTCGGTTCCACCAGGCGTGAATCGGCATCATGCTTCCTTGGAGAGTTGGCCCGCTTGTCTTACAAGCTGTCACCTCGTTGGATCGGCAATGTCGGCGGAACAGACCCAAGCAAAGATTGCCGGTCACGCAGTTTGGTCGAACTCTGCGGGCACACGACGCGGAGTCGAACGGCTCCGACTTTAGTTTTCCGGCTGATGGCCGAGAGCCGATGGCCGACAGCCGTGATACCGTTTTTGTCACTTTGAAAAACGGCATCACGGCAATCTGCCCTCGGCTTTCGGCAGACGGCCGGAAGGTGGATTTCGAACGGAATTGAACTCATGCGCGGACTGGTCACTGGCGGCGGCGGATTTCTCGGTCGGTACATCGTCGAACAGCTCGTCGCTCGCGGTGATCAGGTGCGTGTCTTCAGCCGACAGCGATATCCCGAACTCGACAATCTGGGAGTCGAATCACACACCGGCGATCTGCAAGACACGTCAGCCATCGCGGTGGCGTGCAAGGGAATGGATGTTGTCTTCCACTCCGCAGCGCTGCCTGGCATTTGGGGGCCGTGGAAGCTGTTTCACGGAGTCAACACGCTCGGCACGCACCACGTCATCGAAGGCTGTCGGCGTCATGGCGTTGGCCGACTCGTCTTCACCAGTTCGCCGAGCGTTGTGTACGACGGCCACGATCATCTCGGAGCGGACGAGTCGCTGCCGTATGCCACGAACTTCCTCTGCCATTACCCGCGCAGCAAAGCGCTTGCCGAACAAGCCGTGCTGGCGGCCAACGGTGTCGAGGGCTTGGCAACCTGCGCGTTGAGACCGCATCTGATCTGGGGACCGCGCGACACGCAGCTCATTCCGAGATTGATCGAGCGAGCGAAACGCGGCCAACTGCGGCGAGTCGGCGACGGACGGAACTTGATCTCGATGGTCTACGTCGAGAACGCCGCGCGAGCACACCTCCAAGCCGCCGATGCATTGTCACTCACGTCGCCCGTCGCCGGCCAAGCCTACTTCATCAACGAACCCGATCCGGTCAATCTGTGGGACTGGGTCAACAGGCTGCTCGGCCGCGCCGGTTTGCCTCCCATCACGAAGTCGATCTCCGAGAGCGCAGCCTCGGCCATCGGTGCGGTGTTGGAAGGAATCTATTCGCTGTTGCGCATCGGGGCGGAGCCACGCATGACTCGCTTCCTCGCGTCGCAGTTGAGCCGCTCGCACTGGTATCGCGTGGAGAAGGCTCAGCGAGATTTCGGCTTTGAATCGTTGGTCTCGGTCGAGGAAGGGCTGCGGAGGTTGGAGTTGTCAAACTAACCTTAAGCGTCAGCGAGGGCGAACGCTTCAAAACCCATCTATATTCGCGATGCGGTGAGGCGTTCTAAAACACCCCGATCAACCTCAACGCGGCCACCGACGACAGCAGCAGCACCAGACTATCGAATTGCCGCTGCGGAATGCGGTGAATCAGCCAGCGACCGGCCAGCATTCCGAGCACGATCATCGGTGTCAGCACGGCGTTGAGCATAAGCGTCTCCGCCCCAATGAGTCCCAACTGGGCGCTGAACGGAACCTTGAACAAGTTCAACAGCAGGAAGAACCAGGCCGTTGTGCCAACGACTTCCAGCTTCGGCATCGAGACCGTCACCAGATACAGCGCGATGATCCCGCCGGCTCCGTTGGCCAGCATCGTGCAGAAACCGGCGATCAGACAGAGGCTCCAGGCGAACCAAGCGGCATGGGGGACACGCTCGAACCAGTCAGGTCGCCACATGCGTGACAACTGCATCGCCGCCAAGCCCAAGATGATGCTGCCGATGACCGGCCTGTAGGCCGACTCGTTGATCGAATCCATCAACGCCCAACCGACGACAACCCCGATGCCCGTCGGCAGCGACATGCTCTTGATGTACTCCCACCGCGCGTGCTGCCGAAACGACAAGACGGCACACACGTCGCCGAAGATCAGCATCGGCAGAACATACCCCGTCGATTTCTTCGCTCCGAAAATGAACGCGAAGATCACGACGTGAAACAGGCCGATCCCCGCAAAGCCGCTCTTCGCCACTCCCAGGCCAAACGCGGAGACCAACACCAGCGACCATTGAGCGGCGGTCAGTTCCGGCAAACCAATTTCAGGCATAGAAGAAGACCTTCTCGGCGGTCTTCGCCAACAGCCACTCGCGGTCTGGCTTCGAGAGGAAATCCATACGGTCGCGGACGAGGCTGATCGACGCCTTGTAGTTGTTGACTCCCTGAATCTGATACGGCGAGTCGCTGGCCCACATCAGCCGCTGCGGCCCGAAGCAGTCGAGCAGCCGCTTGATCATCGGGATCAGCTCGTCATGCGGAGGCTTCTTCTGGCCGAGCGCGTAGTACGCCGAAATCTTCACGCTCGTGTGCTTGTGCCGAGCCAGACGGCACAGAGCCTTGATGTCCGCTTCGCGCATCTCGCCATCGACTCCGATGCGAGCGAAGTGATCAATCACGACCGGCGTGTCGGGATGCCGCTCGCACATCGCGTCGGTCGAGGACAGGTCCGAAGCATTGATCAGCGGACACATCGCCTGCCGAGTCTCTGCCCCGGTCTTCCACATCTCGATCATGCCGGGCGATTCGAGCCATTTCGGTTGATCCTCTTTCTTGCGAACGAACGGTGTGATGCGGAAGCCGGTGACTCCTTGCGGCAGCAACTTCTTCATCGTGGCTCCGGCCTGCGGCAGATGGTCATCGACCATCCCCTGCACGCGAAACAGCTTCGGATGCCGCCGCACCGCGTCGATCAGATACGAGTTGTCGAACAGGTGATAGACCGAATGCTGAATCAGTACGACGCGGCCAACACCCTCCGGCCGAGCAATCGCCATCAGTTCGACATCGGTGAAGCTGGGCGGCTTGAGGTCCGCTTTCGTCTGCCCCGGAGCCAACGGGAACTTGTCGACGTCCGGCAGCCAGATATGGGAATGCGCGTCGATCCACGGCAGGTCGGTCGTTTGCGCGTTTGTCATTCCGGTGACTGCGACCGCACTCATGGCGACCCCCGTTTTCAAAGCGTCTCGTCGAGTCATGGTGATTGGCTGGCTCATGAGGCTGCTCGCTCCCGCTTGGGTTATCTTGATTCATTCATCGCTCCGGCTCCACGCCGGTCGATTCACCAGTAGCCTACAAACGCCAGCGACGCTCGCAATGGTCGAGCAATCGCTCCGTCGAAAAGTCGTGTCGCGCGGTTTCGTTTTATTGGTCGGGGCGGTATTGATACTCGCGATGGGAGGCTGGCCATGAAGACTTGGAGCGTTCGCGGCGTGATGGTGGTGCTGGCGGTCGTCGTGCTGGCCGATGGCCTTCGAGCCGGCGATTCGGGTTTTCCGGATTCCTGCATCGAATTGGCGAACATGCCGCCAAGGGGACTTCGGTCTCACTCGTTTTCGACGCGGGATGCGGTCCTCTTCGCGTTCGATCATCCGAATCGGCGGCTCAATCCCGGTGAGCAGGTTCCCTTCATCGCCTGGGAGACACGGACTGGAAAATGGCTCGCAAAGATGACGTCTCCCGATCCGCGCGCGATCGGGTGGAAATTTTCTCCGGACGGAACGCTGCTGGCCATTCCGATCGTCAGCAAAGCCAGGATCGTTCAATTGTGGGAGGTTGGGAAGGAGGACAACAACGGTGTTCCCGCGCTGCGTCTACTGACTGAGCTTCACCAGCGCTACCATCGTCCGACTCTGTCGGATCCCCGCAGCGAGGGACATGCCGGTTTCGCCGACCTGGCCTTCTTGGCTTGGACACCCGACAGCAAGACGCTGCTGGCGCAGCATGAGACTCCCAATACCGAGATTCAGTTTTGGTCCCGCACGGACAAGCCAAGCGTTTGGGACGAAACCGACCGTGACACCAAATGGAAACCGTGGGCCATTGTGAAATACGAGGAAGATCTCATTTTTGATTTCACCGTCTCACCGGATAACCGATCGCTCGCGGTGATCCATTCCACGAGACGGCCGCTGGGATCTGGGCAAATCTTTGACCTCGACACGGCGAACCTCCGAGAGGAATTCCAAGTCCAACGTCCTCCGAGAAAGCCATCCGAAAGCTACGGCTATCGCCTCAAGTATTCCGCCGACAGCAAGACTCTGGCGATCAGTGACAGGCGATACTTGGCTCTTTGGGACACCGCTCCCCTGAAGCCGCGATTCGAAATGGAGAAGCCGGATTTTCTCGGCGAATCCGATGCTCCTCATGGCCACATGGCCTTCCTCCAAAACGATCACTGGCTGCTCACCATGAAAAGCCTCTCTCACGAGGACCGCAGACGCTTCACGGGTGGGTTGATCCAACTCCAGGTCCGCGATGCTCAGAGTGGTGAGCTTCGCCAAGAAGTCGCTTTTCCCAAGGAGCTTGGTCTCTTGGACACACTCGAGACGCTGCCGGACGGACGAGTGATGACTAGGTTCGCGTTCCGCAAGAAAAACCAAGACTTCGGCGTGCGATACTTCCTTTGGCCCCACGACGACTTGCTTCGCTATGCAGCCGAGCACGGTTCGGCACCCGCACCAAAGTGAAACGCGAAATGAGCGTCAAGCTCCCCTGATGACGTGCGACTCACCTGGCTGGCTCGAAGAAGATGTCGGTCGCTCCACCGAACTTCGCAGGGAGCGGAATGTTTGACGAGGACTTCTCCTCTCCGACCACGCGGCATTGCCAGCGTCCCTTGAGCTCCAGTTGGTTCTTGCCGCTGATGACGGTCGGGGCCTGCTGCAAACCAATCGACGGGTCCGCACCGCCGCCATGCAGAACCAGGAGGTTCGTGTCGTCGAGGGAGATCGCTTTGTCAGGGACACGCAGCAGCGTTCGATCGGCGGAACCTCCGGATTCGGCGCTCAACGCTTCACCGTTGAGCCACGCTCGCACGGCACCGTCACGCGACGACAATGACAATCGCACTCCGGACGAATCGATCCACGATTTGGGCAATCGAATCGTGCAGCGATACCACACCGGACCTCCCAACGTCCCAAAGCCAGCGTTTGCCTCTGACCAAAGACTTGGAATCGAGATCGGAGACCATTCGGCGCACGGCTGGCGCTTCATCAGACCAACATGCGACACCCGACTCCTCTGTTCCGACTCGGTTCGCGTGTCGTACTTCGATCGAAACGGCTCGCCGCCGAGAATCTGATCGCTGGTGATCGTCGGGCAGACGAATCGTTCGACGTGCCGGACGACGAGGTCGTTGCCGGTGAAGTGATCGACCTGCGGCCAACGCTTCGGGTTGTACATGCAGTCGGTCATGTCGCGCATCAGCGCGACGTTCTTGCCGTTGCGAACCATCTGCCGCAACCCGAACGGCCGGCCGAGCACGCACATGTTGAGATGGACGCCAACCAGAATCACGTTCTTGATGCCGCGCGATTCGAGCACGTTCCAAACTTCGTCGCCTCGGTCCGAGATGAAGTCGCGGTCGGCGTCGATCTCGATCAACTTCGACTGCGTCTTCCACGGCATTCCCGGATTGCGGCCCATCACCTTGAGCTTCGCAGCCCACTCGGCGTGCTCGGCTGGATCGTCGTCCTCGCCGCCATCCGATTGGTCGATTGGATAGACCGCCTGCTCTTCGCTGGGAATGCGCGAGCACCAATGCTCAACGTCCTTCGGCTTGTTCTTCGCCGCCGGAGCCGCGACCGCTCGCTTCCGAGCCGCGTGATCTTCGTAAGCCGCCATGCAATCACTCGGCGAATGAATGATCGTGGCACCCCGCTTCCGAGCCTCCTTCAAGACGTCGTTCATCCGCGGAGCAAACTCTTCCAACCGCCGCACGGCGTTCAAGCAGTGATGAGCGTCCCACACATCGCAGACGATGACGGCGGTTTCCTTCGCGGCCCAAGACTCATCGCGAGTCTGACTTTTGAAACTTCCACTCCCAGCGGACTGCTCCTGCTGGAAACGAAGGTGAAGTTTCAAGTCATCTCCAAAGATGGTCGTCGTCATGAGCAAGACTCCCAGTGACAGGACAGCAATCAATCCCGATGACTTCACAGTAACACCTCCGAGGAATTGGTTCGTCGATGGCTGATTCGTCCTCTCCCTTGATTCGTTGGACTCATTCAAGAGGAACAAACAGAGTCCAACGAATCGAGAAAGACAACGAATGAAAACGCCGCAGGCTCCGAGTGCGATTGCGTCATCCCAGCAACTCGCGCACGACTTGTCCACCCGCGACGAGCGGAACCGAGCGGCCCGGTGACGCCGAAAGCTCACGATCGGCGTCGACACCGAGCAAGTGATACGCAGTGCGCAAGATGTCTTTGGGATCAATCGGCCGATCGACCACATCGCCGGCCGTCGCGTTCGTTGAGCCGACAACTTGGCCGCGCGGGACGCCGGCTCCGGCGAAGAGTTGGCAGTAGGCTCGCGACCAGTGGCCTCGGCCGGGAGCGCCCGCTTCCGTGGGATAGAACGTTGGAGTCCGGCCGTGTTCGCTGAGGCACAGGACCAGCGTGTCGTCGAGCAATCCACGTCGATCGAGGTCGAGCATCAATGCGGAGAACGCGCGATCGAATGCCGGCAACAGAAACTCGCGCATGCGCGAGTGATGATCGTGGTGCGTGTCCCAGCTCTCGTCGGTTTGTCCGAATTCGTCCCAGCAGACGGTCACGAACTTCACGTCCGCTTCGAGCAGTCGTCTCGCCGACAAACACGACTGGCCGAACAACGTCATGCCGTAGGCTTCTCGCAGCGACATCGGCTCCCGTTCCAATCGGAGTGCATCAACCACTTGCGGGCGAGCGAGGAAGTCGAGGGCCAGTTCGCGTTGCTTCGAGTATCCCGCCGCGCTGGCCGAGCGATCGAGTTCCGCCATTCGCTGTTCAAACTGAGTCAGCAGAGAGCGGCGGCGTTCAAGCGAATCGAGCGTGATCGCGGCTCCGTCGCCGGAACCGAATTCGAGTCGTCCATCCGGCGTGATCTCGCGAAACGGATCGACCTGCGGAGCCGCGCCACGAAACTCGGTCCACAGCGGATCGAACGCGGTCCCCAAGAAGCCGCCGAATGTCCCCGATCGTTTGTTCGGACGCGCGTACAAACTCTGTCGCCAAGGCAGCATCACGTTGACCGGCACGCCGCGCGGCTGCGGGCCGAACTCGCCGCGCGACGCGCAGTAGTCGATGACTCCGCCGATGTACGGCCACTGATCGGGATTCCGCTGCCGGCCTTCGATTCGTTCGGTGTCCGGGTTGCCGGTCAGCGTGTACGACGCCGAGTGAATGGGCCACGGATGCGCCATCGACCGGACCAGCGTGCAGCGATCCAGCACTTTCGCCGTTCGCGGCAGATGCTCACAAACTCGCAGGCCCGGCAAGCACGAGTCGATCGCGGTGAACTCACCCCGAATGTTTTCCGGAGCCTCCGGCTTTGGATCGAACGTGTCGAGCTGGCTCCAAGCTCCATAGATGAAGAGAACCAAACACCGCTGCGCGCGACCGAAGCCCGGCAACGTGACAGTGCTCGGTTCGGCACAAGCGGACGTCGAACGCCACGGCGCACCGAGCAGTCCCAAACCGCCCGCACGCAGCAGGTCGCGCCGCCGGAACCGGTCAGGGGTCAAGTCTTCAAGTTTCATTTTTGGCGTCATGAAAAGCGTGCGATGTGAGTTGGAGTGGCGGTGTGAGAAATGAGTCTGGGGTGGATCACCAGTCTAAAATGAAATTTGAAGACCGGACCCCTGACTGGTGATCCCACGAAAATCCGGATCAGGTTGCTGGCGGGATCATGCCGCGGCGCATGGCATACCGCACGAGGCTGGCGGTTTCGTGGATGTCCAGCCGGTTCATCAGCATGGTGCGGTGCGTTTCGACGGTTTTCACGCTGAGGTGCAGCAGCTTTGCGATCTCTTTGAGCGCCTTACCCTCGGCGATCAGTTGCAGGATTTCGCGCTGTCGGGGCGTGAGCACATCGGCCACGTTGGCCTCGGTCCCCAGGCGTTGCATGTAAGTTTCGACGACCTCTTTCGACACCGACGGCGTGAGGTACGTCGTGCCGTTCAAGACGGCCTTGATCGCGACGTCCAGCTCCGAGGGCTCCACATCTTTCAGCAGATAGCCGACTGCTCCGGCCTTCAGCGCCTGCCACACGTACTCTTCCGCGGTGTGCATGGAGATGATGATGACACGGACGTTGGGAAACTCCTTGACGACCCGAGTCGTCGCCTCGAGGCCATTCATTTCGGGCATCGAGATATCCATCAGCAGCACATCCGGCTGATGTTGCTCGACCAAGGCCAGGGCCTCGCGTCCGTTGCTTGCCTGGCCGACGATTTCGATTCCGCCCAGTCCTTCGAGCATGGCGCGAATACCGGCACGAACCACCGCGTGATCATCGGCGAGAACGACTTTGATGTTGGACATGACGACAACCTCCAAACGTGGGCACTGTCTGTAAACCAAACTCTAGACTTTTTGGCGAGCGGGGCGGCGTCAGCCCAAGGGCACTCACTTTGGCAACAATGTAGCAGGCACATTCCATGTGCCGTCGGCGTTTTTCAGGCGGACGGCACATGGAATGTGCCTGCTACCTTCCAAAATGAGTGCCATTGGGCGTCAGCCCCCCGGTGCATTCGCCGCAGGACCGGGGGGCTGACGCCACCCCGCTCGCCTGTCTTCATCATGAACTGTCACCCGCCAGTGGAATCCGGACGAGGATCGTGGTCCCTTGAGAGGGGAGGGACACAATCTCGATCTGGCCGCCGATGAGTTGCACGCGTTCTTCCATTCCCAGCAATCCCAGACTTTCACCGTGAGCGGTTCGGCTTCGCGCGGCCGGCACATCGAAGCCGACGCCGTCGTCACGGACGAGCAGTTCCAATTCTCGATCGTCCTGGCGAAGTTCGACGCGGACATAACGGGCTTGGGCATGCCGAGCGATGTTCGTCAGGCTTTCTTGCGCGATGCGGAAGCAGGCGGTGTTGATTTCCGGCGACGCGCCGCTGACGGTCGAGTCGGCCACGAACTGCGGCGCAAATCCGGCGCGTTGAGACTGGCGATCCAGGCACCAGCGCAGGGCCGCAACGAGGCCGATTTCGTCCAGCAACGACGGCCGTAAGTCCAGCGCCAGGCTGCGAACTTGTTGCAGCGTCTGATCGACCACGGCAATCGTGTCATGCACGAGCGTTTCTCCCCGCGCGACCGGTGTCGGCTGCTGTAACGCCCTGAGGTTGAGTTTGATCCCCGTCAGCGATTGACCGATTTCGTCGTGCAGTTCGCGAGCCAGGTGCCGCCGCTCGGATTCTTGTGTCGCGATCAATTGCCGCGACAAAATCTCTAAGCGCTTGCGACTGCGGGCCAGCTCGTTGTTGGTCCGTTTGAGTTCGGTAATGTCGCGTTTGATTCCAACCAGACCGATGCACTTTCCGTGAACGTCACGCAACGGAATCTTGGTGCTTAGCAGCCAGTGTTCCTGGCCGTCTTGATCCAGTACGGACTCTTCTTGGTTGAGTAGTGCCTGGCCGCTGCGCATGACGCGCTGGTCCTCATCGAAGTACCGCTGAGCCTGCTCACGCGGATAAATGTCGAAGACGGTTTTGCCCAGCATCTCCGCGTCGGTTTGGGTACCGATCAGCCGCAGGTTCGCGGCGTTGTTCAGCAACTGACGCGATTGAGTGTCTTTGACAAAGATGTAATCCGGAATGTGGTCCACCAGCGTGCGCAGCAGATTCCGCTCGTTAACCAATGCGGCCTCGGCCTGCTTGCGCGCAGTGATATCCAGGGCGATGCCGACCAACCCCGTGACTCGGTCGTTGACATCACGAAGCGGCACTTTCGTTGTCAGAAACCAGCCGCGATGTCCGTTGACTTCAAATCGTTCCTCTTGCTCGATCACGGGCTGGCCCGTCTGGATCACGGTTTCATCATCCATCGCATACGACTGGGCGATGGGCTGTGGGAAAATGTCAAATGCGGTTTTCCCGAGCAAATCGGCTTCCGAATTCATTCCCAGTTGTCGCGCGTGAGTGCGGTTGACGAACAGGTATTTTCCGGCCGTGTCCTTCACGAAGACGTAGGCGGGCAGGTTGTCCGCCATTGTCCGCAAGAGCAGCCGTTCCGCAGCGAGTGCCTCTTCCGCCTTCACCCGCTCGGTGATGTCCCGGACAATCGCCAGCACGACACGCACACCATCGCCGTCGATCAGCCCTAGTCGTACCTCCGCGGGAAACTCGGAACCATCCTTGCGGCGATGCCGGCCAACGATCGTGAGAGGCTGGTCCGGCTTCAATTGGTCCCAGACCAGCAGTAATTCGTCCATCGGAACTCCTGCCACCACGTCGGCGACGGACAGGCTCAGCAGTTCCTCGCGTGAGTAGCCCAGGCTCTCGCACGCGCTGCGGTTGATATCCAGAAATTGTCCTCGGAAGTCATGCACGAACAGCGCGTCGGCCGCTTGATCGACCAGCGTGCGGAACCGCAGCTCGCTGTCGCGAAGTGCGGCTTCCGCGAGCTTTCGCTCGGTGATGTCCACGGACATGCCGATCAATCCGATGATCTGTCCGTGTTCATCACGGTAAGGAACCTTGTCGCTGAGCAACCAGCGATCGCCGGTCGTGGTGGCCAGTCGCTCTTCACGATGGTGAGTGGCCTGGCCGGAATTGAGTACCCGCAAGTCATCCGCGCGGTACTGCTCGCTGAACTCGGAACCCAAATCGGCATCCGTTTTCCCGACAAAAGACTCCGCGGGCCAACCCACCACTTGGGCCAACTGCCGATTCACACGCACGAACCTGGAATCGCGGTCCTTGTAAAAAATCAGAGCCGGGACCGCATCGAGAATCGTTTGGAGTTCGGCTTGCTGTCGAGCAAGTTCATCCTCAGCCCGCTTGCGTTCAGTGACATCCCGAAAGTTGATCACGATGCCGTTCAGCACGGGGTCGTCGAACAAGTTCGTACCGGTCCCTTCGATCCAGCGCCACGACCCATCGCGATGACGCATGCGATGCAAGTTCGTCACGCTTTGCCCCGGTCTCTCGGCGACCCAGGCCAACTTGCGCCGGGCTTGCGAAACATCTTCAGGATGAATTAGGTCGAGACTCTTGAGTTGCAGATACTCGTCCGTCGAATAACCGAGGATGCGCGTCGCCGGTGGTGTGACGAATCGAATGGTTCCGTCCGGGCCAATGAGGCTGATGGCGTCAAAGGAGTTTTCAACCAGCGCTCGGAAACGCTCCTCGCTGGCCCGCACGGCGAACTCCGCCAATTTCCGATCGGTGATGTCTTGAACCGTACCGGTCATGTCCAGCGGGCGGTTTTCGGAGTCAAATCTCATCTCACCCCGTCCGCTGAGATGGCGCACGGAACCGTCCGGTAGAACCGCGCGAACCTCCAACGCGCCCGGTTGCAGCCCCGCCGAACAAGCATCGAACCATGCCCTCATCGCGGCACGATCGTCCGGGTGCAGCAATTCGAGAAGTGACTCGGTGGTGGGAGTGAACGAGTCGGGAGAAACGCCGTAGAGTCGATAGGTCTCATCGGACCAGGCCACGCGGCCGTCAAAGGTGACGGTCCAACTGCCGATGTGCGCGATCCGCTGCGACTCCGACAGCAGTTGCTCTTTCTCAGACAGTGCCCGTTCCGCACGCTTGCGATCGGTGATGTCGAGCGAAATCCCCAAGATCAGCGGATCGCCCTCCAAGTCCAGCCGCTCGGCAGAAACCAGCACGTCACAAATTTTCCCCGAACGATGCCGATACTGCGTTTCCACTCCAAGAAGTTGTCCGCCCCGTTCCAGCACCTGCGCATGCTCCGCACGCTCGTTGACGTCCACCAAGTTGAGTTCCAACGTCGAACGGCCGATCAATTCATCCCGTTCATAGCCCAGCAATTCACAGTAAGCCGCGTTCGCGTCGATGATGCGGCCCTCGGCCAGCGTCGTCAGGCCAAACGCCACGGGGCTGTTGTGGAACAGCATCGCAAACTTGCGTTCGCTGGTTCGGAGAGCTTCTTCCACCAGCTTGCGATCCGTGATGTCCACATGACAGCCCATCATGCGGATCGGCCGACCGTCGGAATCGCGGATGATGTCCCCTCGAGTCATGATCCAGCGCCACGAACCGTCCTTGTGCCGCAGGCGGAATTCAATGTCGTAATCGCTTCTTCGGCCGGCGCGAAAATCGCTGACGGCCGCGAGCGCGCGGTCGCGATCCTCCGGATGCAATCGGCTTTCCCATTCCTCGTAGCGATTGGCGACTTCATGGTCCGCGTAGCCAAGCTGCTGCTTCCATTCGGGAGAAAGGAAGGCGTCATTCGTCAACAAGTTCCAGTCCCAAAATCCGATGTTGGACGCTTGAACGAGCAGTCGCAGTCGCCCTTCGCTGACCCGCAGCGCCTGTTCGGCCTTTTGTCGTTCGGTGATGTCGCGCAGCAGGACCGTGAAGAACGGCCGGTCGCCGACCTGCACTTTCAAGATGGACGCTTCGGCCGGGAACTCGCTGCCATCGCGGCGCAGTCCAGTGACCTGACTTCGCTCGCCCATCTGGCGGACCGCGGAGCCGGAGTTCGCAAACTGTCGGACTTGCTGGTCGTGCGTGGCGAGAAACCGCTCCGGGACGAATTGATGAATGGATTTCCCGATCACTTCCGCACGAGAGCATTGAAAAATCGTCTCGGCCGCGGGATTGAACAAGACCACATTCTGGTTCTCGTCAATGGTGATGATCGCGTCCATCGCGGCGTTGATCAGTCCCATCAGCCGGGCCTCGTTGTCCCGCACGGCCTGCTCGGCCCGCTTGCGAGCGGTGATGTCGCGCGCGTGCAATAACAACGACGGTTGGCCGCTGTGGACAACGCGACTGACGCTGAGTTCCACCGGCACCGCTGTTCCGTCCGCGTGCAGGCTGAAACCTTCGATCTGCGTCAACTCACCACTGAGGAGTTTTGGGAAATCGCGGTCGATGATCGCGCGCTGGTCCGGAGGGACCAAGTCCCGCGCGTTCTGGCTCAGCAACTGTTCGCGAGTCAGCCCGTGCAGCCGGCAGGCTGCCGGGTTGACGTCCCGCACCTGACCAATGGCATCTTCCACAAAAATCGCGTCGCGAGAATTCTCGAATAGCTCACGAAATCGCTGCTCGCTTGCGATCAACGCCGACTCGGCTCGCTTGTGTTCGGTGATGTCCACCATGATCCCACGCAGCTTCACCAGTTCGCCATCCTGCAACACGACCGTGACGAGGTCTTTCAACCAGACTTCGCGTCCGTCGGCGCTGAGCATCCGATACTCAAATTGATGTGACTTCCCTTCGCGAGTCGCGCTCACGCAGAATTCCACGGCCGCATCTCGGTCGTGAGGGTGCAGGTGATCCCTCCAAAACGTCGGCTCGGTGAGCCAACGTTCGACAGGATATCCCAGCAATCGCTCCGCCTGTTGGCTGACGAAACTGAATTGAAACGTCCGCGCATCGGCTTCCCAGACAATACCGTCGACCGAATGAACAATGTGTTCCAAGGCTAGTTGTGATTCGCGAAGTGCCGCCTCAGCCCGTTGCCGCTCGGTGATGTCTTGAATGATGGCGATGAATAAGGGGGACTCGTTGGCGTTCGCCAGTTGCAGGTGGACCTCGACCGGGTAAGTCGAGCCGTTCTTGCGACGGTGAACGGTCTCAAACACGATCCGCGGTCGTTGGCCGGTCCGCAGGGGTTCGACCAAGGCCGCGAAAGAATGTCGGCTGAATTCGGGCTTCAAATCCAGCGGCGTCATCCGACAGAGTTCCTCCATCGTGTAGCCAAGATTGCGTCGAGCACCACTGTTGACGCGGACAAAGCACAGCGAAATCGCGTCGAAGAGGTAGATCTCATTCAACGAGTCGTCGAGGATTCGGCCGAAACGCTGGCCCTCGTTCTCGGCACGGCGGCGTTCGGTGATGTCCCGGTAGTTGATCACGATGGCTTGTACGGCTGGCTGATTCAGCAGATTCGTTCCCGTGGCCTCCAGCCAGATCCACGATTCATCCTTGTGGCGGAAGCGAAACTGCAATCGCTGGGTCTGCTCAGGATTGGAAAGCAGTTGCGCAAACAAACTCCGGACTTGTGGCAGATCATCGGGATGGACTTGCTCGAAGGCGCTCTTTCCCAGGTAGTCCTCGGCAGACCTTCCCGTGAGTCGGGTGGCTGACGGACTTCCATAGAGCAAAATGCCGTCCTGATCGACCAGCGAGATGGCCTCGAAGCTGTGCTCGATCAACGCGCGAAATCGCTGTTCGCTGGCGAGTAGAGCTGCCTCGGCCGTCTTGCGCTCCGTGATGTCCCGGTAACTGACAACAATGCCTTGCAGGTTCGGATCGGACAGCCGGTTGCAAGCGATGACGTCGATCCAGCGCCAAGAACCGTTCCGGTGCAGGGCTTGGAATTGCCAGCGAACATCCGTGTTTGGCTTCTGGAGAAGGGCTACAAACAGGCTGCGAACGGCCAGTTGATCATTCGGGTGAACCAGCTCAAACGCGCTGCGGCCCAGATTCTCAAGTTCCGAGTAGCCCAGGTTATGAGCGGTCGGTGGAGTGTCGAAGATGACGGTGCCGTTCGCATCCATCAGGAAGAAGGCGTCCCCGCCACGCTCCACGATCGCGCGAAATCTTGCCTCGTTACCCGCCAGCGCCGCTGCCAATCGCTTTTGTTCGGTGACGTCGCGCGAAATGCCAATGAGGCCGATGACGTGTCCTTGGTCATCACGGTACGGGCCTTTGGTGGAAAGATAAGTCCGTGTCTGACCGGCGGCCGTACCGACCACTTCGTCGGTCTGCGTCTGTCCGGACTCCATGATGCGACGATCTCGCTCCCTGATCTGCTGCGCGCTCTCCGCCGAGAACAAAAGCGTGTCATCGTGACCCAGAACTTCGTCGATCGACTTGCCCGCGAACTTCAACGCGGCGGCATTGGCCAGCAAGTAGCGACCATGCGAATCCTTCACGAAGACGGCATCGGAAATGCCCTCGACCACCGCGTGCAGCAGATGGTGACTGCGCTGCAAGGCGGCCACCTGTTGCTGGAGCTCCACGTTCTGCTTTTGAAGCGCGGCGAGCAGTCGCTGATTGTCATCGTCCATGACGGGATGCCTCACAGCAGGATTGTTGAGCAACTCAAGGACGCCAGCAGTCTGCCGGATTGGGAATCGAGAACACGCCGAATGTCCGCTGTCTGTTGATGAGTCTGCGAAGGCTATACGAACCCAGCAGAAATTGCAGACGTTGGGAGAACCACCTCCGGAAACGCCACGGAAGGTTACCGCCCGGCTGGTCTGAATTGCCGCTCACCGAGATCAGGCTTTTCCCGAACTCCGCCGCCGCGTCCGCTGCCGCTGCGGAGTGCGACCTAGAGTGACTATGACTTTCGACTGCGGTCGCGTTCGCCGCTGGAACGGTATTACTCTCGCAAAGGATCACCCCATGAACCTGTCACCTCGAAATGACTCTGTGGACCACTTGCCTTGGTCCGTGATGCTGCGATTCGGAACCGTGCTGCTGGCTTGCGTCCTGCTGGCCATGAGCGCGGGTGCCTCTTTGACTTTGCCGATCGCCAACCTGTGCTATCTGTTCGGACTCAGCGGCATGGCGTTCTACTTCTGTCTGGAACTGGCCGCGGATTATCGCGCGGGCAGTTGTCAGCGTGCGAACTCCAGCTCCGCCGAACAACGTCTGACACGCCGCGTGCGCGCTGAGAACAGCACCGCCAAGCTCAACTCTCACGTCCTGTCCGCAGAGGACTCCACCGACAACATTGAACGTGCGATGGACAGCCACTCCGACCTCGCCGTGTTTCTCGGAGCCCAAACGCAACCGACGCTGTCCGTCTAGTCCTGAATCAAGCGACCCCGCTGACCTTGCGTCAGCGGTTTACGGGTTTCTGCGCTACTCGACGCTGAATATCGAGTGAAGTCCCAGTAGCGCAAAAACCCGCAAGCCACTGAGGCAAGCTCAGTGGGGGGGCGCTTGTTTGAGGTCCAGCTCGCAGGACGGGTACTCCTGCCCCACTTCCAGATTGAAAGGCCAGACGGGCAATTGTGCCCGTCCTACAAAATCATGCGCATCCTGATTGCCGACGACGACAAGATTCCGCTCAGCTTGCTTCGGTTTCAACTGGAACAATGGGGGCACACGGTGTTCACGGCTGAGAACGGTGCCCAAGCCTGGGAACTGTTTCAGCACCACGACTTCCAGGTCGTGATCACCGATTGGGTGATGCCCGGTCTGACCGGCATCGAACTGCTCCGCAACATTCGCGCGGTCAATCGAGCTGGCTATGTCTACGTCATCCTGCTGACTTCCAAAACGGAACATGAAGCTCTCGTCACCGGATTGCTCACCGGTGCGGACTCCTTCCTGACCAAGCCGGTCAATCCCGATGAACTGCAAGCTCGACTGCGGCCGAGTCAGCGGATCATCGACCTCGAACAGCGCCTGGCCGAGCGGCAGCGCGAACTGGAAGACCGCCATCAGCGACTCTCGGAAGCCAACGCCAAGATGAAACGCAATCTGGCCGCGGCCGCAAATATCCAGCAGGAGCTGCTTCCCAAACGCTTGACCAACATTCCCGATGTGTCCTTCGCCTGGCATTACTCACCGTGTGACGAACTGGCCGGGGACATGTTGAATGTTCTGCCGCTGGATCAGGATCACGTCGGGGTCTTTATGCTCGACGTCAGCGGTCACGGCGTGCAAGCCGCGCTGCTGGCCGTGGGCGTTTGCCGGTCTCTCTCGTGCCATCAAGATCCGTCCTCGGTCTTGTGGCAGCGGCGGGATCAATCGGACGAGTACGAATTGCAGTCACCGGCCGCGGCCGTGACGCAGCTCAATGCGCGGATGACGGCCCAGTCGCTGGGCGAGCAATACTTCACGTTGTTCTACGGCATTCTCAACCGACACACCGGCGAGTTTCGTTACACCATCGCCGGCCATCCGCCTCCAGTGCTGATTGACGCATCCGGGCGCACGGCCTTGCTGCCGGGTGAGGGCCTGCCGGTCGGGATCATCGAGAACGACTACGACGAGCATCGTCTCCAACTGGCTCCGGGCGAGCGGCTGGTGTTCTACAGCGACGGTGTCACCGAAAGCATGAACCTCTCCGACGAACTGTTTGGAGCCTCGCGACTCTTTGAGACGCTGCAAGACTCAGCCCACCAGCCGCTCGGCACGGCGTTGTCCGAGGTCGTGAGCCAAGTCGCTGCTTGGCGCGGTGCGGCTCCAATTCACGACGACCTGTCGTTACTCGCGCTGGAGTACGCGCCACGTCAACCACTTGTTGAGCCATCACTCGCCCGGCACGCCAGCGACGGGATTCTTCGAGCCTCTCTCGCTTGCGCGTCGAGCTAATCCTCAAACAATCCTCCCCCACTGAGCTTGCCTCAGTGGCTGGCGGGTTTTTGCGCTACCTTGGCATCACCCCAAAGTCTCGCGTGAGTAGCGCAGAAACCCGTGAACCACTGAGGCAAGCTCAGTGGGGGACGCTTGGTTGAGGGCTAAATGGACGACGTCGGCTTCAGCAGGTGCAGGTTCGCGATCGTGATGCCCGACAGCATCGAGCCGATGATCCCCAAGAAACCTTGATCGGTGCCGCACAGGAACAGGTTCTCGAGGTGCGTCGTGCCGGTGCGAATCTTGTGAGGCGCTCCGTAAACCGCGCCGTTGAAGTGGCTGGTGAACTTGGTGATCGTGCGCGGCGTGAAGGCGTCGGTGTCGATGACGTGTGAGCGAAAGTCGGGCATGAAACGGAGCGCGGACTCCACAATCCGATTCGTCCAAGCGTCTTTCTCGGCGACGTACTCGTCCTGCGGCAGGTTCATCCAATAGTCGGGGTTCGCGAGTGCTGTGATACGGACACGACCCTCATCGAGCGGTGTCTCGTACTGAAAATTATTGGGCGAACAGATGATGCCGCTGCGCAAGTCGATCGGCTCGGTGGGGGCGTCGTACACGAATCGCTCGTTGTCGTTGTAGAAGATGATCGTCTCGTGGTGGCCGAGATCCGACGGCATCACGTCGAGTGAGAAAATCGTCTCGACGAACGAAACCGCTCCCGGCTGATAGGGCTGTTGGTCGGGCGGCGGGACGTCGCACATCCGCATCGTCTCGGCCGAGCCGGCGCTCGACACGACGTGCTTGGCTTCGAGAACCTCGCCACTTTCGAGTTCCACGCCGGTGACTTTGCCGCCGTTCGACAAGATGCGCTTCACGCCCGACCGCAGCCGCAGTTCGCCGCCGAACTTGCGGTACTGTTGAACCACCTTCCGCATGATGAGCCGCACGCCCTCATGCGGCCGAGCGAAGCCTTCCAGAAAGATCGCCTTGAACATGATCACGAACTGCGTGAAGTCCATGTCGTGAGCGGTCGGACTGCCGTAGAACATCAGCGGGCAAAAGATCATGTCAACGAGCAGCGGATCGGTGATCTCACGGCTGACGATCTCGCGGGCGGAGGTCTCGCGGTTCGCGAGGTTCAGTTCGTCGTGCTGCTGGATTTGCGCGACGAGCCGCCGGAAACCGTCGATCTGGGACGGAAACATTTCAGCGACTTGCTGCTCGAAGAACGCGAACTCGTTCGTGAATCGCAGCGTCACGCCTGGGAAGGCGACGCTTGAACCACACTGCGGCGTGAGATCGAAATCTTCCCAACGCAGCCGCAGTTGTCGTAGCAGTTTGCTCAGCGGTCCGGTCTTCGTGCCGGGCTTGGCGTAGTTCGTGACCGCGTGCAGGCCAACATCGTGATCGCGTTTGCGGAGCCGATAAAACGAATTCAGCCCGCCGATCGTCGTGTGCTTCTCGACGATGCAAACGGGCCGTTCGTAATACGCCAGCCGAATCCCCGCCGCGAGTCCCGACAGGCCAGCTCCGATGATGATGGTGTCGTACATCGCAAAGTAAATCCGACGCGGGAGCTCGTCGTGAAGAGTTTCAGTTTCTCGACGAGATCGTCTTGTCGAGCGGTAGTCGATGGTTCGCAATCAACTCCAACCAGCCACGAAGGCCATCGAAATTCGCCTGAAAGAATTCCAAGAATCCAAAGTATCCCAACAAGATCACGTCATCATCCTGTGGTTGGCAATCACTGAACAATACCTGCGACGACCAGCGCAGGACGGATGTCGAATCGGCAATTTCGAGTGTTGCCGTGCCACAGAGTAGAGCGACCGATCCGCCGCCAAAGCCGACGGCTTCGGAACGATGGCTGGGACTGAGGTCGATCCCCAGTTGATCGGCAACCGATCTGGGGAAAACGACATTGTCCGCTCCTGTATCAACCAAAGCTGAATAAGTCACGCAGCCACGAGAGCCGACGACGGTGAACGGGATTTCGGGACGCATCAGCAGCAATGGAGCGCCCGTTTCTGAGTCCATCGAGATCACCGACCGATAACGAAACTTCATCGCCGCGCACCGATGAAGACAGACTCAGGCCGGGGAACTTTTTGAAGAATGGGGTCCGAAGAACCACCTTCGATCGCCATTTGCCGAGCATCCATCCAAGTTGAGCCGTGGCCGATGATTTCCGTTTGCTCACGATTCCAGGCCACCCACTGGCCAGCGAATTCCACCGGAGCCGCCTTCGGCAAGTCTTCAATCACGGACGGATCAACTGAGGGATTCATGCTGAATCTTCCGCCGATCTCAGGCTGTTGCGGTTTGCAGCTTCGGGATCAGGTATTGGACGGTGCTGGCCATCGTGCTCAGGAAGCCGTAGTCCTCTTCCGGAATCTGCACGCGGTACGCTTTGCGGAGTTCCATGACAATGTCGAGGAAGTCCATGCTGTCCAGTTCCATTTGTTCGCGAAATGGCACTTCGTCCTTCAGCGCCGTGAGGTCGTTGTCCGGAGCAATCCGGCAGAGGATCTTCATGATGACTTGTCGAATCTGATCGGCGCTCATTCCTCTTACTCTCCCGAATACCGTTTCACGATGGTTGCGGAATTGATCCCCAACATGCCAAAGGAATTGTTGAGGATGTACTCGACTCGGTCCATTTTCCTCGGCGTATTAGCCACGATTTGAGGCAGCGCACAACGAGGGTCCGGCCGATCGAGATTGATTGTAGCGTGGGCCATAAGGTCGTCAAACGCGGGGAGATTCCCCAAAAGTTCGAGCGCCCCGGCCGCTCCCATCGCGTGGCCGATGAAGCTCTTCGTGTTGTTGATCGCGAGGCTGGCTCGATCGCCGAAGACCTTGTGAATGGCGAGCGATTCCTCGATGTCCCCTTGTTCGGTCGCAGTCGCGTGGCTGCTGAGAATGTCGATCGCTTCCGGCCCGATACCCGCCCGACTCAGGGCCAGCGACATGCACTCCGCCTGCCGAGTTGGATCGGGCAGCACGAAGTCGGTCGCGTCGGAATTCATCGCATGTCCGACGATTTCGCCGTAAATCTTCGCTCCCCGCTTGAGCGCGTCGGGCAAGCGTTCCAGCGTGACGAGTCCGCCTCCTTCCGCGACGACGATGCCGTTGCGATCGAGATCAAACGGCCGCGAGGCGCGGGTCGGTTCGGAATTCGTGGCGAGTGCTCCCTGACTCTTGAAACCGGCGAAGATGCCGAATGTGTGAATGCTCTCAGAGACTCCGCCGGCGATTGCCAGATCGACTTCGCCCAGTCGCAACATCTGCAAGCCTTGAATGAAGCCCGCGTTTCCGGCGGCGCAAGCGGCTCCGATGCAGAGATGCGGGCCGGTGATCCCCAGGCTGAGCGTCACTTCACCGGCCGGGCTGTTGGCGACCGTGCGCGGGTTGTGGTGATGCGTCCAAACGCTGGTGTCGTAGTTGAACTTCGAGATCTCAAAAATCTCGTTTTCGGTCTCGACGTTACCGTGCTCGGTGATGCCGATGAAGACGCCGGCTCGGTCCTTGCGAACTTCGGCCCAATTCAAACCACTGTGTTGAACGGCTTCGTTCGCACAATAGATCGCAATCGAGCCGGCTCGCGTACCGCGACGGACGTCCTTCCGCTTCTGATACTTCAACGGATCGAAGTTGCAGACGCCGGCCAGCGTCTCGCCGATGTAGCGGATTTCGTACTTGCTGACCCCGGACTTCCCCGCCAGCAAGTTGGCACGGTACTCGGCCAATGAGTTGCCGTTCGGAGCGGTCAGGCCGATGCCGGTGATAACAATGCGTTGATTCGGATCAGACATCAGTGAGCCGCCACCCTCAAACAGGGTTCAATCCGACCGCTGGGGCGGTCAAAGGGAGGGGGAGGTTAGCCGCGGTTGTGGGGCCTCGCAAGCAGTCAGTTTGTGGTCCTAGAACCGGTCAGGGGTCAGGTCTTCAAATTTCATTTTTGGCCTCGCGAATGACGTGCAATGTGAATTGGAACGGCGATGTGGAATCAAAGTCAGGGGTGAATCGCTAAGCCAAAAATGAAATTTGAAGACCTGACCCCGGATCGCACGCTTCTCGATGCAAAACCCGCATTCTCACGTTGTGGATAGACAGGTACTCTCCCGCCGATGTCGCGGACCAATGGGATTGTTCGCGAAGGTGTACCGCCCGAAAGGAGTCTCTCGTGTCGACGCAATTGCAAGAACCAGAGAAGGCCACGTTTGTTGAAACCGCGCTGAAGCTCAGCGGCAAGAGCGATGACGAAGCCAAGCGCACGGGAGCGCTGGATCGCGCCGATGAGCAAGTCGAGGCGATGTTCGCCAAGAAGTATCAAACGGCCGGCAGTCCCGTGCATCAGGCGGTCTGGGATGACCACTTCCCTGTCGAACTCTTTGTCGCACCGGAACCGCAGACTCCTCTGGAATGTCAGAAAGTGATGGACGCCTCGCTCGAAGTCGTGCGGCGTCACGTCCGCGAGAAGACGCTGCTCACAGAACAACGCAAGATCAGCGACACGGCGCTGCGTGAATTGGGAGATGCCGGCTACTGGGGCTTGCTGGTCGATCGCGAGTACGGCGGCACTGCCGCACCATTCATGTCGTTCGCGAGATTCCTGCGGCAGATGGCGACCGTCGATCCCACCGTCGCAGGCTTGGCCTCGGTGCATGGCTGCATCGGCGCGGTTGATCCGGTTCGCGCGTTCGGTTCGCCGTCGCAGAAAGCGAACTTCTTGCCGAAGTTGGCCAGTGGAAATCGTCTGTCGGCATTCGCGCTGACGGAGCCGTGTGCCGGCTCCGACCTGACCGCGCTCAAGACGGAAGCGAAGCTCGAAGGAGATCATTACGTCGTCAACGGCGAGAAGCTGTTCATCACCAACGCCATCGCCGGACGAACCATCGGTCTCGTCTGCCTGATCAACAAGAAGCCGGCCGTCTTGATCGCCGACCTGCCCGATCAAGAGAACGCCGAGTTCCAAACCAAACGTTACGGGCTGTACGCGCTCAAGCACTCGTACAACAACGGCCTGGTCTTCAAGAACTTCAAAGTCCCGAAGGACAACTTGCTCGACGCCGGCCGCGGTGACGGGTTGACCATCGCCTATCACGGCTTGAATCGCGGTCGAGTCGCGCTCTGCGCAAACGCCGCCGGCACGATCCGCGCCATGCTGGCGAACATGCTGCCGTGGGCACGCTTCCGTAAGACGTACGGCGCGATGATCGAAACGCGCGAGTTGGTTCGCCGCCGCTGCGGACGGATGGCCGCGCTGATCGTCGGTTGCGACGCTCTCGTCGATTGGTGCGGCTGGCAATTGGACGAAGGCTATCGCGGCGAGATGGAGTGCATCATCGCGAAAATCTTCGGCAGTGAATCTCAGAAGGAAGCGGCCATCGAGTTGTTCATGAAGACGCACGGCGGCCGAGCGTTCCTGCACGGCCACTTGTTCGGCGACAACGTCCACGAGTTCCTTGCTCCGTGTATCTACGAGGGCGAAGGCGAAATGCTCGGCATGGCGTTCCTCAAGTCGCTCATCAAAGAGCACGGCACGAAATACTACGAGCCGATTGGCAAAGCCCTCGCCGCCGCTGGCATTCGGAAGCCGAACCCCATGAACCCGGCGCATGCCTGGGCCTTGCGCGGTGCCGTCGGTCCCTACATGAAGTGGTGGTTCGGAGCACATCTCAGTAGCCCGGCACGCGCGACGATTCCCTCCGGCGGTCCGAGCAACTTGCGCGAGCACGCCGAATGGGCGACCATTCAATTGCAGAACTCGCGGTTGGCCGTGGATGGGCTGATGCAGAAATTCAAGCTGGGCCTCGCCGACCGGCAGTGCTCGATGGCGGAACTGTCCGCACGCATCCAAGATCAAGTCGTGATGCTGGTGACCGCCTTGTGGGCGTCGCGCCGCAAAGACGAGTTGATCCACACCGCCGCCGATGTGCTCTGCCAAGACCTGCGCCGCAAGCTGACCGGCGCGCGTCCAAGCAGCGCGTACTTCAAGACCGTCACAAAGCTCGGCGAGGCGATCGCTGCCGGAGGCTTCCAAGCCATCGCCGGCATCGACGAGAACGAGATTCTGATGCCGTATTAAGGAGGCCACGCTAGACTGGCCCTCGTTGCCAATCCATTTGTGGAGTCCCGACATGGTTGCGCCAGCCTCTCCACCCGAAACGATTGCCGATCTGTGGGATCGTTTGGGGAATGTCCCACTCAACCGCATCCGCCTGTTTCCACCGCCGGGTACCGCCACAGTGCAAGACGTTGAGCGGCTGTGTAATCGCGAGCCGAAATGTTTGTGTGAACTCGTCGATGGCGTGCTGGTGGAGAAAGCGATGGGACACGAAGAGGCGCGGTTGGCGTTTTGGCTCTGCATCCACCTCGGCAAGTATCTCGAAGAGAATGACATTGGGATCGGTGTTGGACCGGATGGTCCTCATCGAGTGCTTCCCGACCAAGTTCGTTTTCCCGACGTTGCGTTCATTGCCTACGACCAGATTCCGTCGAGCGCAGTCTCACGCACTGCCGTGCCCGCCTGGGTGCCGACCTTGGCGGTTGAAGTGCTCAGTGAGAGCAATACCAAGGCCGAGATGGCTCGCAAGCTGCGGGACTATTTCGATGCGGGAGTCAAGCTGGTGTGGTACGTCGATCCGCCGTCGCGGAGCGTGAAGGTTTATCGCTCGCCGGAGTCTTTCGTCACGAAAGGCGAACAGGACGAGCTTGATGGCGAGGACGTGCTCCCCGGCTTCCGAGTCTCAATCGGTGAGTGGTTCAACCGGGCATTGCGCGTGCGGCCAAGCTAATTGGGGCAGCGAAAGTCGCTACTGAAACCGATTCGCGACAACCGCTCGCACGTCTTGCCCGCGTCGTTGAGCTAACAGCTCCGCCGCGAATGGCGTCAATTGGGCGACGTCTGCTTGTCGCAGCGCTTTCGCGACGAGCGGCACGTGTGAGCGTGACACGCTGAAGCGTCGCACGCCGAGTGCCAGCAGCACGCCGGTCAGCGACGCATCGCCCGCGAGTTCTCCGCACAGCGTCACGGGTTTGCCAGCGGCATCGGCGGCGGTGACGACCTGGTGCAGCAATCGGAGCACCGCGGGTTGCAGGGCATCGTGATAACGCTCGCACAACTCATCGTCGCGGTCGGCGGCCAGCAGATATTGCGTCAGGTCGTTCAGGCCGATCGAGACCGCATCCACATACTCGATGAGTTCGTCGATCATCATGGCGGCGGCGGGGACTTCGATCATCGCGGCCAGCTTGAACGGCAACGACTCTCCGGGAGCGAGATCGCAGGCATCGACCAGCTTGCCGCGGATCGCTTGCAGTGTGTCGAGCGTGTCGATCATCGGGATCAGAACTGTCACCGGCCGTTGCTGAGCGACACGGGCGATGGCTCGGACTTGCGGACGCAAGATGTCTTCGCGGTCCAGCAACAACCGCACGCCGCGAATGCCCAGGCTCGGATTCTTGTTGACCGGAATGTCGGCATACGCGGGACATTTCTCCGCACCGAAGTCCGCCAGCCGGATGTGGAGTTCGCCCGTGCCGACGCTGCCGGCCACCGATTGATAGGCGGCGAAGCTGTCTTCCTCATTGAGCCACGTCGGCCGGTCCATGTAGAGGAACTCGGTGCGGAACAGTCCGACGCCGGCCAGCGAAAACTGTCCGACCGCGCGCGACTCCAGCGGATCGCTGATGTTGAGCAGCAACTTGACCGGCACACCGTCGGCCGTCGTGGCCGGAGCCGGCTCGGTCAACGCCGCGGTCTTGGCGATGTGCTGCCGCAGTTCGTTCTCCAACCGGCGTTCCGAGTCGCGCGGATTGACGAGCACGCGGCCGGTCGTCGCATCGAGCAGCACGGTCGCTCCGTTGGTGATTAGCGACACGGCATCGGCGATTCCCGTCACGAACGGCACGCCGAACCCGCGTGCCAGAATCGCCGTGTGCGATTTCATCGAGCACGATTCCGTGACGACACCGGCGATCCCTTGGTGAGCCAGTCGCACGAACTCGGACGGCATCAAACTGGGGGCGACGACGATTTGTGACGAGTGCGCCTCGCGGTCGTTCTCATTCGAGAGGCACAGAATCACGCGCCGGCCGATATCGAGGATGTCAGCGGCCTTGTCCTGAATGAACGGCTGCGGGCTGGCTTTGAAGGTGTCCTGCAACTCGGCCACGACCGTCGCCACCGCCGCTTCGGACGAAGCACCGTGATCGCGGATGCGCGACAGGACTCGCTGACGAAAGTCCGTGTTCGACAGCATCAAAGCATGTGCGCCGAAGATATCCGCATCATCGCCACGTCCCTGATGCTTGAGCTGCCGCGAGACTCGTTCGAGTTGCGAGATCGCGCGCATGGCCGCCAGATCGAAGCGGCCAAGCTCACGCTCGGCCGAGCCACTGGCCTTGACCGCCAGCGCGGCTGACAACCATTCCCCAACATCCAGCACGTAGGCCGTACCGTGTGCGACACCAGGACTAATGGACTTCCCGTGAAGAAGCATGGCCTCCCCTTTGCCGATTGCCTCTCCTTGCGTGCCGATGCCAGAGAGTGATTGGGTTCTTGGAGCGGCCGATGGCCGCAACCAAACATCTGAATCGTCGTTTGCAACTTGCCTTTATCCCGAAGGGATTGAGTCACATAGCCCAGGGTTGCCGCGCTTCGCGGCTACCCTGGGTTCGAGTCACGGCGACATCAACTACCCCGAAGGGGTTGCATCATTGCCGAGCAACAGACGCAACCCCGTTGGGGTAGAACTGATTGTCACATTCGTCACTGATTGTCACATTCGTCACCCAGGGTAGCCGCGAAGCGCGGCAACCCTGGGCTATGAGACGCAACTCTTTCGGAGTACAGGTATCGCGCGTTCGGCCACTTCGTCTTTGATACGCCGTCAGTCCCGCTTCACGACCGCGCCAGGACTCGCAGTCTCCGTGGCTTGGTTCTCCGCTTTCGCCACGGTTGCTTCCTGCTCTTTCGCGCGAGCGACCGCAGTCATGTGAATGGCCTGTGCTCGAGCCAGCGTCTCTTTGGAGAAGTAGCGAGTCGCCGGATGGCCGATGTGCTGAATGGATTTTTCGCCGAGTTTCTTCCAGCTCATTTTATTAGCGACATGCCACGCGACGGCCTGACCGGCTTGCGGGTCGTGTTCGCCGCTGGCGACGATTTTCAACGTCTCGGCAAGTACGGGATCGTCACTGAATTCCTCGACTTTGCCGAGGCGATACGTCATGCGCGGCGAGGGATCGGGTTTGCCGTGCTCCAGGCAAACCGACCGATAGGCGACGCGCACGATCCGGTCCGTGGGGACGGAAAAGAATCCATTGCCATTGCCGTTTCCAAAACCGTTGCCATTGCGGGGACCGCCGCCTCCCGGATTGCCACCCGGCGCACCGTTGCTTCCGTTTCCCTGACCGATGCCGCCCCCTTGAATCTGCGAACCGCCGCCCGCTTGACCGGTCAGATTCGCCAGCCCGTTGAGACCATTCCCGTTGTTCTGCTGCTGGGCCGGAGCTTGTTTCAGCACTTGCTTGCCGATGAACGCCGGCGGGAAATCGACATTCAGAGGTTTCGCCCCTTTGTTTTCGATCAGGATGTTGCCACCCAGCGCGTCTTGCGGGATCAGTTTGACGTCGAGAATTCCCTGCTCGATCCCGGCGAACACATCCACGTGTTCCAGCGATTCATCCGCCTTGACCGCCGCGATGACCGGCTTGTGTTCTTTCGATGAGTCGGCCGAGAGGGCCGGCAGCACCAAACTCGTGACGAACGTGCCCACCACTGCCAAGAGATGCCAACGAGTCACCATCATGAGATTCCTTTTTCAAAAGACTGGCCCGACTTGAGAAGGGGAAAGGCGAGGGGATCTTAAAGCGACGGGGACGTCACACGCAAAAGAATAAGGTCAATTCCCGCCGAAGCCGAACACCCCATCAGCCGGAACGCGTTAGCTGAGATTATTCATGGCCTACTCATTGGGGAGAGCAGCGTGCTGCGATGTAACCCGAAGCGTCAGCGAGGGAGTGGTGCTGACTCCCTCGCTGACGCTTCGGGTTACATCGCGGCCATGAATAATCTGAGCTAGCGTCCGGTTCCGGCTGCGAAAACCGGACGCTAGTGCGTTCCGGCTGATGAGTCGGATGTTGATGACTGTTGCTCCTTCCGCCCATCCCACCAGCCGATCAGCAGCGGCAGGAACACGAGGTTGCCGATCAACCCGCCAAACATCGCCAGGCTGACGAGCAATCCGAAGTAGACCAGTGGAATGAAATGCGAGAGTGCCAAGACGCTGAAGCCGGCCATCAGGGCCAGATTCGTGTAGACCAAAGCTCGGCCGACGTGCCGGTGAGTCTCGTGCAACGCTTGATAGACGCGCATGCCGCTCGCCCGCGCGCGGAGATAGCCGTCGATGTAGATGATGCTGGAATCGACCGTCAGCCCCATCGACACGCACGCGATCATCGCGGTTGCGATGTTGATCGGCAGGCCCAGCCAGCCCATCGCGCCGATCACCAGGATATTGGGAAACACGTTGGGGATCAGCGACATCAAGCCAAACGGCAGCTTCCGAAACGCAATCCACATCATGCTCGTAATCCCCACGGCGGAGAGCAGGAAGCTGGTCCATTGGTCTCCCATCAGGCTGTCGATCAGGAAGGCCAGCAGCACGAACAGGCCGGTGGCTTTCGGCGGCTGATGCACTTCGCCCGGAGCGTGAGTTGCCGTGGCCGAATGGACGTCGTCCAACTGCTCGGTGGCGAGCCGTTCGACCTCTTGAATCAACTTGAGCTTGGATTCCGAGGGCTGACGTTCATAGGCTCGCAGCATCAGCCGCATCCTGTGTTGAGTCGGGCTGTAGAGACTGCTGACAAACTCCGGCTGAAACGCGCCGAGTATCTCCAGTCGCTCTTCCAATGAAGCGTTTCTGAGAAACGGAAAGGTGAGAGTCGGCAATCGTTCGGGGACTAACTCCAAGCCGTCGGTAATGGCAATTACTTTCGAGAGACGACCGGCACGCTGCTCGTCACTCGTGCTGCCGAAGTCGTGCCGCAACCGTTCGGCGAAGGCTTTCACGCGATCGAGATATTCCGCATCGAGTTGCTCCGGTGCCGGGAAGTTGACCTCCCAAGAACCGGCTCCGCCGAGACGCGATTCCACGAAATCCAACGACCGCACGATGGGACTGCCCGCTCGGAAGTTTTTGCTGAAGTCGGTTTCGACGTGCAATCGCAGGAAACCCAGCCCGGCGAACGTCACGACGATCAGCGAGACGGCCGTGACTTGTTTCGGATGATGTTCGACCCACAACGTGATGCGTCCCAGAACTCCGCCGATGTAGCGATCCGTGGCGGACGGAGGCGGCTCGGCGGGCAGCCGGCCGAAGAGCAGGCAACCGGGCAACAGAACCGTGACGGCCACCAGCACCACCAACGTGCCGATCGCCATCATCAGGCCGAAGCTGGCGACCGGATTGATGTGACTGGTCACGAGCACTCCGAAGCCGAACGCCGTTGTCGCGATTGACCAAAACACCGGCTTGGCCAGTTGCAGAATCGAATGCCCCAGAGCCTCTTCCGGCGAATGCGTCCGATGCTGCTCGCGAAAGAACAACAGCACGTGCATCGACGTCGCCACGCCGATGATCGTGATCAGCGAATTGAGCATCGAGCTGACCATGCTCAGCCGCAGGCCGCTGACCACCAACAGGGCCTCGGTCCAGACGATGCTGACCAGCACCACCAACACCGTCAGCACCACCCAGCGCAGCCAGAGCAGAGCCAACATGAACGCGACACCAATCAGAGGCAGCCAATTGACCAGGTTCAGCAGCGCGATGAACGCCAACCGAGGGATCAGCTTCCACTGAATCACTTCCAGCAGCAGCACCAGCACGAAGGCCAACAGAGCCAGTGAGACCAGGAACAACTTGCGACCGTCTTCCTCGACGTAGCGAAACATGTCGTGAATCTGAGCCGGCTCGCCCACCACCATCGCCGGCGGATCGTGAGCATCCGCCAGTTCACGGATCAGAGCGATCGTCTCGCCGCGTGAGATGGGCGATTCCTTTTCGCTGAGCAATCGCAGTCCGATGGCGGTGGTCCGCTCGTCGCTCCCCAGCAACAAGCCGTTGACCATCTTTCGAATCAGCTCACGCCCGTAAGGGAACTTCAAAGCGTGAGCCAGATGCTGCGTGCTCTTGGACGAAACGCCGGGAACCTGACTGAGTTTCTCCGCGAAATCGGTGATTCGTTCGCGAGCGGCGTCCGTCAGCGTGTTGCCGTTCGGCTGAAACAACTCCGCGTCGGAGTACGCGACGATCAGGAATTCGTCGCCGCCGAACGCTTGCCGGCTGAGCCGGAAGTCTCGGAGATGCGGATTGTCGGTCGCGTACAGCGATTCAATCGACTGTTCGAACGACAGCCGGCGCGAAATCGGCCACGCGGCGGCGGTCGCCAGCAGCGACAGAATCAGCAGCGTTCCGCGCCAGCGAATCAACGCATCGACAATCCGTGTCAGCCACAGGGGATGAGCATCTTGCAACATGCGCGGAGAATAGCGGAGCCAGCCGAACCGATGCGAGGATCGAACGAAAGCCGTACCGCGACCGTCAGGAAGCGGCCACGCACGACGACACGGCCCGCTCCCTAACGGTCGCGGTACGGCGTCGGCCGCCACAAGAAAAAGAAAAACACTGCTACGCCGCTGGCCAGCACGCCGAACACCATCCACAGCAAATCCGCTCGTGTACCCAACACGAACAGCCAGCCGACCAGAGCCAGCAAACTTGGCGACGGATACAGCCACATGCGGAACGGCAGCACGACCTCCGGCCGAGTCTTCCGCAGCACATGCAGCCCGATGATCTGTGCGACGAACTGCACCAGAATCCGCACTGTCACCGCCGCCTCGATCACCAACTGCAACGGCAGAAAGCAAAATCCCGCCGTCAGTCCGCCGAGAGTCCACAGCGACACGGCCGGATAACGCTTGGTTGGGTGTACGCGACCGAACGCCGGAAAGAAGTCGCCATTGAGCGCCGCCGCATACGGAATTCGCGAGTACCCCAACGTGATCGCGAACATGCAGGCCAGCGCCGTCCACAGAATCAGTCCCGTGAACAACACCGCGACTCGCCGGCCAAACAGCGTTTCCATAAACAACGAGGCAATCTCTTTGGATTTCATCGCCTCCTGCCACGGCACGACGGCGATGATCGACAGATTCATGACCAGATACACGACCGCGACCAGCACCACCGAACCGATGACCGCTCGCGGAATCGTGCGGCCGGGATCACGCACCTCCTCACCCAAGTGGCAGATGTTGTAGTAGCCGAAGTAGTCGTAGATCGCGATCAGCATCGCCGCTCCCAGACCGCGCGTCCAAGCGGCGTTGATCTCAAACGCATCTGGCGGAAACGTCAGCAGCGCAGCGTCGAAGTGCAGCAACCCCGCGACGATGATCGTCAGGACCGTGATCAGCGTGCCGATTCCAAACACGATCCCCAGCCAGCCCACGACGTCGATCCGCCGCGACAGCAGCCACGTCACGATCAAGCAACACGCCGCCGCGAGCGAACTGGTGCCGCCGGGAACGCGCCAGTCATTGAGCGTCGAGGCCAAGTTCGGCCAGACGTATGCGACATAAGGCATCGCACCGGTATAGCCCGACGCAATCTCCATCGTGCCGCTGACCAGGAATTGCCAGACGAACAAAAACGGCAACAGCCGCCCCCAGCCTGACGAACTCTTGCCGAAGATCTCGCGCAGGAAGTGATACGTCCCGCCGCTGCCCGGCAGCGCCGCGCCGAGTTCGCTCCAGACCAGCCCATCGCAGATCACCAGCACGGCCGCAATCACCCACGCAATCAATGCCTGTGGCCCGTTCATCGCCGAGATAAACAGTGGGATCGTGACGAACGGCCCGATCCCAACCATGTTGGCGACGTTCAGCGCGATCGCCTGCGGCAGGCCCAGGCCGCGCACTAAGCGGGAGTGGTCAGGACTCGAAGAGAATTCGGACAAGAGGAACTCCTCGTTGCTAGGCCGAGATGAGTGAGCGACGAGGCGCTAGCCGAGATTATTCATGGCCTACTCGTTGTGAAGAGCAACGTGCTGCGATGTAACCCGAAGCGTAAGCGAGGGAGAGTTTAGATGACTCCCTCGCCTACGCTTCTGGTTACATCGCGGCCATGAATAATCTCGGGTAGCCGCCGGTGGATCATGATGTTCTCGTTCTATGACCGGCGGCTAGTGTCACTGATTGCGATTGATGTGTCATGAAGGCCCAAAGTCCCCACGGATGGCATGGCGATACCACGGATAAAGCCGAGTATTTTGTCTGTCATCCGTGGTATTGCGATGCCATCCGTGGGGACCATCCTCAAAAAAAGCACCCTTTGACCGGCAAGTGGGCTAGCGACGGTTCCAGTGATAGATCAATTCCGATCTGTGACACGAGTGCCGTGCTGCTCACGAAGGTATTCGCCAAGACCGTCGAATAACCAGTGCGGCGATCAGCGGTACCGCGCCCGACGCAATGATCGCCACCGGGAAGGCGTTGGAGCCTTTGAAGAACGCGCCGCACGCGGCGTAGGTCAGCGATAACAACAGATTGCTGACCAGCATCGGAAGTAGAAACTGACGCCAACTCAGTCGGCCGGCTCCGAGCATCAGCACGCAAACTTCGGCGAGGATTGGCAACGCGCGAGTCAGCACCAGCGCGGTCGCTCCATACCGCTGAGTGAAGCGGCTCATCCGCTCAATGTCTTCTGATTCCGAGAAACGTCGCGCGATGGACAGGCCGAAGAGGCGAGCCAATCCGAATCCACCGACCGCGCCGAGCGACAATCCGACCCATGCCGTCAGAGTCCCGGCTAAGACGCCGAGCACTCCGCCGGCATAAGTGATGACTGCACTCGAAGGCACCGGCAAGAACATGTCCGCTGCCAAGAGGCCGATCACCCAACCTATGACGACACTCGACGACGACGGTTCGCGCAAGGCGTGTAACAGGCCCGTCTCGAACGATTCTCCCAGCCACACAAACGGGACGATGGGGATCGCGAACAGCACCGTCAAAAACAGAGCGGCTCGAAGCGCGGATTTCATGCGGCTACTCGAACGTCAGCGTGCCGAACTTTTGGATCTCGTGAAAGCTGCGGCCGACAGGTGCCCAACTCCAAGCGGACGTGCGGCCGTTGTCGTGATCCATGCGATAGAAATTCGCTCGCCAAGTCGTGCCGGATTTGGGAGACACGTTGTTGAGCGGTTGGAGCAAGTGGTACGGCAGGAAGACTTCGGCCGTCCAACCAGAGATGTCGGCTCCGGATTGTTTTGGGCCGCCGGTGATCGACGTGGCTTTGCGAACTTGGCGGGGGATGCCTTGCCGCTCTTCGTCGAAGGACCACGGCTGCCAGCGGAAGAGTTTTCCATTCTGGTTCGACATCAGCAGCGGCAACTCAAAGCCGAGCGGTGAGATTTCGTACTCGAAGTAATTCGGCTGCTTCTCGTCAGGCCACAGGAAGACCTCGAAGCAATCCTCTTCCCACAGGTGCGCGCCATCGCGGTCGAATGTCGCCGTCAACTTTTTATCGGCACCGTCGAGCAGCACGTACAGACCGGTCGCCGAATACAGCAGCTTCACGCGGGAACGATTCGACGTCTCTTCGGCCAGCGGCAGGCCGGCTCCGTTGCGACGGTAAAGCGACTGCCATTCGGTCTTGGACCACGCTTCATTCTGGCCGTCGCCGGTGACCTCGAAATCCACGGTTGAGCGGACTCGCAACACCTGGCCGGCCGGATCACTTGGAGCTGCGGCCTTCGCGTTGGTGTCAGAGGCTGGCTTCAGTCCCAGCACTCGCTCGGCGTTCTTGTGGTAAATCTTTTCGAGCACGTCGTCGGGCAGATACAGACCGTAAACCATCCAGAAGCCTTGCAGATGATGGCTGGCCGCGCAATTAAAATATTCGTCGTCGGTTTCCAGGAAGCGGTAGTAAATACGGAAGGCATCGCGCCGCGGAGTCGTGTCCGTGCCAAACAAGATGCGGTCCTGATACTTCACGAAGAACCGCCGGGCCGAATACGGCGCTCGGCCGAGTTCCGAAATGCGGGCGTCGAAATCCACCAGCATGTTCGGGTACTTGTCGAGCTTCTCGCCGACCGCCGCCAAGTCTTCGGCATTGTTGCCGAAGTGCGTGTTGACGAACGTCGTCTTGGGATGCCGCTCAATCACGCGATGCAGTTGAGCGAGGATCTCTTCCCGCTTCGGAAACTTGTCACCGAAGAACAGCCAGTTGGGATGCTCGTTGAGTTCATGCCAGCGTTCGTTGAAGCGGTCGAGCGGCGTGAAGAACGCGGCCGGGTCGGAGACGTGAATGACGACCGGCTTCTGATGCTTGCCGCAGGTCTCCCAAATCGGGTCGAGTCGCGGCTCGTCCACCGGCAGGATCTTCCCCTCCTTGTCGCGGTAGATCAGCCCCAGCCGTTTGTCGATCTTCAGCCCCTTGGCCCCTTGCCGGAAACTCTCGGCCAGCCGTGAGGCTTCACGCTCCGACCAATCGGCATCGTCAATGCCCGCGAAGTTGACGAGTGCGAATGTTGCGAACCGGCCGGGATGCGCCTTGTCGAGCACCTCGATCGTCTCCTGCAATCGGTCGCCCCAGCCGCCGTCGAGATTCACGACGGTGCGGACGCCGGCCTCGTCCATTTCGGTCAGATACCGCTGCACCCGTTCGGGCGTGAGAGTCTGCCGACCGCCGCCAAGATGATTGTGAATGTCGATCACCGGGAAACGCGGCTTCTCGACGATGGTCGTCTTCGTGACCAGCATCGACTTGGGTTCCCAATCCCGCAGCTTCAACTCACGAATGTCATCGGCCGCGAAGGTCATGATCGGTAGGAGCGACAGAACGCAGGCAAGCAGTCGCATGAGGATGCTCCCGTAGGTCAGCCTTTCCAGGCTGACCCGATTAACGGTTGACGTCGTTTGGCCATTCGGGTCAGGCTGGAAAGCCTGACCTACTGGCCGAGACAAAATAACGTCTCTTGGCGTTGGCCATTCACTTGCTGAGCGACGCGCATGTAGATGCGGCCGCCGCAGATGGTCGGCGTCGAATACACGTCGTCGCCGAGTTGGTTCTCGCCGATCAACTCAAACGCGGCGGGGGTCGCTTTGAAGATCGTGGTGAGTCCCGTTTCGTTCGTGGCGAAGAGGTGCTCGCCCACCAGCACGGGGGACGAACTGAAGACGCCGCCGATTCGCTTCTCCCAAATCTTTTCGCCCGTGTCGCACTTCCAGCAGATCGCGATGCCGGCATCCAACATCGAATACAGATGCCCGTCGCGCACCAGCATCGACGGGACGTAGACGCGCGAGGTGTTTTCCCAAACGATTTTGCCGGAGCCGTCGGCTCGCACGGCGGACAGGTGATTCTTCGAATAACCGCCGCTGGTGAAGATGAGCTGCCCGTCAGTGACGGTCGAGGTCACGCATTCGGTGGTCGAGCCTTCGATCTCCCACAGCTTCTTGCCGGTCAGCGGATCGAGGCTGGTGACCAGGTCGCAACCGGTGAAGAACAATTGGTCGCGGCCGGCAACGTTCAGAATGATCGGCGAGGTGTAGTTGGGAAACTTCGGCCGCTCTTGCCGCCAGACTTCACGGCCGGTCGTGCGGTCGAGTCCGACGATCGCCCCCGTTCCTCCCTTGTTGTCCGCCGAGACAATCACCAGCGACTGATAGATCGCGGGGGACGAACCGAAGCCCTGATGCAACACGTAGTCGGTGATCTTCGTCTGCCAGAGTTGTTTGCCTTCGCGGCTCAACGCCGTCGTGTAGATCGCTCCTTTATGAAGGAAGTTGATGAAGACACGCTCGCCATCGCAGGCGGGTGTGGACGAGGCGAGGGACGCTTTCTTGTTCCCTTTCGTGAGTACTTCTTGAAAGCCCCCTTGATGCAGTTCCGTTTTCCAGAGTTGCTTGCCGGTCTGGCGATTCAGGCAGAGCAACGCTTGGATTTCGGAATCATGCTCGGCGGTCGCGAGAAAGACTTGGTCTCCGACGACCGTCGGCGAGCCGTGGCCTCGGCCGGGGACGGGGGTTTTCCACACGACGTTTTCGGTCTCGCTCCATTTCAACGGCGGCTTCTGATCCGCTGCCGCGACTCCGTTGCGTTGCGGGCCGCGCCACCAGGGCCAATCAGCCGGCGCGAATTCGATGCGACTCGCGGCGGAGGCTTTCGTCGGCTCCGCGGCGCGAGGCTGGTCGGACACCGAAAGAGTCAGAACGATCCACATCAAGGCTGTCAGAAGTCGTGTCATACGCGGCTTTCTCAAGTCAGGAGTGATTGGGGTCGGGCGTTCAAATTTCAAAATTGCCTCGGCAATTTTGAAATTTGAA
>CAMDEA010000082.1 GCA_945893045.1 Planctomyces sp. SH-PL62
TCCACCTGCTCCCGAACCGCTGGCATCAACAACTCGGATTTCACTTGTGGGACATCATCCATGATCGACTCCAGAAAGAGGTTCCGAACATTTTCAACCTCATTCTGACAACTCTGTATTCATCGCGCCAGGCAAAATTGGCACACCCAAGGCTCACCTGCGCTGACTTCTAGATTCGGCAAGGCGGCTTTCAAGTCGGCGATCCCAGCAGCGGTCACTGGCGTGCCCTTAATTCGCAGAACCTTGAGCGAGATTAAGTGCTTGAGATGTGGCAGCCCTGCATCGGTCACAACCATCGACCCCAAATCCAATGTCATCAATCTCGTCAGCGGTCGCAGATGAGCCAACCCATCGTCCGTGACCTTCGTTCGTATGAGACAAAGATGCTTGAGGTTTATGAGTTGTTCAATCTCACGAATTCCCGCGTCAGTCACAGCGGCGTTTTCGAGGTCAAGATATTCAAGTTGTGGCACCTCTCGAAGGTGCGCCAATCCCTCGTCAGTGACTCGTGTTTCACCGATGTAAAGTGAATTGAGGCGTGGAAACCGACTGAGGCCTTTCAGCGAGTCATCGCCAATTTGTGTGTTCCTAACATCAAGATGCTCAAGATTTGGAAGGCGGTCTAAACGACAAAGTCCGGAGTCTCCGATCTGGGCACAGTTCAGATATAGTTGTGTGATTTCGTCATGTCGATTCAATCCCGATAACCCCTCGTCGGTGACTGCGGGCGTCCACAAACTAATCAATTCGATCCGATGAAACATCGTCAGCTTTTTCTTATCGACGAGCTGCCCCAACCAATGGGGGCCAACATATTCTGAGACCACCTGTCCTTCCATCGCTTCAACGTGACGCACAAAACGCGCCGTGGGGTGGAAGTAAACAGTGCAGGCGATTCCTGCTCCCACCAGCACTACGCTGGCCAAGAGTCGCCGTAGAAGCCTCAGAATTCGACCGCGTCGCGGCGTTTGGTCGAGTGTGTTGTCGCTGGTCATTTTCATTTGGACTGCGTCGGTCAGAGTCGTCGCTATTGCAAATGCGTCGTTCACGGAAATGCGGTCTTCGCCGCTCAGCGTTTCACGGCTCCAAAGGCGGCGTAGCACGAATGCTTGTGCAAGACTTCGACTTCGCTGAAGCCGACCTCGCGCAGCAAGTCGAGTTGATACGCGACCGATCTCGGCGTGTCCTCTTCGAGAATGCGGGCGAACATTTCGTCCCGAAACGCTTCGCTCTCTAGTGCCGTGAGATACTCGCCGTAACGCCGCCAATGGATCGCCTGCACTTCCGGAAGCGGGCTTTCGACGATGTCGAAAATCCAAATCGACCCGCCGGGTTTCACCGCGTTGAAGAGCTTTTGAAACACCGACCGCCATTCGGAGTCCGCTCGCAGATGGTGCAGTACGGCGGAGGCGACGATGATGTCGAACCGCTGTTGGCCAAGATCGAGTTCGCGAATGTCCGACTGAATCGTCGTCACTGGACCAACGGCTTTGGGCTGAACTCGTTGCAGAGCGCAGTCGAGCATCGCCTGGCTCAGATCGACCAGCGTGACCTGAAGGTGCGGCATCCGTTCCAACAGCTTCAGGGTGTAGTTGCCCCCTCCGCAGCCAACATCGAGCATGCACTGTGCATGAGGCGTCGTCACCGCCGCGGCTTCCGCCACGAGACTCATCGACAGCGGCGAATCGACGACGGCGGCTTGGCCCGTTTCGAGATTCGCATAGCGGACGACTTCAGAATCAAAGCGCTGACGGATTTCTTCAACAGTCGATTTGTGTTGGCTCATGTTGTTTCTTTGATTCTTGAGTCAGGTCAATCTTCCAATTGTTTCTGGCTCGTGTCGGGAGCCAGCCAGATGATGAGCAATCCCAGTGCAAAGCAGAGGCTGGTTGCTCGGCCAATCTTCGCGTAGTCGCCGCCGAAAAACGCCGTCACCAGGCTGGTGGCAAAGACAGTCACCGCCGTCAGCACGCGACCAAAATTGAAGCTCACCCCCGCGCCCGTGGAACGAACTCGCGTGGGAAACAATTCCGGCAGGCAGAGCGGCAACCAGCCGAAATAGATGCCGCTGAAGAATCCCACCGCTCCCACGCCACACAAGAACAATGTGCGATCGGCTGGCGACAGAAACCAGAACGTGTACTGGGCACAGACCAAACACAGCAGGCTGGTCAGGAAATACGTGCGGCGGCGTCCGAGTTGGCTGGCGATCCAGCCTCCCAGCAAGCTGCCGATGATTCCCGCGAACGACCGAGCTTGCTGCACGTTCGCCGGCAGTTCTTTGTCGGGTGGACTCAGCGACTCGCCGACTTCGCCCGCCCACGGGACCATCCAGTTCGCGCTCCCCCAGCCGCCGAACAGCGGGATCGTCGCCAAAGCGATCCCAACCAGAGTGACCCTCAGCAACGGCGAACGAAAAATTTCACTCATCGCCGGAGCCGCCGGTTGATCTGCGGAGTCCGTGTCGCGACGAGTCGCCAGCCAGCGCGGTGACTCTGGGACGAACAGCAACGCGAAGATTCCCAAGATCACTGGAACCGCACCGATCACCGGCAACCAGCGCCATGCCAGGAACGAACCATCAACGCCGACCTGCCAGCCGCTCGGCAAGTAATCGCCGGAGAACGACGCCCACAACGGCCACGCCGCGACGAGCGAGATCTTGGCCCTCAATGTCGAGACCAGAAAGATGCCGATGTTCGCCGACGTCCCGATGACTCCCGCCGCCGCCGGCCGAGACAGACTGGACCATGCTTCCGAAACCAACGCCACGCCGTTGGGCCACATGCCGCCGACCCCCGTGCAGGCCAGATACCACAGCACCAACAACTGCCACGGCGCTTGCGACAACGATGCCGCTCCCGCCATCACCGAGTACGTGAGGACGCTCCACGCCATCGCCTTCGACCGGCCGAAGCGATCTCCCAGCCGACCGAAGATCAGACCGCCGCTTGCCGCGCCAAACAGAAACGCGCAGGTCAACCACGCGAACCAACTCGTGACGAGCGACTTCATCCCCTCCCATTCCACCTTCTCGGCGGCTGACATCGTGGGACTGGCCGAGTTCTTCTTCGGTACCAGCTTGATCAGTTTCTGATACCGAGCAACATCCAACTCACCCGTTCGTCCGAGCAAATCCACCGCCGCCGGCTGCATTGCCAGCGAGGAGATCGACAGATGAAACCCCGCGCAGAACCAGCCCAGAAACGCGCAAATCAAAATCAAATATCGACCAGCCGGCGACAACGCGGGAAGAGCAGAATCATTCATGAGGTTCATCATCCTCCGGCCGCGAGCCGTGAGCCGATTACCGACAGCCGTGATACCGTTTTCATGGGCTTCAAAAATGGTATCACGGCTGTCGGCTTTCGGCGGACGGCCATCCGCCGAACAGGTCGTCATTCACCGAGTGCCTGACGCAGTTGCGCGACTTCACTTTTCAACGTGCGGCTGAACGTCGCGAGATCCGAGCTGTGCATCACGAGATTCCCGCCGGCCTTGGACCAAGTGATTTCTTGTTCGAGGCCCAACCAAAAATGAATTCCAGCACCAACGCCATGCTCGCGAGCAATACGAAAAATCTTCCGCACCGCTTCGTCGAAGCGCGGATGATCGTATTGCTCCGGGATGCCCAGGTTGCAGGACAGGTCATGCGGGCCGATCAGCACCGAATCTAAACCCGGCACCGAACAAATCTCGTGCAGGTTCTCCATCGCCGGAATGCTCTCGATGTTGGCGATCAGAATTTTGTCGCCGTTCCGCTTTTCGAGGTACTCGCGCAGCTCCGGTTCCAGTGTGTTGGGATCGCGCAGAGCCTCCTGCAATCGGCGTCCCTTGAGCGGGCGGTACTTCACCGCTCCGACCAGTCCACGGACTTGCTCGGCGGTCTCGACATACGGCCCGATGATCCCGCCCGCTCCGGCATCGAGCGCCTTGCACGCCTCGAACGGATCGTTGCAGGGAATCCGCACCACCGGAGGCAAGCCGGAGGCCTGATACGTCTGACAAATCCAAGACAACGTTTCGCGACCAATGGGCGTGTGCTCGGTATCGACGAACACGAAGTCGATCCCCGATTGCTTGACCAAGTTTGGCCACAGCGGCGACGTCGCGACCATCGCCGACGAATAGACACGTTTCCCCGAATGCAACGCTTGAATAATTTCGCGACCAGTCATTTGGTGATTCCTCTTTTTCCTGAAACGAATGGACTCCAATTGCGATTTGTGATCTCTTCTTCTCTCAGTGTCTCGTCGCGTCTCTGTGGTACTCAACTCCCGATTCACGACCAGCGGACACCACAGAGGCGCGACAAAACACAGAGTCAATGCACCTCAACCGGTTGGCTGCTCCGACACGATTCCAGCGCCGCTGCGACGGTCGCATAAATCGACCGGCTGGCGCGGGCATCGAGAATCGTCTCGCCTCCCGTGTCGATCGCTTGAGCAAAGTTCTCGGCCAACAGGAAATCGTTGTCGTTGGCGATTCGCCGCTGACGAAATTCTTTGGGCGGTTGCCCACGATAATAAACCCCCACCTCCGGCCGCGACTCGCTCACGACCAGCGCCCCTTCGCTGCCGAGCACATGCAGTTTGATCTCGCCGCCACTGGGATGACTCGCCGCGCCGATGCGGCCAATCGCCAGAGATGCAATCAGGCCGTTGTCCATTTCGAGCGTGACGCTCGCCAAATCTTCGACACCGTTGTCGGCATTGAGCTGATGAAAGTGCGACGCCGATCTCGCGAAGACGCGCCGCACGTTGGCTCCGGTCAGAAAGCGCAGATACCCCAGCGGGTAAATCCCCTCGATCGCCAGTTCCCCCATCGGATCGTGGCCGATCCCGCCATCCGAGCCATCCACATGCGCGGCGATCAATGCCGCCTGCCAATCGACTGGCGGATATCCCGGCGGCCGGCTCCCCTTCGGCGGCCCGGCATCCTTCGCGAAATAGAAATCCAAATGCATCGCATACGGCTCACCGATCGTTCCCGCCGCGATCTGTTCTCTCGCTTGAACGACGGCCGGGATGAAATTGCGGTTCCACATCAAGAACTTCACACCGCTGCGTTCGATCGCCTCGACCAGTCGATCCGCTTCGCTGGGTCTCGTCGTCAGAGGCTTGTCCTGCACGATGTGCATGCCGAGCGCCGCCGCACGCACGCTCAGACCCACATGCCGCTCAGCCTCCGGGCTGACAATCGCGACCTGCACGTCGAACTCGCGCAACGCCCGTTCGACATCGCGGACGTAAGGAATCTGATGAGCGTCGGCAAACTGCTGGTTCCGCTCGTGCGCCCAATTGGGAATCTGCGGATCGTCCGCGACCACGACCAGCTTGAACCGCGGATGCGTCGCCAGCCCGCGTGCGACGTAATCGTGCTTGACGGTGCTGAGCACCGCGCAACGGAATTGCGAACAAAGTAGACGAGTCACTCCGTGACTCGAATTCGAGTCACGGAGTGACTCGTCTACATTTCCGCTTCGCAGCCCGATTGACTGATTTGACTCAATCGACTGCCGCACGGCCTCCGCCACTTTCAAAACATTCTGCCATTCCGAGACGTGTGCCGAGACATCGCCGCCCGCATGCAAAGCCTCGACGGTCTCTTGAACCATCGCCGCGTGTCGCCGGCCAGATTCATCCGCGCACACGGCCTGCGGGCGTCCGCCGCGAAACACCAACTGCATGTTCTGATGATCGTCGGCATACGCGGCCCCGGCGGAGCCAATCACCGACAGCGACTGGTATCCATCGCCCGGCGGCAACCGATCGGCAAAGTCGAGCAACGCCATCGCGCCGCTCGGAAAGCCGAGATGCACTTGCAGAAAACGACCGCGCGAGTGGCCGGGTTCTAAATCGGTCTGCTCGACCGCATAGACCGCATCCGGCGACTGGCCGATCAGCCACAACACGACATCCAGATCACGCACGAGAGAGGCCGGCAATCCGGAAACCTCATCCGCCGAAGCGGCATCACGCGGCTCCCAGCGATGAACTCGCACCAGTCCAACCGCGCCAAGTTTTCCAGCATCGAGTTGCTGACGAATGAGTTGTCGCGAAGGGAGACAACGATCAGGATTGACCATGATCTCGCAGGCTTCGCCATTCGCAGGTCTGACTGTCACTCGAATCATGCTGCCATCTTCGGAAGAGCGATTGAGCAAAGGGGTCGTGCGTTCAAAATTCAAAATTGGCGGGGTGCTGTCGCGTGGAATGCTCGGTATCGATCAACCCCGCCAATTTTGAATTTTGAACGCACGACCCTTCAACGAGAACTCATTCGCAGTGTGGCGAACTGCGTCTCGTCCGTCGAGTTGCCGTGTCACTTCGCAGGCCGATCGGCCGCCACTTCCTGAGCCATCTCGATGAGTTGATCGAGCAGCTTGTCGGAAGCGTTGATCTCCAGCCGGTTCGTTCCGAGCCACGTCTCGTAACCGCCGAATTGATGCTGCCTCGGAGTCGGCAAGTAACCGAAGTAGCCGTGAGCCAGTTCAACCATGAACGAGTTCGGCAACGGCGAGCGGCGTTTGAAGTCGAGACCGATTTCGACAAAGACTTCGCAGGGCATCGTCCCGATGCAGACGTCGCCGATCCGCAGAATATGCAGCGGGATCGTTGTCGTTTCGGGATACTGAGCCAGCCGCGAGATTCGTTCGGCGTAGATAAACGACAAATCCTGTTTGCTCTTCGGCCCGGCGGCGAGCGTCTCTTCGGTCCACTTCATCTGTTCGGCCGTGGGCTTGCGCCAGGCAATGACCGGCTCACGATAGCGGGCGGCCAAGGTCAGGTTTTCGCGATACTCCAACTTGGCCATCGCGCCGTGGACTTTCGCGGCGACGTCCTCGGCGACGAATCGGATTTGCTCAAACGGCTTCTTGCCCGGCCGCGGATTGCGGAAGTTAATGTTGTTGATGTCGCCGCTGGTCCCGTTGGCCATCATCGCCACGAACGGAGGGCGGTCGGCCGGTGTGTCATTGGACTTGCCGTCCTCGATCAGCCGCTTGAGTTGCTCGCTGAAGACGCCGTAGTAATCGGCCGAGATGTCCGCAGCCCCCACGCCCCCCACGTAATGCAGCGAGTACGCCGCGAACACGGAGATCATCGCACCGCTCGGTTCGCGAACCGCGATGAACGAGACCGTCGGATCGATCGGCCCGGCCGGCTCGACGAGGTTCGGGCTACCGGCTGGAGGATTCATCTTCACGAGATCACTACTGCCGAACGGATTCACCGGCACGGTCCCCGGCCGCATGTGCCAGCGGCGGTTGAAGACATGCTCCGGAACGTCCACCGATCCGAACGCAACCTGAGCGGGTCGCAGATTGTTGACGGCGCGAGCAACCCCATCGGCAATGCGTCGAGCCACGAACCGCTGATAATCATCCAGCGTCTGCTCGGGCTTGAGCCGATCCTTTCCCAGCGCACTGGTCGCCGAGTGCGTGTGCGTCGCGCTGATCATCACGCACTCCGGCGGGATGCCGACCTGCTCGTGGATCATCTTCCGAGCTTCCGTGCTGATCACCCGCTGAATGCCGAGCAAGTCGCACACCACCAACGCCAACTTCGTCTTCCCGTCATTGAGCACCAAACACCGAGCATGGAGTTCGTCATGAATGTGCTTGGACGGATAGGGCACGAAGCCGCCAATGATCTCTTGGCCGATTTCCGGGGTGATGTTGCTCGTCGCCGCACCGGCTTGAATTTCATCGGCTTTCACAACCGTGGTCGAAACGAAACACAGGAGGCTCACCAACAACCAATCGCTCATTCGCATCCGAGTGTCCTTCTCAAGGTGTGTCAAAGTGCGTCAGGGGTCACGATGTTTGCCCTGCGTTGTTCTTATTCCCGTTCCTCCGGGACGCCGCCAGGTGCGACATCCGCCTTCGCCGGAATCGCCGTATCGACAGGTGCCACGGGTTTCGTCTCCGCTCGCACCGAATTGGGATCGAACGCTCCAGCACCGGAGGGTTGTTCTGGGTCGGCATTCTTACCTCCGGCCAGTCCTCCATCGGGCGTCGGGGAACCGGGCGAATCATGCAGTTCGCGAACTTTCGTCAGCAGGATTTGCAACTGCTTCTCCTCCGGCGAACCAATCTGCCGAGGCTGCCTGAGCATCTTGCGGAAACAATCGCGGCCAATCCACAACAGCAGCAGTTGTTCGCGGTCGCTCGCGCGTGCGTTTTTCTCCAACCACGGCACGGTGTCATCCAGTTCCGAGGCAGTCTGCTTGAGGAACTGTTCCCAGCCCTCTTTGTCTTTGAAATCGGTGCGGCGAGTTTTCCATTCCTCCCAAATCGTGACGTACCGCGCGTAAATCCCGCGATGCGATCGAGGCCAGTAGGACCACGCCATGACCAAGACTAGCACGACCGCCACCGCGATCGGCCAACTGGGCATACTGCGTCGCCAGCGATTCCATTTCTCCTGCGAAGTCTCGACCCGTACTCGCGGCCCGGCCTCTAAACCCGCGATCTGATCGAGAAACGCCGGACGATGCACCGCAGAACGGGTGGCAGGCTTTGTATTCGTCACCGCGATCGGAACTGGCTCGGCCTCGTCGTCGAGCAGATCGGCCGGCAGTTCTGGCGCGAGATCCTCTGCGTTCTCGGCATGCGTCATTTCCGCGGCCAGCGAAACCAGACCCAGTTCTTCTTTGGTCTGAATGCGCTGTGACTTCCAGTTGGCAATCAAATCATTTTCCGGCGGAGCCGTGGCCGACACGGGAGCCTCGTCGATCGGCGGCACAACGACCGGCGTGACATCACGCGCAACGGAAACAGGAGCGACAACCCGTTCCGGTTGGGGTGCGGCAATCGCCACAGCCCTGTCGTCGGCCACGCAGGAAGGCTCAAGACCGACGGGCCGAGCGGGAGGAACGAGAATGATCTTGGAGGAATTCCGGAGCGAGCCAGACGACACCGGCGGAGCAATCTCGGCGACCTTGTCGGAAACGGCTTGTTCGATACCTGTCGACGCGCCGGTGAAGACGTCGTTCAGATCGGGAATCTCGGACGCGAGACTCCATTCGTCCTGGTCACCCGCACGCACTTGATCCGCTCGTAGGAGAGCGCCCGTGCGAACCATCTCCACTAAAGCATCCGTGGGCATCGGGCCGAGCGTGGCTCCGAATCCCGTTTGCACAAACCATGATTTCGCGGAAGACATCTGCTCGCGACTCCCAGACCGAACCGCCGGTTTCCCTGGAACGCAGCATAAGACGCAGGGCGAAAAAAAATAGACCTCGCGCGAACAGAAAACACCTCCGGCTCGCCAGAATGCCTCTCCTCAAAAAAAAGACTTCCGAAGTCTCAGAGACTCCGGAAGTCTGAATCGCGAATGTCACTGACGTCTAATGTTACTGAGGCGTGCCTTCACCGCCACCAGCCGCTTGTGCCTTCTCGATCAAGATCGCCTTGCGAGACAGCTTGACGCGGTTCTGGTCATCGACCGCGATGACCTTCACTTCCAGAACATCGCCGATCTTGCAGATGTCGTGAACTGACTTCACATAGCCATCGGACAGCTCGCTGATGTGGCAGAGTCCGTCTTTGCCGGGAGCGATTTCGATGAAGGCTCCGAAGTCCTTGATCGCGCACACCTTGCCGGTGTAGACGCGGCCGACTTTGATCTCTGCGGTCAACGCTTCGATGCGCGCGATCGCGGCTTCCAGACACGCGGCGTTCATGCCGGCGATCGTGATCGTGCCGTCTTCGCCAACGTCGAGCGTCGTCTTCGACTCTTCTTGAATCGCACGAATCGTCTTGCCACCGGGGCCGATCAAGAGGCCGATCTTTTCCGGGTCGATCTTGATCTGATGCAACCGCGGAGCGGTTGCGGAGATGTCCGCTCGCGGGCGGCCGATCGCACCCAGCATCGCCTTCAGCAAGACTCGGCGAGCTTCTTTGGCTTGCACCAGCGTATCGCGGATGATCGCTTCGTTGATGCCGTCGATCTTGAGATCGAGCTGAATGCCGGTGATCCCTTTGCCGGTGCCGGCGACCTTGAAGTCCATGTCGCCGAAGTGATCCTCGTCACCCATGATGTCAGTCAGCAGCGTGTACTTGTCGCCGTCCTTGACCAGGCCGATCGAAATGCCCGCCACCGGTTGGGTGATCGGCACGCCGGCGTCCATCAGGGCGAGCGTCGCACTGCACACCGAGGCCATCGAACTGGAACCATTCGATTCCATGATGTCGGAGATCGTGCGGATCGTGTACGGGAACTTCTCGGCCGGCGGGATGACCCAATGCACTGAGCGTTCGGCCAACATGCCGTGACCGATCTCGCGCCGGCCGGGACCGCGAATCGGACGGCACTCACCCACCGAATACGACGGGAAGTTGTAGTCCAGCATGAACCGCTTCTCGTATTCCTCGACCGGACCATCGACCTTCTGCGTATCGCGACCGGTGCCCAGCGTGATCTGCGCCAGCGATTGCGTCTCACCCCGTGTGAACACGGCCGAACCGTGAATACGGGGTACGACACCCACCGAGCAGGTGATTGCTCGCATCTCGTCGGACTTGCGACCATCGAGCCGAGTCCCTTCTTGGATCAGGTCACGCACGACCTTGGACTCGAGCGCTCCGAATGCCTCCGAGAATTGACGCGGAGTACCAGTCGTGGCTTCGGCACCTTCCGGGAAGTACTTCGCCTTGAGGTCTTTCTTGATCGCGTCGGTGCCGGAGTGACGTTCGGCCTTCTTCGTGTTGGCTTTGGCCGCTTTCAGCGCGGAGTAAGACTCCTCGCGGAGCAACGCCGTGAACTTGTTCTCGGCAACCACCGGGTTCGGCGTGCGAGCCTTGCCGACCTTCACGCACAATTCCAATTGGAGTTCGCAGATTTTCGCGATCTCGACCTGAGCCAGCAGGATCGCTTCGAGCATCTGGTCTTCCGGCACTTGATCGCCGAAGCCTTCGATCATCAACACCGAGTCTTTGCTGCCGGCCACGATCAGATCGAGCTTGCTCGTCTTCAGTTGTTCCATCGTGGGCATCACGACGAATTGACCATCGACCTGACCGATCCGGACGGCTCCGATCGGACCGTTGAACGGCAGCGGAGCCAGCATTAGTGCGGCACTCGCACCGTTGATCGAGAGCACGTCCGGGTCGTTCTCTCCATCGAACGACAGCACGTTGCCCATGATCTGCACTTCATCGTAGTAGCCTTCCGGGAACAGCGGCCGAATCGGGCGGTCGGTCAGCCGGGCCGTCAGAATCTCGCGCGTCGATGGACGGGACTCACGCTTGAGGAATCCACCGGGGAACTTGCCGGCAGCGGCGAATCGCTCGCGATAATCGACGGTGAGCGGAAAGAAATCCTGATCCGCGAATCGCGGCGGGCCACTGACCGAAGCGACAAAGACCCAAGTCTCGCCGTATTGCACAATGACCGCTCCGTGGGCTTGCTTCGCCAACTCGCCGGTTTCCAACTTCAGAATCCTGCCGCCAATTTCTCGTTCGACTGAGACTTTCATTTCTGTTCTCTTTCCACTTCAGCGGACGGCGGCCAGCGAGATCACTCACCATGAGTGACAAACGACAGCGAGCCGACACGTCCTAATGACTGTGATCCACGGCGTCGCAACGACAGCGACGCCAACTTCCAGGCCGGTGGCCGAAGCAGGGCGAACGTCGTTTCGCGTGGACCCACCGCGCAGGCTCAAGCAAATCTTCGATCCGGCGAGCCAATCGGTTTCCCCGGTTGGCTGGCAATTCCGCGTCCGTCCCCTGACGGACGCTCCCGGCCGAAGCAAATCAACAACGTCCCCATTTCGGCCGGGGCTACTTGCGCAATTCAAGCTTTTCGAGAATCGTCTGATAGCGAGCAGAATCGACTCGCTTGAGGTAATCCAGCAGGCGACGACGACGGCTGACCGCCATCAACAACCCGCGTCGGCTCGAGTGATCCTTCACATGGCCCTTGATGTGGCCGGTCAATTGATTGATCCGATCGGTCAGCATCGCGATCTGGACTTCCGGCGAACCGGTGTCCGCGTCCGATCGAGCGTAACCACGAATCAGCTCCGTTTTTCGTTCTTTAGTCAGCGGCATTGTACCTTTCCTAAACCTAAGCGTTTTTGGTTCTTCAATGAGTGGGGCGTACTCTAACAAGCGTCCTTCAAGATTCAACTTCACATCGCCTTCAGCGAATCCTCGACAGCTTGCAACACGAGGTCAATCTCCGCCGCTGTGTGAGCCAACGAAAAGCCGTGGTGACATGGACCGCCGCCATAGTCATGGAAGTACACACCGCGAGCGGTCGTTTGACGGCAGAACTCCAGCATCAGTTCGCGACGATGGCAGAGGCTGTCGCGATAACACCGAACGGGCTCGCGCGTGCCGAACGTCAATCCGAAGCGGCTGCCGTGAACTTGAAAACGGCAAGGGATCGGACTGCGTTCGGAGATGTCGTTGAGGCCCCGAGACAACTGCTCGGAGAGCGAATGAATGTGCTGCCAAAATGCTGGCTGCCGGATGGCATGGACGAACGCGAGGCCCGCAAGAATGCTCGGCAACGGCGCATTAAACGTACCGGAATGAGCCACATCACCGACCGGCTTGAAGCGGTCCATCAACTCCGCTTTGCCAGCGATGGCCGACAACGGCAAGCCCGCACCCAGCGACTTGCCGATCGTACAAATATCCGGCGTGACGCCGAAGTCTTGCTGTGCTCCGCCGGGAGACTTCTTGGCGAACGATTGGATTTCGTCGAAGAACAGAATGAGTCCGTGCTCGGTCGCGAGTCGGCGTGCGCCTTCGAGAAAGCCCGGCTCCGGCAGGATCGCGCCGCAGTTGTAGTCAACCGGCTCGATCAGAATCGTGCCGGCCTCGTGCTTGTGCTGTTTGACCAGCCGTTCGAGCGCATCGAAGTCGTTGTACTCGGCAACGATGATTAGTTCAGCGAGTGAGATCGGGATGCCGGGGCTTTCGCGATACGGCGGCTGCGCGTCCATTTGGTCGGCCGGAGGATGACCGCCGATAAACGTGAATTCGTGATAGCCGTGGAAGTGCCCGCGAAAGCGAATGATCTTGTCACGACCGCTGGCCGCTCGGCAGAGACGCAGCGCATGCAGCGTGGCTTCGCTGCCAGAACCGGTGAAGCGGACTCGTTCGGCGCACGGGACGATCTCACAGATCTGCTCGGCCAGTTCGATCGGGTATTTGCCGTCGAGGCTGCACAGCACACCGAGCTCCCAAACCTTGTCGAACACCTCACGCAGACAATCCGGCGCGTGACCGAGCAGCGTCGCGCCGTGGCTCATCGACATATCGAGGAATTCGCGACCATCAACATCCCAGAACCGCGAGCCTTTCGCTCGCGAAGCATACACCGGTGCCCCCCAGCCTTGATTGAATCGCGTGCTGGAGCAAACGCCGCCGGGCAGCACTTTGCGGCCACGTTCGATGAGAGCGAGGTATTCGGCAGAGAGAGTCATGTGCGGTTCTTCCACAGGTTCAGCGTGATGTGAGCTTGGCCTTGGTGATGAGCCTCGTGCCAATTGATGATCTGCAACGCCCGCGCGAACGTCCAACCTCGATCCTTCAACAGACCGGATTCTGGAATGCGGTTGAGGTCGGCTTCGGTCAACTGCGGCAGTCCTTCGAGCAGATGTTGCCGCGAAGCGTTGAGCACTTCATAAATCTGATCCACCTTCAAAATGTTGTCATCGGGCGTGCTCCCCCCTTTGAAGCGGGGGACCAGCTCGGAAAAGCTGGGTGTTTTGCCGAAGAGCCGCTCGGTGGCAAACAGCTCTTCGGTGACGCCGATGTGCATGAGTTGCCAACAAATGTGTGCTCGCCCCGGCCCCGGCCTCCAGCCGAGCAACGCGGTCGGATCGGATTGCTTGGCGATGTCATCCAACGTCGCCAGCGTGCGCGAACGGTTGAATTCCCAAATATCTTTGATGCAGGTCAGCAGACTCATGACGGTCTCCTTGTTTTCGTAGGTTGGGATTCCATCCCGACCGGTCGGGATGGAATCCCAACCTACGGGCAACTTCGTGGCATTTTGGAATCAGTCCGCCGTGATTCGCAAGCCGCTCATCATTGCAGATGAAATACCGAGTTCATCGTCAGCAGCATGCTCTTGCCAGCGGCGTGTTGGATGACGTTCACGCAGCAGTTGTCTTGAGCGAGGCTCTTTGCTTTGCGGAGATCCAAGCCCATCAAGTGCGCGGTGAAGGCGCGGTTCACGATGTTGTGGGCGACGACGACGATCGTCTCGCCAAGGTGTTGTTGCAGCAGACGCTCGAACGCCGGCAGCGAACGGCGGAGCACGTCGGTGTAGGACTCGCCGCCGAGATACGGATGGGTGGCCGGGTCATCGTGGAACAGCCGATACGCCTCCGGGGTTTCGCGAGCGATGGTGTCCCAGTCTTTGCCTTCCCAAAGGCCGACGTGGCATTCGGTAATCTCGGCGATCTGAGTCACGTTCAGGCGATGCCGCTCGGCGATGCTGCGGGCCGTCTCGTTCGCTCGTTGCAGCGGACTGGAATAGACATGCTTGACCGGGAACGTGGCCAAGAACTCGGCAACTTGTTGAGCTTGCCGGCGGCCGTTCTCGTTCAGCGGCAGATCAATCGAGCTGCCTTGCAGGATGTAGGGGACTCGAACATTCGCGTCGGTGGTGCCGTGACGGACGAGAAGCAATTGAGTGGCGGACATGCGGTCTCGTAGGTCAGCCTTTCCAGGCTGACCGAATGGGAATTAAGCGTTTTGGGTACAATCGAGTCAGGCTGGAAAGCCTGACCTACTTGGCTCCCGGCAATTCAATCAGTGTTTGAGTTTTCACAACCGCGCAGTTTTCCGGAAACGTATGGAAGGCGTGAACCAGCAGGCTGCGCGGGAACAAGTCCACTTGCAGATAGCTGATGGCGGCGGGAGCCAGTCGATTGGGCGGGTCGAACATGCGACCGAGCGTCGCCTTGCGGCAGTCGATGGAAAACTCTTCGTGCAGGTGCAGATACACCTCCGGGTCAAGCCGCTCCACTTGAAAACTGAGTTGATAGCCGACGCCCCCCGGCAGCACGAGAACTTCGTCGCGACTGCCGCGCAGCTTCTTGTCGAACAGTCGCTGACGATGCGGCAACGTTTGCCCTTTCGGACAGACGATTTCGCAGATGGTGTGATGCTGCGTCCGCAGCTCCAGCAAATGCCCGGCATCGCAAATCGCGAGGGTCGCCCGGAAGCCCTCTTGAACGACGGAAGTCCGTTCGTAGATGGCGAACAACTCCGGATGTACGGAGCGGCCGAGAACGGCGAGATTCAACTCCGACACATCCGGCCGAACCGAGCTGACTTTCATAACCACACCTTCGTTGGGAACCCGAAGACCACGAGCGTGCGCGGCCGATTCTAGTCAGGTCTTTCGACAGCACGAAAGCGGACGAGCGAACGATTTCCCAATGTCATTGAAGTTCGCCATCGTGGCCGTTTCGACTATTGACAGTCGCGCTCGTCGTGACCCCATTCATGGGGTCGCACGTGCGACGAGACCCAATCCATCGGGTCACGACGAGCGTGCCCGCGTTTCCATCTCCAGCAACTGCTGCTTGAGGCTGATCCCTTGCGGGGCCGAGAACCCACCCAGCGCACCGCCGCTGCCGACCACACGATGACACGGAATGATGATCGGCACCGAATTGGAAGACATGACCGACCCGACCGCTCGCGCGGCTCGCGGTGAACCAACTCGCGCTGCGAGTTCTCCATAGCTGACCGTCTCGCCAAAACCGATTGCTCGCGTTGCAACCAGTACCTTCTGTTGAAACTCGGTGCGTTGCACTGCCCGTACGGTGATCTTGTCGAACGAGACCGGCTTCCCGGCGGCGAACTCGGTCAGAGTCTTCTTCAACGTGGGATACCAGTTCGATTCGGCAAGCGGTTCATCGCCAAAGTGCTGACGCAAACTGGCCCAAGCGTCCTCGGCACGGCGATGGCCAATCACCAGTCGCCACACGCAGCGGTCTTGTCCGGCCAGACCCAGCCAACCCAGCGGAGTCGAAAAGACACAAGCTCGCAGTCCCATCATTGACCCTCCGCAATAACCATTCTTTGACCTTGTCCAACAGCAGCCCTAGAATGCCGATGACGATAAACGAGGCCGAAGGACGATTACCAGCCTTCGGCGAACATCTCTAGCGTGGGGGCCTCGCGGACGCCGCTCGGTGCGCATTGGACCTCACGCTTTTCTCGTCAAAGGACCAGACCATGTTGGCCTTCGACTCCTACGTCGATGACTTCTATTGCAATATGAACCTCAGCACCGAGATGCCGTTGCCGGCCGCTCGTGAGACGATTTTGGGCTTCTTCGAGCGAATCCAAAAGTCGTACCCGATGATGCGGAATTTCTACACCCGCGAGACCGGCGACTGTGTGCTGGAGGAAGACAAAGACCTCGGCCACCAACGCTGGGTGTCTGTTGAGCCGAAGCGGGTTTGCAGCGGATTTCTTAATCCCCCCGACATCGACACGGCCTTCGAGCAGCATCGCCTGACCCTGGAATTGCTGCCGTACATGCTCTCGGTCAGCCCGCTGGACTGCGAAGCCCTCGATTTCATGATGGGCTTCGACATGGCCTATCGTGGCAACCACGACGAACTCGTCGCCGAGGCGCTCGGCGGCTGCCCGGCCATCGACGGTTTGGTCCGCATCCCCGGTGCTCGCGTCATCAATTATGAGCCGGCCATCACACTGACGCTGGACGAGTCGTGTCGCACGCAAGCTCGGCTGCTGGTCGAGACACGAACCAGCGCGTACCACGTCCGACGCGGCGAATACCCGGAAGAGAACATCAGCGTCTATTTCACACTGCGTCAGTACGGCAGCCTCGAACCAGGCGTGTCGTTCGAGCAAACGCTGGGCAACCTCCGCACTCGCTGCGATGAACTGATCGAAGAGCTGGTGGTCGATCCCATACTGCGTCCGCTGGCCCAGGCCATCGCGACACGTTGAGCAGGCTTCGCGGAGAGCGCTCGATGAACGACCCCTCGCGACGCGGTTCAGTGAAGTCCCCGCATCAATGGCATTGGTGGTTGTCCGGCAGCCTCGCGGTCGTGGCCATTGTGGCGTTGGGAGTCTGGGCTGGCCGAACGCCGCCACTCGACACACCCCACCCGACGGCGTCGGATGTGTTTCCGCTGCCACCAGTATCCGAGAGTCCGTTTCTTAACACGAAACTCGATGTCGCCTATGTCGGCAGCGAAGCGTGTCGAACGTGTCACGCGGAGCACGACGCGGCGTTTCGTCACACGAGCATGGGCCGCTCAATGGCGGAGGTCGATCTGGCTCTGGAACCGCCCGACGGCCACTTCGAGCATCCGCTGTCAAAACGTCGCTACGAAGTTCGGCGTCAGGCCGAGCAGATGTGGCATCGCGAGTTGCTGCTCGTCGATGATCCTTCAGAGGTGCTGCTCGCCGAGTTCCCGGTGAAGTACGTCGTCGGATCAGGGCATTATTCCCGGACGTACCTCGTCGAAGCGGACGGCTTCTTGGTGGAGTCGCCGATCACCTGGTATGCGTCGCGAAAGGCGTGGGGCATGTCCCCCGGTTACGACGTTCCCGATCACGCGGCCTTCGTGCGACCGATCGGCGAAGGCTGTCTGACTTGCCACGCCAGCCGGGCCGACGCCGTCGAAGGCAGCTTGCATCGCATGGAGATTCTCGAAGCGGCGATCGGTTGCGAGCGCTGTCACGGCCCCGGCGCATTGCATGTCGAACGGCATCGCCATCGCCCCGCAGGCAGCACGACCTCCGCGCGGGGAAGCGAGGTCGATCACACGATCGTCAATCCGGAACACTTGCCACGCGAGCTGGCCGAAGCAATCTGCCAGCAATGCCATCTGCGCAGCGCCGCGATGGTGACTCAGCGCGGCCGCCAACTCACCGACTATCGCCCCGGCCTGCCGAGGGAAGACTCCCGTTTGGATTATTGGCTCGACGAATCGGACAAACCCATGACCGTCGTCGGGCATGTCGAGCAGTTGCATCTCAGCCGTTGTTATCAGAATTCCAAGACACTCTCTTGTATGACCTGTCACCAACCACACGCCTTGGAACGCGAGTCCAACTCTTCCAACCACAGCGCCGCCTGCCTGAGTTGCCATCAACCGGAGAAGTGCCGAGTCGATGAATCGAAACGCCAGCGATTGAGTCCCGACAACGACTGCATTGTGTGCCACATGCCTCGCTCCGACACGGAAATTCCACATCTCACGTTCACACACCACCGCATTGGCGTGCATCCGACTTCCGAGCAACCCGCACCAGCCACTAAGCCTCAGCACCCCCAGCCCGGAGTCTTGCGTCCCTTCTTCGACGTCTCGCGAGTCAACTCGGTCGATCAATTGCGATCGTTGGGCCTAGCCTATCTGGAAACGGCCAATCGCGAGAAGGAGGCTCTCCTGGCCGATCAGTATCGAGACCGCGCGTTGACGTATCTGTCGCAGGCACACGCGATCGGATTGGAAGATCCGATGCTCGACACCGCTCTGGGCCGGCTCCGTTTCATTTTGAAATTGGGGGACTATCAATCGTTGGCCGAACGTGCGCTCAAACACGAGGACATCGCTGGGCAGGATCGCTCGGACGCCTGGTACCTGATCGCCGACGCCCACCTCAGCGCCGGGCGATACCCGGAAGCCGTGTCCGCTCTGCATCGGCTCACCGCTTTGCGGCGACAACATGTGGATTGGATGATGCTGGCGGACTGCGAACGCAAACTCGGCAACGAAGCCGCTCACAAAGTCGCGCTGCTCACGGCGGTGCGGATCAATCCTCGTCTGTGGAAAGTCCATCAACGACTCGCTGAACTCTTCCGCGCCGAAGGTGACTCTCAGCAAGCCGAGTGGCACGAACGCCGCGCGGTCCGGTAACGCAAAGGGGTCGGGAGTCCTTTTCAGGTCGGCCGCGTACTCTTGTCCGACGGTTCTTGAGCCATCGGCCGACCTGAAAAAGACTCCCGACCCCGTCACTCAACACGACTCTCAGTGCCTCGTAAATCTCATTACGGAGACCCCGATGCAGATCAGCGTCACTTACTGTATGCAGTGAAACTACAAACCACAGGCCACCAGTCTGGCGGCCGCGATCAAACAGAAACTCGACATCGACACGACGCTGATCCCCGGCGGAGGTGGCATCTTCGACGTCGTGGTCGATGGCCGCCGCATCTACTGCAAGCGTGAGACTGGCCGCTTTCCCACCCATGACGAGGTGTTGGCGAAACTCGCATGACTGGGACTCTTGAGCACAGCGGCGTTATTCTGCTGCCGCTTTGCCGGACGCTCACCTTGAGGACGACATGAGTCACTCGTTGGAGAAGACGAAAACTTCCGCCATGAATCCCGCTCCACACAATCTGACACCGGCAATGGAGCGATACCTGGAAGTGAAGCGGCAGAATCCCGGTTCGATCCTGCTGTTCCGCATGGGGGACTTTTACGAGCTGTTCTTCGAGGACGCGCAAGTCTCCTCGAAGGAGCTCGGCCTGACGCTGACCAGCCGCGACAAAGGCTCGCCGAACCCGATCCCAATGGCGGGGTTCCCGTATCACGCACTCGAAGGCTATCTGCGGAAGCTGATCGTGGCCGGACATCGCGTCGCGGTCTGCGAGCAGATGGAAGACCCGAAACTCGCGAAGGGAATGGTCAAGCGCGAAGTCACCCAAGTCGTCACCCCCGGCACGCTGACCGATGAAGCGCTGCTCGACCCGCGCGAATCGAATTTCCTCGCCAGTGTCTGGCCCGGTCGGTCTGGGGCCGTGGGCCTCGCGTGGCTGGAGGTTTCCACCGGGCGGTTCCTCACCACCGATTTGCAACCGGAACAATTGGCCGACGAGATCGCTCGCATCCGACCGAGCGAGTGCCTGTATTCCGAACATCTCGCAAACGACGAGCGGCTGCGACCGTTATTCGCGCGCAGCGGCCTGCTCAAGACACCGCGAGCACCGTGGTGTTGGGCGGACGAGGCCTGTCGATCGGCGCTACTCAAACACTTCGGCACCACGACGCTGGAAGGTTTTGATATCGACTCGGCGGCGGACGGAGTCACCGCGGCTGGAGCATTGCTCGAATATGTGCAAGAGATGCAGAAGTCATCGCTGGCCCACATCAGCCGGCTGGAGCCCTATCGTCGGGGCACTTCGCTGATCATCGACGAAGCGACACGAGCCAGCCTCGAACTGACCCGCACGATCCGCGAAGGGAAACGCGACGACAGCCTCTTGGAGATCATCGACGAAACGGTCTCGCCGATGGGCGCTCGGCTGCTGGCCGAATGGCTGTCGAACCCGTTGACCAACATTGCCGCCATCAACCGCCGACTGGATGCAGTCGAAGAACTGACTCGCGACACGATGTTCTGCCGCGACCTCCGCGAAATCCTGGCCGAGACCTATGACCTGCAACGCCTGACCGCCAAGGTCGCGACCGGCCGCGCGAGTCCTCGCGATCTCGGCAGCCTGACCCGTTCGCTGGCTTTGTTGCCCCGTTTGAAAGCCAAGCTCGCGGGACGACAGAGCGTGCTGCTGCAATTGCTCGAAGCTGACCTCGATCTCTGTGCGGAGATTCGCAGCGACATCGACGCGACCTTGGTCGATGAGCCGCCGTTACTCACCACCGACGGCGGCATGATCCGCCCTGCGTTCAATGCGACGATCGACGAACTCCGCGATCTCGCTCGCGGCGGCAAGGAATGGATCGCCAAGTATCAAGCTCAGGAATCGGAACGGCTCGGCCTGCCGAACTTGAAGGTCGGCTTCAACAAAGTCTTCGGCTACTACCTGGAAGTCACCGCCGCGCAGGCCGCGAAGATCCCGGCCGAATACATCCGCAAGCAAACGCTCAAGAACCAAGAACGCTTCATCACACCAGCCTTGAAAGAATACGAAGACAAAGTCCTCCGAGCTGAAGAGCGAGCGATCTCCCTGGAGCAAGAACTCTTCAACGCCTTGCGCGAACGAGTCGCTCGCGCAACCGCGCGATTGAAACAGACAGCGGATGTGCTCGCCGAAGTAGACGTGCTGGCCGCGCTGGCGACGCTCGCCGTCAAACAGGGCTACTGCCGCCCGGAACTCACCGACGAACCTCTCCTCGACATCCGCGAAGGCCGACATCCGGTCCTCGACAAGCTGATGCCCTCGGGATCGTTCGTGCCCAATGATGTGCGGCTCGGCGTAGGTCAGGCTTTCCAGCCTGACCCGAATGTTCAGCAGACTCTCCCATCGCCCTCGACTTCAGGTGAGTTGCCCCATGCCAACTCACAGCCGGTCAGGCTAGAAAGCCTGACCTACAAAGGCCGCGTGCAACTCATCACCGGCCCGAACATGGCCGGCAAGAGCACCTACATCCGGCAAGCCGCGTTGCTCACGATCATGGCTCAGATGGGATCGTTCATTCCCGCCAGCGAGGCTCGCATCGGCATCGCGGACCGCATCTTTGCGCGCGTCGGTGCGAGCGACGAATTGTCGAAAGGCCAAAGTACGTTCATGGTCGAGATGACCGAGACTGCTCGTATCCTGAACTCCGCCAGCGAACGCAGCCTGGTGATCCTCGACGAGATCGGCCGAGGCACCAGCACCTACGACGGCATCTCACTGGCTTGGGCCGTCACCGAATTTCTACACGACCAAATCCGCTGCCGCACGTTGTTCGCCACGCACTACCACGAGCTGACCGAATTGACCAAAACATTGCCGCACACCAGTAACTGGAACGTGGCGATCCGCGAGCAAGGGGACGACATCATCTTCCTGCACAAGATTGTGGAAGGCCCCGCCGACAAGAGCTACGGCATCCACGTCGCCAAAATCGCCGGACTCCCGCGTGAAGTCGTCGAACGTGCTACCGTCATTCTCAAACAATTGGAATCCGATCACATCGACGAGTCGGGACGGGTGAAGATCCCGGAACGCAAATCGAAATCTCGCGACCGCCAACTCGCGCTGTTCGTCGAACCGGATCATCCCGTCATCGAACAACTCAAGTCGCTCGACCTCGATCAACTCACGCCCCTCGCCGCGTTGCAAATGCTCAGCGAATTCCGACGAGACGTGGCCAAGTAGTGCGCGAATGTTTGACGTCACACTGTGTGTACTCCTACTGCGCCCCGTTTGACTCTTGCTGGAATGCCAGCTATAGATCATCCCGCAAGTTGGAATATGTCATTCCACAGTTTCACTTTGAGGAGTTACTCGTGGCAAAAAGAGCAAGTGGTGGAGTCAATAAGGCGGCAATCATTCGCGAAGCGCTCGGCAAAGGGCTTGAATCTCCGAAGGACATTTCGGCTTACGCGAAGCAAAGCAAGGGACTGACTCTCGATCCGAAGTACGTCAGCGTGATCAAGTCAAATCTGCGTGCGAAGGCGGGCAAGACCCGTGGCGGACGGGGTGGCTCAGGCCGGGATTCTCAGAAAGAGGCCATGCTCTTCGCTCTGAAGAACGGCACGATCGACAAAGCCAAGAAGGCGTTGGAAGGGGTGCGTAATGATCCCGCCATGTCGTTCGCGATCAACATGGGCGGAGTCGATCAGGCCATTGCCGCCTTGACCGACTTAGCCTCACATGTCGGGTAACAAACCTGGCAGAAGCAACGCCATAACGCTCGCCGCTCGCGGTTTCGGAAGAACGAAATCGCGAGCGGCTTCATTTCACAACAGACAAATTACGAAACGATCGGCAGAGACAAACTGCTGAATTGCCGCTCGTGCGTGACAATGCCGCCGAGCAACGTCGTGGCGGTGCAACCCTGAACGGCGACTTCCACGAGACTGCCAGCCAAACGTGGATTGCCGTCAAAGACCACGATCCGGTCGCAGCGTGTGCGTCCCACCAATTGTGTCGGCCCGCTCACAGCCTCCTCAGGGGAATGCTGCGGCACGAACGAATCATCCGCCGCTTGAGCCTTCTTGGCCGATTTGCTGATCCCCTCGACCAGCACCTCGAACGTCGAACCAATCAGGTCGGCGTTGTCCTCTTCGCTGATCTGGTTTTGCAAGTCCAGCATTTCGTTGTTGCGATGGCGTTTCACCTCTTCCGGGACGTCGTCTTCCCACAAGTCGTGAGCTTTCGTGCCGGGACGCGGGCTGTATTTGAAGATGAACGAGTTCTTGAACCGGCACTCGCGAATCAGGTCGAGGCTCAACTGATACGACGCTTCAGTCTCGCCGCACATGCCGACGATGAAGTCACTCGACACGGCGCAGGTCGGCAATGTCTGTCGAATGCGGGAGAACATCTCGCGGTATTGATCGACGGTATAGCCGCGCTTCATCCGTTTGAGCATTTCGTCGCAGCCCGACTGAGCCGGCACGTGCAAGTATTGCGTGACCTTCGGCAGATCGCGCACCGCTTGCAGCAGGTCGTCGGTCATGTCGCGCGGGTAATTGGTAACGAACTTGATCCGCAGGATGCCTTCCGTGTCGTGGATCAGTTCGAGCAAGTCCGAAAGCCGGAAGAGTTTGCCATCCTGCGTGTGTTTGTAGCTATTGACCGTTTGCCCCAGCAGCGTGACCTCTTTGACCCCTTGCTGAGCGAGCAACCGGACTTCGTGGGCAATCTCACGAGGCGGGCGGCTCTGTTCCGGACCGCGAGTCATCGGCACAACGCAGTAAGTACAGAACTTGTCGCAGCCAATCATGATTCGAACGAACGCCTGAAACGGCGTCGGCCGCATTTCGGGATCGCGAGCGGGGTCGTAGCTTTCAAAGCTGCTCGCGACTTCATCGCGTGAGCCTTCTTTGCGATCGAGACTAATGGCAATACGACGGCCTCGGTCGGAGCGGGCTTCGTCAACGAGTCGCGGAATCTCTCGGAGTTGACCGGTGCCGACGACCAGATCGACGTGCGGTGCGCGATTGAAGATCAGCTCTTGATCCTTCTGGGCCATGCAGCCCATGACACCGATGACCTGGTTGGGGCGTGCTCGCTTGCTGAATTTCAACCGCCCAAGCTGGCTGTAGATTTTGTGCTCGGCGTGATCGCGCACGCTGCATGTGTTGAACAGGATCGTGTCCGCCTCTTTGACTTCGCTGGTCAGCGAATAGCCTTGCTGGCGCAGCGCGGCGACGACCAACTCGCTGTCGAGCATATTCATCTGACAGCCGACGGTCTCGATGTAGAGTTTGCCGTTATGTTCGGGAGCGATCATGGGGCACATCGTAGCCTGACTCTCCGAGTCGGGCACTCTTATCTGGAAAAAATCAGCCCGGCTTCTCGCGAGAAGCCGGGCTGATTTCGTGGAATGCTTGTTGCCTCGGACTCCCCGTCTCGAAGAGTCAGGTTACGTCAATCCCGGACACGTTCGATGTACTCGCCAGTGACGGCGTCGATGCGGACTTTTTCGCCGGCGGCGACGAAAGCGGGGACTTGGATTTCGGCTCCGGTTTCGACGGTCGCGGCCTTGGTCACGTTGGAGGACGTGTTGCCGCGGACGGCGGGCTCGGTGTAGGTGATTTCGAGCGTGACGTGCTGCGGCGGCGTGAAGTCGATCAGGCGGTCGTTCCAATACAGCAGTTGGCAGAGGCTGCCTTCTTTGATGAATCGCAGCGACTCGGCACAGGTTTCCAACGGCAACGAGTGTTGCTCGAAGGTTTCGTTATCCATGAAGACGTAGCCGTTGGCATCGCGGTACGAATAGACGCCGTCGCACTTGCGCACGTCGGCTCCTTCGAGACCGTCACCGCTCTTGTAGGTCTTGTCGAGGTACGTCCCCTTGAGCAAGTTTCTGAGCCGCGTGCGGTAGAGGGCTTGGCCTTTGCCCGGCTTGACGAATTCGAGGCCGACCATGTCGCAGGGCTCGCCATCGACGAGGACTTTGATTCCCTTCTTGAAGTCACTGGTACTGATGTTGGCCATTGGTCTTTCTCGGAGAAGCGGATAGTGTTTGTGCGGCCGTAGGATGGGCACTCTTGCCCGTCCTTTGACGTGTCATGCGTGAGGGACGGGCAAGAGTGCCCATCTTACGAAGCCCCGCAAAGGGGCGGGTTTATAGCGGGGTCGCGAGGTTGGTGTCGAGCATGGTTTCGGGAAATGTCAGCCTCGCGGAACGGCTCTTGATCGAGCCTTCAGACGTTGCCTCGCCGGCTGTGCGTGATGACTGGCGACGCTCGTTGGCTGATGCGATTCGCGACCCTGACGAATTGCGTGCGAGGTTGGGATTAACGGCTACCGGTTGTCGGCTCTCGGCGGTCGGCCGGAAGTTTCCGCTGTTGGTGCCGGAGAGTTTTTTACTCCGCATGCAGCCGGGCGACATCAACGATCCGCTCTTGCGACAAGTGCTGCCGCTCGCGGATGAGGATGTCGTCGTTTCTGGCTTCACGCTCGATGCACTCGACGAAGCCACGTATCGCAAAGCTCCCGGCTTGTTGCACAAGTACGCCGGCCGAGCCTTGCTGGTGCTGACCGGAGCTTGTGCCGTGCATTGCCGCTACTGCTTTCGACGGCATTATCCGTATTCACAAGAACCGAAGCGGCTCGACGATTGGGAGCCGGCGTTTGCGGCACTCGAACAGGATGAGTCAATCCACGAGGTGCTGCTCAGCGGCGGCGATCCGTTGATGCTGACCGACGAACGCTTGGCTGTCGTCGTGCATCGACTCGAACAAATCAAACATCTGCGTCGGCTGAGATGGCATACTCGGCTACCGATCGTGCTGCCAAATCGAATTACCTGGGAATGGCTCGACCTGCTGACGTCGTCGCGGCTGACACCGATCGTTGTCGTCCATGCGAATCATCCCCGTGAATTGGTCGGTGACTGCGCGGCGGCTTTGCGACGACTGACACAAGCGGGCGTGCTGACGCTCAATCAAGCGGTGCTGCTGCGCGGGATCAACGACTCCGCCGATGTGCTCGTGGAGCTAAGCGAGCGGCTGATTGAGTTGGGCATCCGGCCGTATTATTTGCATCAACTCGACCGTGTCGCCGGCACGGCTCACTTCGAGGTTTCTACCGAAGTCGGACGCCAATTGATGGTCGAGTTGCGGCAACGACTGCCGGGTTATGCGGTTCCTCAATTTGTCCAGGAAGTGCCGGGAGCGGCCTTCAAAGTTCCGCTGGCCTGATTCATGACTCGCTCGGCCCACGATGAGGCATCCAGGCGAGCGGGGCGGCGTCAGCCCCCCGGTGTATTCGCCGCAACACCGGGGGGCTGACGCCGCCCCGCTCGCCTGTCCGCTGACGAACAGCCGCGATATCTTGGCAAACGACGAAGTTTTCCTCATCGAGATGTCTGCCATGATTCCCGCCCCCTTCTCTGTTGGTTTCCCATCGTTACGCCTGCGACGCCTGCGAGCCAATCCGCGTCTGCGCGATTTGGTCCGCGAGACGGAACTCAATCCGCGTGACTTCATCCTGCCGTTGTTCGTGCGGCACGGACAGAGCCAGCGTGTGCCAATCAAGTCGATGCCCGGCCACGATCAAATGACGGTCGATCATCTGCCGCGCGAAATCGACGAGATCGCTTCGCTGGGAATCCCGGCGGTGATCCTGTTCGGTATCCCGGAGCACAAGGACGCGGTCGGCAGTGATGCCTACGATCCCAACGGAGTCATTCAACAAGCGGTGCGAGCGATCAAGGGGACTCGGTCAGACGTGCTGGTCATCACCGACGTCTGCTTCTGCGAGTTCACCGATCACGGCCACTGCGGCATCGTCAACCAGAAGCACGGGCACACCGACGTCGATAACGATGCGACGCTCGAAATCCTCGTCAAAGAGGCGGTCGCTCAATGCCAAGCGGGAGCCGACCTGATCGCTCCCAGCGGGATGATGGATGGCATGATCGCCGCGCTGCGAACCGGACTCGATGCCGCAAACTTCGAGAACATTCCGATCATGAGCTATGCCGCGAAATATGCCTCGGCGTTTTATGGACCGTTCCGCGATGCGGCCGAAAGCGCCCCGCAGTTCGGCGATCGCCGCAGCTATCAGATGGACCCAGCCAATGCGGGGGAAGCTCTGCGTGAGGTCGCGCTCGATGTCGCCGAGGGGGCCGACATCCTGATGGTCAAACCAGCGCTCAGTTATCTCGACGTGATTCGCCGAGTGAAGCAGGCGCACCCGGAGATCCCGCTGGCGGCCTACAACGTCAGTGGCGAATTCTCGATGGTCAAAGCGGCCGCTGCCAACGGCTGGATCGACGAGCAACGCACCGCGCTGGAAATTCTCACGTCGATTAAGCGAGCCGGTGCGGACATGATCCTGACGTACTTTGCGAAAGAGGCGGCTCGCTGGCTGGCCTGAGCGTCCGTGATCGCTCGCCTGTTTCTTTCGCGGCCTAGTTTTCAGAGAACCGCAGCACGGGGCGCAGATACCGAAAGAGTTGGCTGTAATCCGCATCGGCCTCGGACTTCAACAGATATCCCGCCACGTATTTCGAGCTGGTGACCAGTCGGTCGTAGTCGCTGTTGGACGTCGTCAGCACGAACACCACGCTGTCTTTCAACTTGGCATCGCGGCGCAGTTCATCCAGAAACTCGATGCCGTTCATGCGGGGCAGGTTCAAGTCGAGCAGAATCACGCACGGCTGCCCAATCGTCGATTGATCCTCGCCGTGCAGCATCCGCAATGCGGCGACGCCATCGGAAGCGACGTGCAGCGGGTTGGCGATATTCCGCCAGGCGAATAACCGCCGAATCGCTTCGACATCCACTTCATCATCTTCGATGAGCAGGATCGAGGGCATCGTGTCAGACATGACTGTCTCTCCTTTCTCGCACCGGCGAAACCGAATTCGGCCAGGTGAATCGAAACACGGTTCCACGGCCGCTGTGGGATTCGACCGCGACTTGGCCACCTTGCCGCTCGACGACTTTCTTGACGACGGCCAATCCGATGCCGCTGCCTTCGACTTCGTCACGCGGTTTGAGTGTCTGGAACATGCGAAAGATGCGTTCATGATACTCCGCCGGAATTCCGGGTCCATCGTCCCGGATAGTAAATTCGACCAAGCGGCCCTGCACTGACGCCGAGACCTCAATACGGCCGTCGGCTCGGTCGTGATGCTTGATGGCGTTGTCGATCAGGTTCCGAAAGACCAATTCCAATGGTGTTTTGTAAGTCGTGAGGCGCGGCATGTTATCAGCGACATGGACCACAAACCCCGCTGGCGGCGTCAGGATTTCCACGACAGACCGCACCAGCGGGCCCGTCTGAACGAGCATCACATCTCCCAACTGCTGGCCGGCGCGCGAGTATTGCAGCAGGTCGTCCAGCAACCGATCGAGCCGAGCGACCCGCTGCCGCAACTTTCGCAAATGCTCGCGTGAGGCTTCCGACATCGAGGCCGGCGCATCGTCGGCGATCCATTTCGACAAGTTGTCGATGCCGCGCAACGGTGTCTTGAGGTCATGCGAAGCTATGTAGGCGAAGTCGTCTAACTCTTGGTTGCTGCGTTCCAATTCCTGAGCTTGGCGACGCAACGCCTCTTCGGTGGTCTTCAGCTCGGTGATGTCCTGAACTTGCCCGAAGAATTGGAACGGCCGGCCTTCGGCATCGGTGATCATGGTGACGTTCAACAAGGCCCAGATGAGGCTGCCGTCTGAGCGGACGTAGCGCTTTTCCGTCTGATAGGTCTGTCGGCCACCGTCGAGAAACCGTCGCATGGCTTCTTCGTCCTCCGGCAAATCATCGGCATAGGTGATGTCCCGAATGTGCTTGCCCACCATTTGCTCGGCCGTGTACCCGATCATCCGGCTGTAGGACGTGTTGACGCGCACGAAGCAGCCGCGCAGATCGACCAAATCCATGCCGATTGGCGAGTCATCAAAGGCCGCTTGAAAATGCCGCTCACTTTCGCGCAGCGCCGCTTCGGCCTGCTTGATCCCGGTGATGTCCAGGTTCGATCCTGCAATGCGCAGGGAACGCCCCGCCGAGTCGCGCACCGCCAACGCGCGCGACAAGACCCAGCGATAGGTGCCGTCCCGATGACGTAAGCGATGTTCCAATTCGTATTGTCCGATCTTGCCGGCCATGTAGTCGCGAAACGTCGCCAACGCGCGGCTGTGATCTTCGGGGTGGATGCGGCTCTCCCAGGCATCAAAGCGGTTAATCACCTCGTGATCTTCGAAGCCCAACATGCTCTTCCAACGCGGCGAGAGATACACCTCGTTGGTCAGCAGATTCCAATCCCAGATGCCGGCATCGGTCCCGCGGATGACCAGTTCCAGTTGCTCCGTCGCGCGAACTCGTTCCGCCATCGCGGCGGCAATAATCAAGGTCATCAGCGCGGCCACAATCAAGAAGTGCTGAGCCGCGAGCACCTGCGCGGTCGCGGACTCGACAAGCAACACGAACGGTCCGCGTCCGTGGGCCGTGTACCACACCGCCACCAAGGACATCGCGAGAGTGGCCGCGGACGCTCCCCACGATCCAAACCTCAGCGCCGCCCAAACCAGAATTGGAAACAGCATGAACCCGCGGATGAACAGCGGAGCGGGAACGTCGCCCGTCCGGTCGAAGATCAACACCGCCAGCCCCAGCAGGAGCGTCATGAGGCAGGCCGCCTCCGCCCTGCGAGCACGGCTCAGCAGTCGAATCGTGAGTGCTCCCGATGCGCTCCAAGCCAAGACGAATGGAGTCACGAGCAGCAGACCGAGAAAGTCCGCCACCAACCACACGCGCCACACCGGCCAGAACGACGTACCAGAACTCAGCGCGACCAACGTCGAACCCAGCACCGCACCGCAGAAGCACGCCGGGAACGCCGACACCGCCACCAAACCAAAGACTTCTCTCAGGCGACTGAGCGTGATCGGCGAGCCGACGTAGCGCACCAACGCCCACGCCGCCAGCCACGACTCCAATCCGTTGACCGCCGCGAAACCCAAGCTGACGCCGAGCGAATTGCCAGCCCAGAGATTGGCGATCAGGTTCGCACCACAACCGCTCGCGAGCAAACACCGCCAGTCCCGCCGCTCGCGCAAGACCATCGCCCCGACGAGCAATCCATTCGGCAACCAGAAGCCCGCGATCTGTTCCGGCTGAACCACGAACAGCAGACTGAACCGAGCCAGCACCAAATACCCCAACGCCGTCAGCGCCGCACACGTCGTCGGTTTCCACGGACACGGCGGGAAATACTCGTTACGAGGTTCTCCGCTGCGCGTCTCCATGAGGGCCCACCTTCCGGCCGGACGAGTTCGTGGGGCAGGTTTTCAACCTGCCCGTCCCATTCGTTCGCTATCGTTTCGAGCAATTGAAAAGGCCAACGATCCTGAGCCTCGAAGTCTGGCAGGTTGAAAACCTGCCCCACGGAATGCTCAACCTTCCAAGCCGTTCATGCGGCCGTTGCTGTCGCCAAACGATTCGGCTTTCGCGTCCATGCGATCGAAACAAGACAGAAACAAATTGTTGAGCGGTGTTTCCTTCTCGATCTTGATGAACCGCCCCGGCTTCACCGAGCCGCCGCCTCGGCCGGCGAGGATGATCGGCAGGTTGTGGTGCGAGTGCGCATTACCGTCGCCGAGTCCGCTGCCGAAGAATACGAGACTATGGTCGAGCAACGTTCCTTCGCCCTCCTTGACCGACTTGAGTTGCTGCAGGAAGTAGGCGAACTGCTCCATCTGATACTTGTCGATTTTCTTGAGCTTCTCGACTTTGTCCGCCTCGTTGCGGTGATGTGACAGCTCGTGATGCCCTTCGTTGACGCCGACCGACGGATAGGTCTTGTTGCTACCTTCATTCGCGACCATGCAGGTGATGACCCGCGTGGTGTCGGTACGAAACGCGAGCATCATCAAGTCGTACATCAATCGCAAATGCTCGCGGCCGTCCTTGGGGATGCCCTTGGGAATCTCGTAATCCGGCCGCGAGTTCTTCGCCTGCACTTCCGCTTGCTCGATGCGCGTTTCAATTTCGCGCACGCTGGTGAAGTATTCGTCGATCTTCTGCCGATCCGTCTGACCGAGCTTGACTTTCAACTTCGCCGCATCACCGGCGACGACATCCAGCACGCTCTTGCGATACGCCGCTCGCTTCGCGCGGACTTGCGGATCATTCTCTTCGCCACCGAACAGCCGCTCGAAGACCAGACGCGGATTGATTTCCTTAGCCATCGGCGTCGATTCAGACTTCCACGAGATCGTGTTCGAGTACGCGCAGCTATACCCCGAATCGCAATTGCCCGATGTGCGTCCCGGCTCGATGCCGACTTCCAGCGACGGCATCCGCGTCAGTTGCCCGATCTTCGACGCGATCCACTGATCGGCCGACATCCCGACCTTGATGTTCGCCCCCGCCGTCTTCACGGGATGCGCCCCCGTCAGCAAGCTGGCCGCCGACCGAGCATGATCGCCCGGCCCATCCCCCTTGGCCCGGCCGTTATCCTGAGCCAACCCGCTGATCACCAGCAGGTCACTCTTCAGCGGAGCCAACGCTTCGAGAGACTCAACCAACTCAATGCCTTCACCCGGCGTCTTCGGAAACCAAGCCGACTGAATCACGCCATTCGGCTGAGACACAAACGCCATCCGAGTCGGAATGCTCTTGCCGGCCGCCGCTGCCTTCTCGGCCGGCGCTGACAACGCGTGAGTGGCCAACATCGAATCGAGCACCGGCAGGGCGATGGCCGCGCCCAATCCACGCAACAATGTTCGGCGAGACAGCAGGCTGAAATCCGCAAACGTCCGCAAAGTGGCGCGCTGCGCGGCAGTGATCGTGCGAATTGAATTGGGCATGATGAAGCTCCGCGAGTCAGAGACATTTGCAGCCTGACTTGGAGTGGCTGCTCGATCCATAAATCCGGCGAGGATCCTATCGACCGGCGTGCCTCAGGAGTATTCCGAATGTCCACGAACAAGTGCCGTACCAACGGCACCTGCCAGCAAATTCGTCGCGGAAAATGCTTCCAACGACCGGCGTTTGTCAGTTGTTCCGGTGATGCTGGGTGATGCCCCCTCGAACGACTTGATCGGAATCGCCGCCAAAATTCGTGTGGACTCCAACACTTGTTTTACGGTGCCAATTCATCCCAGCGGCGTCGGATCCGTCACGTCCAAGGGGTTCATCGAACGAGCACGCCGGATGAATGATGAACTCCGACGAAACTTCACATCGTGGGCACATCAAAACTCTGAAAGATTCCAATGACGATTCGACGTTCGGTTGGCCCTGAGCGTGTGGGATTCGCACTCATTGAGTTGCTAGTGGTGATTGCCATCATCGCGGTTCTGATCGCTCTGCTGTTGCCGGCCGTGCTACAGACGCGAGAGGCGGCGCCGTATCCGCGTCTGGTGGCAATTGGCGATCGCCAGCCGGTCGGTGAGTTCGAAAGTGCTCTCCGGAATCCAAGACTTCGAGGATCCACGGAAAGTCTGTGGAATTCGCGTGCGGTTTGCGGTGTGGAATCAGCCTGCGTTGTAAGTCCCGGAGTCGATTCGGGAGCCGCGAGTCTTTTTCAGGTCGGAATTGTTGGCCCGATGCGTCCGAACCGCCGGATTATGCCCGTCGGCGGTTCGGCCGGCCTGAAAAAGACTGGCGGTTCCTGACGACAACGGGACTGAGAGTGGGCAAGTCAAAATCTGCGGGCCGCAGCTTTGACAGAAGGAGAATGACGATGTGGATCACACGAAAGATGCGAAATCAACGACGGTCGCGACCGGTCGCCTCGGCGGAGATTCTGGAAGCACGAGCATTGCTTGCGGCGGCCGTGAAGGACGTACTGTTCGCGTCAGGCGCAGCGGTGGGGGGACCACAAGTTGGCGGCGGACCCGACAGTGCGGGTTGGGACGGCGCGGGTCAGGGGAGCGCGACGTTGACGTATTACGTCGGCGCGATTCCGACCAACTTCAGTCTGACGGCCGATGAAGTGAACTCGGCGTTGACTCAGGCGTTCGCGGCATGGTCGTCGGTCGTGGACATCACGTTCACGTTGACGACGACTGCGAGGCTGGCGGACTCGATCGACTTTTCGTTTGCGAACATTGACCGAGCCGGGCGGACGCTGGCCTATGCGTACTTGCCCGACGATGTGAACTCGAATCCGATCGCCGGCGACATTCGCTTCGATTCGTCCGAGTCTTGGGAGGTCGGTAACACCGAAGGGAGCACGTCGTTTGATTTCCTGCTGGTGGCGGTCCACGAGATCGGACACTCGCTCGGACTCGGACATCTCGATGCAGTTGGTTCGGTGATGTTCGCGAGCGTTGGTGGCAGCGACACGTTCACGGCGCTGAGCAATTTTGACATCCTGGCCGCGCGAGCGTTGTACGCATCCGTCGGCGACGCCGTGGAACCGTCCGCAGCATTCTCGCTGGTGGACGGCGTGTTGACTTTGACCGGAACCGCCGACGCCGACAACGTGCGGATTAGGACGCCGCGCGGCGACGACACGCAGATCGTCGTCGTCGTGAATTCCGAAACCGTTGCCTACAACGTCGCGGACATCGACCAGATCTTCATCAACACGCTGGACGGGAATGACCGCGTCTCGGTGCTCGGCAACGTGTCGATCGGCATGACCGTCGATGGCGGAGTGGGCGACGACCACATCCAAACCGGCGGCGGCAACGACAGCGTGACGGGCGGCGACGGCAACGACATGCTCGACACCGGAGCCGGCAATGACACCGTCGATGCCGGTCTCGGCAACGACAACGTGCGCGCCGGAGCGGGTGACGACAGCGTGCTCGGTGGCGACGGCAACGATCAAGTTTCCGGCGGCGCGGGCAACGATATGCTCGATGGCGGCGCTGGCGACGACGTGCTGCGCGGCGAGGCCGGAACGGATCAACTCTTCGGTCAAGCCGGTAATGACACGCTCGAAGGCGGAGCCGACACCGACACGCTCGACGGCGGCGAAGGGACGAATCAGCTCTTCGAGGACTCCAACACGACCGGCGGCCGCCCCGGCGGACGACCGCCTCGCGGCAACCGCCCGCGACGGTAGTGATGTGCTCGATGTAGCCCGAAGCGTGAGCGAGGGAATTCGGAGCCCCGACCCTCGCTGACGCTGCGGGTTACTTGCCGGCCGCGAGCCGTTCAGGCTGACGCCTTTCGGCTCGCTAACTTGCCAGTCTGATTGTTTGCGGGCCTTCGCGAACAAAGGTCGTCCATTATGAATGCTCGAAATCCGAATGCCGCTTCGCGTGCGGGATTCACGCTCATTGAGTTGCTGGTCGTGATCGCGATCATCGCGGTTCTGATCGCTCTGCTGTTGCCGGCCGTGCAACAGGCTCGGGAGGCGGCGCGGCGGGCCAGTTGCAAGAACAACCTCAAGCAAATCGGGCTTGCGCTGCACAACTACGTCGAGACCTGCAACGTGTTTCCTCCGGGCTACATCGACTCGGTCGGTGGAACTGATCCCACGATCCAGGACGGCGGCTGGAGTTGGCACGCGCAGATTCTGCGGTCTCTCGACCAAGGGCCTTTACAGCAAAAGTTCAACATGTGGTATCACCCGCATGGCGACGGCGGGAATGCGATCGAACAAGCCAACAGCAAGTTGGTAGCTACACCCCTGCCGGTCTTCTCGTGTCCGTCCGACACCAAGCTGCCAACGAAATCGCTGCACAACTCAACGGACCTCGGTCGGACCACAATCGCCACCAGCAGCTATTGCGGCGTGCTGGGTCCATTCGATGACGAATCGTGCGTGCTCAGCGGGCTGGCGATCACGTCGTCGCCGCGCGTGCTCGGCATGTTCACCACCAATGTCAGCCGTCGCTTCAGCGAGATTCGCGACGGCACGAGCCAGGTGCTGGCGGTGGGTGAAGTCACCTGGCTCAAGTCGCAAAACAATCTGCTGTACGGCTCGGTGGACGCGGGGCTATTCACGAGCTGCCGCACCGACACGCGCACGTCCGCCGGGCCGTTCAATCACTTGCGAGGCACTCGCTACAAAATCAATCCGCCGGTCGATGGTTCAGCCAACGAGCACAAGGCGTTTCACAGCGCACACACGGGCGGCGCGCATTTCCTGATGTGCGACGGCAGCGTCCGGTTCCTGAGCGAGAACATCGACCACTCAAACACGGATTACAACACGACGACGCCCAACCCCAACGGACCTTATGGAACGTATCAGCGACTGGCGGCCATCGCCGATCGTCAGATCGTCGGCGAGTTCTAACGACTTCTCAAACTCTCAAACGACAAGGAATCAACCATGCGATTTGGAAAAGTGATTTTGTTGGGCGGCGTGATCGCGTTTGCCGCCGTGGTGGCGACGGCTCAGCCGCCGGGCGGTCAGAAACAGGGCAATGCTCCGCCTGTGGGAGGACAGCGCGGAGGCGGCGGTGGTGGTCCCGGCATCGGTGGTCAGGCGGGTAGTCAAGCTGGAGGCGGCGCTCGCGGACAAGGTCAACAAGGAGCCGGCGGATTCGCGGGGCAGCAGGGCGGCGGCGGGCAAGCGGGCAACGCTCAGATGGGACAGATGACTCCGATGATGATGCTCGGTTCGTTGAACCTCTCCAACGAGCAAAAGCAGCAGATCATGGAACTGCAACGCGAATTTGAAGAGCGCATGGCCAAGATACTGACCGCCGATCAGCTCAAACAACTGCGCGACATGCAAGCGATGCAGGGTCGCAACGGCGGTGGAGCAGGACTGCCCCCAATGAACAACGGCGGCGGACAAGCTCAGGGCGTCGGCGGGCAAGGAGCCGGCGGTCCCAAACCTGGCCAGGGCAAACGTGGCGGCGGAAAACAGGCAGGCCAGTAATCGTAGGTTGGGATTCCATCCCGACCGATTTTGTTCGTCGCCATCATCGCTCCGCGTGATGAGCCGTTCGTTTCACGGTGCGTTGACGAGCATTCGGCTCGTCACGCGGAGCGGTGACGGCTACGTTCTTGCGGCATCGCCGGGCCGCGTTGTTCAGTTCGCTCCATCGCGAGGCGGGCGATCGCCGCCGGGTCGTCCGCCTGGTCCGCGATCGCGCTGCTCGCGGAGTTGGCGGCGTTGGTCTTCGGTCAGAACCTTGGCGAGCTTCGCGTCCACGTCCTTCTGAAGTTCGTCGAGTTGTTGTTGCTGTTTCGCTGTGAGGTTCAGTGCGGCTCGCTGGCCGGCGGACAGGATTTGTCCCGGTTGAGGTGAACCGCCCGGACCTCGACCGCCGCCGGGTGGAGGTCCGCCGGGACCGCCTCGTCCACGATCGTTGGGCGGGCCGCCTCGGCCGCCGCCTTGAGTAAGACTGGCGGATTCTTTGGCGAACAGCGTCGTCAGTTCCTCTTTCGTGACGACCTCGTCGGTGTTCGTGTCGGCTCGCTCGAACAGCGCGTGCAGCCGAGCATCGGTCAATTCCGTTTTCGCCAGCTTGCCGTCCTGGTTCTTGTCGAACGTCATCAAGCGATCGACGAACGACGACGCATCGCCGGCTGATCCGCGCTCGCCACGCGATTCGTCCGGACGCGGCGGCGGTTGAGCAGTCAGTGTCGCGGTCATTGCCAGCAATCCCGCGATCAACGTCAGTGAGCAAAGCAGTCGCATGGGGAGTTCCTTTTCATCTTTTTCTACCGCGGCTTTCGGCCGCGAACGAATTGGCGAGCCGGGCGGCGTCAGCCCCCGGACTGGGAATGAATTGCGAGACGTCCGGGGGCTGACGCCACCCGGCTCG
>CAMDEA010000083.1 GCA_945893045.1 Planctomyces sp. SH-PL62
CAGCTCTTCCGAGCCATCGACGACATGGCGCGACGCGATAGCCTGACCGGCTTGCTCAACCATGCGTCGTTCCTCGAAGAACTGGAACGCTTGACCGAGGAAGCCCAAACACGCGGTCAGGCGCTGACGGTCGTGATGAGCGATCTCGACGACTTCAAAAGCTGCAACGACAACTACGGTCATCAGGCGGGGGACAAGGTGCTGCAAGAAGTGGCCATCTGGTCGAAGGCGATTATGCCCGACCATGCCGTGATGGCGCGCTACGGCGGCGAAGAATTCATCTGCGCTCTGCCCGGTGAAACGCTCGAACGCGGGATGGAACTGGCCGAGATGCTCCGCGCCGCGTTGGAGGCTCATCCGGTCAGTCACAACAGCAATCGACTCCATGTAACCGCCAGTTTCGGCGTCGCCGAACTGAACCGCCCGGCGACCACCGCCGCCCGGCTGATTCGACTCGCCGACAAAGCCCTGTACCGCGCCAAGAATGATGGCCGCAATCGCGTCGAGGCACACGATCCCTTGCATCCAAAAATCGCGGCCTTGGACGAGTCCATTCAATTTACTCTTCAGTAAGAGTCTGTCCGAAAAGTTGTTTTTGTAGCCCGACCCCTTGTGGGTCGGAGGATTCGATTTTCCCGCGAAAACGTCGCTCATTCAAAATCCTCCGACCCACAAGGGGTCGGGCTACAGGCTTTTCGGACAGCCTCTATGACGGACGCCGCAGACAGACAAGGAATTGCTGTATGGCCATCAACACCGAAACCTTTGGCCGAGTTCTCGTCGCGCACACGCCCGAAGAATTTCACGAAGACGCCGCGCGCGAGCTGATGAACGCCCTCGAGACGCCGGTGTCGCAAGGCACCGTCTGCGTTGTCGCGCAGATGGACCGCACCGAAACGTTCGACAGCGCGGGGCTGACCGCGCTGCTCGACCTGCGCGACGAACTGCGGCAGCACGGCGGCAATCTCAAGGTCTGCAGCTTGACCGAGTCCGGTCAAAAATTGTTTGAGATCACGCGCCTGGATCATCACCTCGACACGTTCGATTCGGTCATCGACGCGGTCGCCAGCTTCCTGAGCGCCGGGTAACATGCCGCCATGTCATGCTGCGATACGAAGTGGCTGCGGCGTTGGAGCGGTGTCGTTCTGCTGGTTTATCTGACCGCGTTGATCACCGGCACGCACCTGCCGCATCCCGAAGATTTGATCCCGATCGAGAGCAACGACAAGTTGCTGCACTTCGGCGCGTACTTCGGCTTGGCGTTTTTAATGGCCACGCGCTTATGGACGCTGCGGCCGGTGACGTGGCGTGCGACTTTGGCGATTGGCTGTCTGGTCGCGCTGACCGGCGTCGTGGATGAGCTGACGCAACTGCTGCCCGGCATCAACCGCCAGTGCGAATTCTTGGACTGGCTGGCCGACCTCGCCGGAGCCGTGTGCGGTTTGCTCGTGTGGCAACTCGGCCGCCGTGTGCTGGACCGACGCGAGACGGAAAACCAAAGCCCGGTCTGAATCCGTCGGATTGGTCACACGCCTTGCTCCATCTGGCTCAAGCACCATAATCCCGCCCGTCGAACAGGCCGAGTCCGGTCGGATCGACGCTCTAATCCTCTGAATCGAAAGGCGAATGGAGATGCGCACGCACACGGGAATGTGGTTGTTGTCGGCGGCGGTGATGTTGGGACTGTCGGGCTTGGTCGGCTGCGGCGGTGACAAGGGAAACGAGTACCGCGCCTTTGATAAGGACAAGGACAAGGCTCCCGATGCCGAGCACGGACACGCTCACAGTCACGATCACGGCCATGAGCAAGGACCGCACAAAGGCGAACTGATTGAACTTGGCGAAGAGGAATTTCACGCCGAGGTGGTGTTCGACGAAGCAGCGGACAAGATCAGCCTGTACTTGCTGGGTCCGGACGCGAAGACGGCGGTCGCTATCGAAGACAAAGAGCTGTCGCTGGAAATGCCGGGCAAGGACGCTCCGGTCACGCACACGCTGGCCGCCGCTCAGCAAGACAGTGACGGCGTTGGTAAGTCGTCTCGCTTCGAGATTAAGAGCGCGGAATTGTTCGAAGCGTTTCATCACGATCCGAAGACGGCCGGCAAGTTCAAAGTCACCCTCGGCGGCAAGGAGTTCACCGGCGAGATCAAACACGTACATGACCACGCTCACGAGGAGAAGAAGTAGCGCGACAACGACGGAACGCGCTGCAAGACCACGAAAGCGACAGGCGAGCGGGGCAGCGTCAGCTCCCCGGTCCAACGGTGAATGCACCGGAGGGCTGACGCCGCCCCGCTCGCCAAGATGTCTAAACGGAGCTGGCAGACTCACCTTGGCTGAAGGCGAACGGCGGGCTAGATTCCCGCCCCGAAACGAACCCACGCACGCGCCACGGAAGGCCGTTACTCATGGCGAACGCAAATTTGAATCGCCGACTCGAGGCCCTGGAGGTCCGGCGGATTTGCGTCATCAAGCCCAGCGCGCTGGGAGACGTCGTCCAGTCGCTGCCGTTGCTGCCGGTGCTGCACGAGAGGTTTCCAAACGCACGCATTGACTGGGTCATCAATCAAGAACTTGCGGATCTGTTGTCTGGGCATCCGCATCTCGACGAGTTACTGCTGTTCCATCGTCGCGGCACGGCGCGGCAGTATCTGCACCTGCTGCATGAACTGCGCGACCGGCAATTCGATCTTGTGTTTGACCTGCAAGGTTTGATGCGTTCGGGCTTGATGGCCGCTGCGACGGGAGCGCCGCTGCGAGTCGGTTTGGAAACCTCACGCGAGGGAGCGGGCTTCGCCTGTCATCTCACGATTCCGCAGACCGGCAAAGCGATCCCTGCATTTCAGCGGTATTGGCGTATCGCCGAGGAGCTTGGAGTTGGCAACCGTCCGCCGCAAACGATCGTCCACACCACCGACAGCGACCGCGCCTGGGCGACGTCTGAACTGCGTGGCCTGAGCGGTCCCATCTTGGCGATTCATCCGGGAGCACGCTGGATGACGAAACGCTGGCCCGTCGAGAAGTTCGCGGTCGTCGCCAACAAGGCGATGCGGCAGTACGGATTCTCGGTCGTGATCCTCGGCAGCAAGAATGAGATGCCGGTGGCCAATGAATTGCAGACGTTGCTGCAAGGCTTCGTGTCGCGAAAGACGGTGCTCAACCTGACGGGAAAGACGACCCTCAAACAACTCACGGCGGTCTTGTCGGCGGTGGATGTCGTGCTGACCAACGATTCCGGTCCCATGCACCTCGCGGCCGGCTTGGGGACATCGGTGTTGGGAGTCTTCACCTGCACCAGTCCCGCGATCTCCGGTCCGCCCGGTGAGCAACACGAACTGGTCGCCACGCAGGTCTCTTGCGCGGCCAGCTACAAGAAGCAATGCCCGCATTCCGGCCGCACGCATCTGTGCTGCATGGACGAACTCTCGACCGAGCGTGTCTGCGCGGCTCTCGTTCGGCTGATCGAAAAACGCCGGCTGCACACGCGTGTGGCGTGACCTCGTCGCAGGCTGCGAAACCGTGATTGCGACCGTTTTTTTCGACTGCTACAGTCCGCCGCGCCTTGCCGGCGACGAATGGATTCTCACTTCTCGACCAGTTGGATGGTGACACATGCGCGAGGCTCTCGAACAAAAAATCCGCGACAAAAAAGCGGTCGTCGGTGTGATCGGTCTGGGCTACGTCGGCCTGCCGTTGCTCAATGCGTTCATCAAAGCCGGCTTCACGACGATGGGTTTTGATATCGACCAGCGCAAGGTCGATACGCTGCTCAAAGGCCAGAGCTACATCAAGCACATCCCCGCGGAGATGATCGCGAATTGGCTCACCTTGAAGCAGTTCGAGCCGACCTCCGATATGAGCCGCCTCAAGGAAGCGGACTGCATCCTGATCTGCGTGCCGACGCCGCTCAACGAGAGCCGCGATCCGGACATGTCCTATATCGAAGGGACGACCGAGGCGATTCGCGCCGCGCTGCGACCGGGGCAACTTGTGGTGCTCGAAAGCACGACGTACCCGACAACCACGCGCGATGTCGTGCTGCCGATCCTCAGCAAGACCGGGTTGAAGTCCGGCAGCGATTACTTCCTGGCGTTCAGCCCCGAACGCGAAGACCCGGGCAACCCGGATTTCCAAGCTCAACGCATTCCAAAAGTGGTCGGCGGCCTCGATCCGATCAGCGGCAATCTGGCCGAGCAGCTTTACGGTCACGCGATCGTGAAGGTCATCCCGGTCAGCAGCGCGGAGATCGCCGAAGCCTGCAAGATCCTGGAGAACACTTACCGTTGCGTGAACATCGCGCTGGTCAACGAACTCAAAATGCTGTTCGACAAAATGGGGATCGACGTCTGGGAAGTCATCGACGCGGCAAAAACCAAACCGTTCGGCTTCCAAGCGTTTTATCCGGGGCCTGGGCTGGGCGGGCACTGCATCCCGATCGACCCGTTCTATCTGACGTGGCTGGCTCGCAAGTATGGCATGACCACGCGGTTCATCGAACTGGCCGGCGAGATCAACACGCACATGCCGGATTACGTCGTCAATCGCTTGATGGAATTCCTGAACGAAGAGGGCAAAGCATTGAAGGGGAGCAAGATCGCGCTGCTGGGCATGGCCTACAAGAAAGACGTTGATGACCCGCGCGAAAGTCCGTCGTTCGTGCTGATGGAAATGCTGCTCGCGCGCGGAGCGGTCGTGACCTACAACGATCCGCACGTCCCCTCGCTGCCGAAGATGCGGCATCACGACGTCCCCGACATGGACAGCTCGCCGCTGACGCCGGACTACCTCGCCGCTCAAGACTGCGTGTTGATCGCGACCGATCACTCGGCCTACGACTGCGATTTCATCGTCCAGCACTCGAGGCTGGTGCTCGACACCCGCAACGCCACGAAGAACGTCAAAGCGGGCCGTGAGAAAATCCGGAAGGCGTAACGAAGGCAGCCGGCATCGCTATGCCTCGCACAGTCATCCGTCAGGCATCCTGGCGAACTCAGAACGAGTTCGCGCTTCTGGCTTTCGTCCGTGCTCCGGCCCTGCCATCCGTGCGACCATTCCTTCGGATGATTGCCGCACGGATGGCAGGGCCGGAGCACGGTTGAAGGCAGAGGCTGCCGATGTCACGTCACATGGCAGAAGTAGCACTTGAGGTATTCGTTCTCCGGGCAGAACGGTGAGACCGGATGATCCGGCGCGGCTCCGCGAACCTCGATGATGCGCAGGTCGCGGCCCGATTGAATCGCCACGTCGGCCAGCATCTGCTCGAAGTCCTCGCGTGTGACCAGTCCCGAACAACTGCACGTCACCAGCAGCCCGCCGGGTTTCAGCACCGAGACCGCTAATCGGTTGAGGCTGTGATAAGCACGCAGCGCCTGCGGCAAGGCCGATCGCGTTCGCGTCAGCTTCGGTGGATCGAGCACAACCGTGTCGAATTGCTCGCCCGCATCGCGCAGAGTTTCGAGGGCTTTGAATCCATCCGAACGGACGCATCGCCAGCGATCGGCGACTCCGTTGAGCTCCGCATTGCGTTGAGCGAGTTGCAACGCGGACTCGGACGAATCGACGGCCACCACTTCGCTCGCGCCGCCCCAGACGAGCGCTCCCAGACCGAAGCCTCCCGCATAGCAGAAGACGTCGAGCACTCGCTGACCTTGGACATATCGCGCCACGGCTCGGCGATTGTCCCGTTGATCGAGATAGCCGCCGGTCTTCTGGCCTTCGGTCAGATCGACTTCCCATTTCAGGCCGTGCTCGACCACGGCCAGCGGCCTTGGCGGCGGCTCGCCCCACAGCAGGCCGTCGGTGATTTCCATCCCCTCGGCTTCGCGCAGTCCCTTTTCGGTTTTCAAGACGATGCCGGCCGGTTGAGCCAATTCCACAAGCAGTTCGATCAGCACGTCCTGACGGAGTGCGATCGCCAAGCTGGTGAATTGCACGCTCAGCCAACGTTCGTACCGATCGACCGTCAGACCCGATAGACCATCGGCTTCGCTGTTGACTAGGCGATATGCCGTGACGTCGCTTGTTCGACCAAACAAGCCTTCCCGCAGTTGAAATGCCGACTGCAACCGGGCTTTCCAAAACGCCCGGTCCAGCGGCGCCGTCTGGTTCCAAGAATAGAGCCGCACGCGAATTTGACTGTGTGGATTGAACAGCCCCCGCGCGATGAACTCCCCTTCGTGAGTGTGCAGCACGACTTCGTCGCCGGGCTGCGGATCGCCTTGGACCGAGCGGATCGCTCCGGCAAAGACCCACGGGTGTCGCTTGAAGAACGGCAGAGCGTGGCGCGGCTTCAGCGTGACCACGGAGGCTGGCATAGACTCGGCGGCGGTCATCGCTTGTGAACCCCGCCCGGTCCCAGAGCGGCTTCGACTTCGGCCAGATACTCCAGCAAGCGGTCGCGTTCGTTCGTCAAATGCCGGACTCGCAACAGCGACCGCACGCGAGTCGTCAGCTCCAGCCGATTGACCGGCTTCGTCAGGAAGTCATCGCAGCCGGCGGCGACCGCTTTTTCGATGTCCCCCATCTCGTTCAAGGCGGTGACCATCAAAATCGGGATGTCGTGCGTGGCCTTGTCCGCCTTCATTCGCTGGCAAACTTCATAGCCGCTGAGTTTGGGCATCATGATGTCCAGCAGCACGATGTCCGGTTGAAAGGTTTTGACCATTTCCAGCGTGCTGGGGCCGTCGTAAGACATCTCGATCTGATAGGCACTTTCGGCCAGAAACGCTTCGAGCAGTTCGCGGTTTTGCTCGTTGTCGTCGGCGATCAAGATCTTCGACGGCGTGGTCGGCGTTGATTGGGAATTCGGCATTCGAAAACTCTCAGGACGAACTTTGCAACCGCCGCAGAAATGCCAAGCGAACGCAGCGACGGTCGCGAAGGATCAATGACGGGCGGCAGTATAGTCAGGGTCTATCAGCGAGAACATCCAACCCCGGCAGGAGTTCCAGAGCGGCTCGAGTCGCGGGAGCATCGAAATATCGCTGAGCGAGCTTAGAGACACTGCTCGCTGCCAAATGGCCTCTCAGGAACACGAGGTCGATGGGTTCGTCGATGTCGTACCACGGCGGCAGCACTTCGACGCGAGCGTCCAGCTCGATCAGTCGCCGCATCACCTGGTCGAGCACCCGCGCGGTGCTCCAGTCGATGCCCTCGAAGATCGGCCACGCGCGGCGCTGCTGATTTAACCCGATCAGATACAGCCCGCCATCGGTGGCCGGGCCGAGGATTACGTCATAGTGCGTGAGCGGCGCGAAGGCGAGATCGGGAAAATTCGCGGGCAGTGTCGGACTGTCGGAACCGATGAGCACAACCGGCTCCGGGCCGAATGCTTCAAAGAAGAGTCGCATTCGTGTGCCCAGGTCTGCGTCTGGCTGGGGCCACAGTTCAAAGCGGCCCGCTGACTGCTGCTCGAAGAACTCGCGACTGACCATATCGGCTGGCGAGTATGCCAACACTCGCCGCGTCCCCGTCGCTCCGAAACGCTGGATCAAGTCGCTCAAGAATCCTCGGTAGAGCGCGGCCGCCGCCGAGTCTCCGATCGCCCTCGCCAAGCGAGTTTTCACGCGGCCGGGTTCGGGATACTTCACGAACATGCCCAAAGTCGATGTCATCGCGGAGCACCCCCTTCCGGTGGAGTCCCTTCGATCAAGCGTCGCAGCAGCACTTCCGACACGCGGCCTTTGAACCGCACCTTGCCGTCGAATTCCACAACCGGCACTTCGAGGTCAAACCGAGTCCGCAAGGCGGGATCGGCGTCGATGTCGATCTCTTGAACGACCGGCAGATAATTCGAGTAGTTGTGCAGCAGTTCTGCCGCCTCATCGCAGAGCAGACAGCCATCGCGCGAATACACCACCAACGACCGAAACCGTCGTCCTGTTCGAGACGGCCTCCAAGCCGAGCTTTGTCGTTCGTCGTCCTCAACACGCGGACCATTGACGAGCACAAAAAATCCGAACGTCGCGAACCCCAGCGCGACAAGCAGGCACATCGTCCGCTGACTGTTCCAAACCCCCGGCATCGAAAACGGCAGCCCGGAGGAATTGTCCCACGCCGCCAATGCCAGCACCGCCAAACCCATCGCGAACAACAACGTGCCAAAGCGAGCCTGCCGACTGGTAAAGCGGTGCGCGAAACGTGGCGATGACACGATCAGAGTTCCTCACGTCGTTCGGTCAACTTCTTCAAGCCGCACGGTAACGGCTGTGGAATAGCCGTCAAATCTCTGGGCGACCCCTCACCGATTCGCTTTCTTCTGCCGTTCTTGGTTGTTTCAATGCCCGCATCAAATTCCGGCCGAGTCACGGACGGTCGCAAGAAGATTCGCGAGGCAGCGAAGTACGCCGCATGATGACGACGCCGATCGAACACGGAATGGTCGAGACCGACCGCGCCTCAGCAGGCGCGGGGCGTGAGTGGATCGTGGACGCGAGCGGTTGCTCGCGCGAACGGCTGCGTTCGCTGGAGTCTGTGCGAGCCGTTTGCGAGCGTGCTGTCCGTGAACTGGAATTGCAGGTCGTCGGGCAACCGTTGTGGCGACAGTTTCCAGAACCGGGTGGCGTGACCGGACTCTATCTGCTCAGCGAATCGCATCTCGCTTGCCACACCTGGCCGGAGTTGGGCTTGGCGACGTTCAATCTGTTCTCGTGCCGGCGTCGCGGCGATTGGCGATGGGAAGATCGGTTGCGCGAGATGCTCGGTGCCGAGTCAGTTTCCGTACGCATCGCCGAACGCGGGGTTGCCGCCCCCTGTAGCCCAGCCCCTTGTGGCCTGGACGATTCGGAACCTGCGATCAATCGACCGACCCACCAGGGGTCGGGCTACGGGTCAGAAGGAGCGACCGCATGAAGAAGCGCCTCGTCGCTTGTCCGGCATGTGCAGCGCCAGTTGAGTTCAAGCTCAGCACGTCGCTGGTCACGGTGTGTGACTTCTGCCGTTCGATCGTCGCGCGAGCGGACAAGACGGTCGCAGACCACGGCAAGGTGGCCGATCTGGTCGAGACGAACTCGCCGATCCATCGCGGACTGTCGGGGAAGTACAACAAGAAGCGATTCGAGGTTGTCGGCCGCGTGCAGTATCAGCATCCGGCCGGCGGCGTGTGGAACGAGTGGTATTTGCGATTTCCCGGCGACAAGGTTGGCTGGTTGGCGGAGGCTCAGGGGAAGTTCTACATGACGTTCGAGCGGCGTTTCGCGGACAAAGCCGAGCTGCCCAGTTTTGAATCGCTCGATGTGGGACATCGCTTTGAAATGTCTGCGGCGAGTCAGAGTTCCTCATCGTCCACTGCCGGTGGTTTCGTCGTGGCCGAGAAGGGAATCGCGACGGCTCGTTCGGCGGACGGTGATATCCCCTGGGCGTTTCGCCAGGACGCCGAGCACAAGTTCGCCGATCTGCACGGCGACGGCGATGAATTCGGGACACTCGAATACAGCGGCGATCACCCGCGCGGGTTCTTTGGCCGCGAGGTGCCGCTCGCGGAACTCAACCTGGAATCGGACGGTTGGGCGGCCGCGTTACCGGCCGGGGCGAATACCTCGGCCTTGCAGGTCAATTGCCCGCAATGTGCCGGGCCGCTGACGTTGTATGCTCCCGATCAATCGCAGCGAGTCACCTGCGCCAATTGCCATTCGTTGCTCGACTGCGGGCAAGGCAAGCTCGCATACCTCCAGACGCTGAATCTTCCCGTGGTGAAGCCGGTCATCCCGCTCGGTTCGGTCGGCAAGCTGTTCGACACCGAATACACGGTCATCGGCTTCATGGAACGCTACGCCGTCTGGGAGGGGAAGACTTTTCCGTGGACCGAGTACCTGCTCTACAACCCGGCGAAGGGCTTTCGGTGGCTGGTCCGCAATCAGGGACATTGGAGCTTCGTGGAATCGGTTCCGCTCTCGAAGTTGAAGAAGCAGGGCTACGATCGCACGGTCGAGTTCGACGGCCAGGACTTCAAGCTCTACGACAAAGGGACGGCCTATGTGCGCTTCGTCGTCGGCGAGTTCTATTGGCGAGTGACGACAGACGAGAAAGTCGAGACGCGCGACTACATCGCTCCGCCGCGGATGCTGTCCTTTGAGACATCGAAGTCAGACAAAGGCTCCGAGAAGAATGCTTCGCTGGGAACGTACCTCACGGTGGAAGACATTGAGGCCGCCTTCAAGCTGACCGATCTGCCGCGTCCCTTTGGCGTCGGCACGATTCAGCCCAATCCGAGTCGTTCGGACGTATGGATGCTATGGGGCTGTTTCGCGGTGCTGCTGTTGTTTTTGGATTTCGTGTTCGTGTCGGGAGCCCTCAAAACACCGGTGCGACAAGGGCACTTCTTTTTTGCGGAGATCATGGCGTTGGCCTTTCCCGCGGCACTGGCGGCGATGCGGGGGTCATTTGAGGTCAATCGCTGGAGCAACAGCGATTACAGCCCCTACGCGCAGAGTGAATGACGAAAGGGAGAGTGACTGATGTTGAAGAACATCTCGAACGTTGGTTGGTGCTACATGACCTACGGGCTCATGACGTGCGGTTACTTCTGCGCGGCGGCGATCGGCGGCTGGAATTTTCCAGACGTCCTGTCCTGGGTTGACGAAAGCGGATCGTACTCTGGCAATTCTTATTCAGGCGGCTCGTCGTACGGCCGCAGTTCCGGCGGTTCTTGGGGAGGAGGCAAATAGTGTTTTCCATCGAATCCATTTCCGGCATGGTGCCGCCGGCGACGTTGGCCTTTGTGGAATTGACCCAGGCCGTTGAAGGAGTCAATCCGATGAAGTTGTGGGAGCATCTGTTGGCGGCGATCATCTTTTCCTTAATTGGCATCGCCGTGCTGGGAGTCTGCTTCAAACTGATGAGCAAGCTCTCGCCGTTCTCGCTCAAGAAAGAGATCGAAGAAGACCAGAACGTCGCGCTGGCGGTCATCATGGGAGCGGTCATCATCGGCATGTCGATCATCATCGCGGCGGCGATTTTGGGGTAAGCCTTGTGAGCGGTACGGCGCTAGCCGCCGGTCAGAACAGGAAACCGGCGGCTAGCGCCGTGCCGCTCACGAAGTGAAACGATTGAGTGACGCATGAACTCCGCAGACTCGATGAACCGCGCGCCGTTGTTCTTGCTGTACCTCAACGTGCTGATCATCGCGTCGTGCGGGTTGGTCTACGAACTGTTGGCCGGCACGTTGGCGAGTTACCTGCTGGGGGACTCGGTCACGCAGTTCTCGTTGGTGATCGGCATCTATCTGTCGGCGCTCGGTGCCGGAGCTTGGATTTCTCGATTCGTCGATGAGCGATTAGCTCGCTGCTTCATCGAAGTGGAATTGGCCGTCGCATTGATCGGCGGGATGTCGGCACCGGTGCTGTTTCTGGCGTTCTCCTCGGTCGGTGCGTTTCGAGCCGTGCTGTATGGCATCGTGTTCGCAATTGGAACGCTCGTCGGGCTGGAACTGCCGCTGCTGATGCGGTTGCTGAAAGAGCATCTCGATTTCGAGGATCTCGTCTCGCGCGTGCTGGCGTTCGATTACCTCGGAGCATTGTTCGCCGCGCTGTTGTTTCCAATGTTCTGTGTCCCGCGATTGGGTTTGGTGCGGACGTCGCTGCTGTGTGGCTTGCTCAACGCGGCCGTCGGCTTGTGGGGGACGTACTTGCTGCGGCCGTTGCTGTCGTCACGCGGGTTGAGCGGCCTGCGCGGCCGAGCCTGTCTGGTGATCGGACTGTTGATCGTGGCGCTCATCAAAGCCGACAGCCTGACGACGTTGGCTGAAGAGCGTGTGCTGGGTGAGCCGGTCGTGTACGCCGAATCGACGCCGTATCAGCGGATCGTGCTGACTCGGAACGTGCGAGGCTTTCAGCTTCATCTCAACGGGCACCTGCAATTCAACTCGGTGGACGAGCACCGCTATCACGAGGCGCTCGTGCATCCGGCGTTGTCGGCAGTGAAATCACCGCGTCATGTGCTGGTGCTTGGCGGCGGTGACGGCCTGGCGGTACGCGAGATCCTGCGATACCCGTCGGTCGAGTCGGTCACGCTGGTCGATCTCGATCCAGGGATGACCACGCTGGCGGATCGCTTTCCGCCGCTGGCCGAACTGAGCCGCTCGTCGCTGAAGGATCGCCGCGTGACGATCATCAACGAAGATGCGTTTCTGTGGGTCGGCCGCGCACGTAGGACGGACAATCCTGTCCGTCCCGCGAAGGAGACGGACAGGATTGTCCGTCCTACGGAAAAGTTCGACATCGCGATCATCGACTTCCCCGATCCCGGTACGTTCTCGGTCGGCAAGCTGTACTCAACCCGGTTCTATCGGATGCTGCGCGAGCGCCTGACGGCCGACGCGGTGATCAGCGTGCAATGCACATCGCCGCTGGTCGCGCCGCGATCGTATTGGTGCATCGTGAAGACGCTCGAATCCGTGGGCTTCCACGTCCGGCCGTATCACGCGGCCGTGCCGACCTTCGGCGAATGGGGCTTCGTCCTGGCCTCGCCGACTCCGCTCCCGGAGAAGTTGAGTCTTTCCCCCGATCTCATCGGGCCGTCGCGATTCCTGACCGACAGCGTCTTAAACAGCCTGTTCGATCTGCCCCCCGATCTAGCTCGTGTCGAGGCCGAAGTGAACCAGCTCAACAACCAAGTGCTGGTGCATTACTACGACCAAGAGTGGGGCACGATGAAGTGAGTTTGAAATTTGAGATTTGAAATTTGAGATTTGAAAACGATGCCCCTCACACGCCGCGAACTGATCGTCACGCTTCTGGGAGCACCGGCGTTGTTGTCGGCGGGATGTTCGGAGTCACCGATTCTGCCACCGGCGGGGGAGTTGCTTGGCCAGTCGCTGGAGATTGGGCATCGACTACGCGACGGCTCTCGGCCGCAGCCGAACTCGGATCAATGGCGAGACGTCGGCGTCGCAATCGTCGGCGGTGGCGTTGCCGGTTTGTCGGCCGCGTGGCGATTGAATCAAAACGGCTGCGAGGATTTCGTCGTTCTCGAATTGGAGTCGCAGCCGGGTGGGACATCGCGATCGGGACGCTGCGAGCTGACACCATATCCGTGGGGCGCTCACTATCTGCCGGTGCCGCTGCCTCACAATCGCGATTTGATTCGGCTGCTCGACGAAATGGGAGTCGTGGAATCGTTGGCCGACGACGGATCGCCGGTCATCGCCGAACAGTTTCTGTGTCGCGATCCAGATGAGCGAGTATTCGTGGACGGCGAATGGATCGAGGGTTTGTATCCCGTGAAAGGAGCGACCGAAGATGACCTCGCGCAGCTCGCCGCGTTTCGGAAAGAGATTGACCGTTGGTCGGCGTGGCGCGATGCGTCCGGCCGCCGAGCATTCTCGATCCCGATTCGTCACGCGGCGGACGATGCCGAAGTCTTGGAACTCGACAAGCGGTCGATGTCCGAGTGGCTGCGGCAACACGGCTGGACCTCGCCGCGATTGCACTGGCTGGTCGATTACAGTTGCCGGGACGACTACGGCCTGACCGCCGAGCAAACCAGCGCATGGGCCGGCGTGCTGTACTTCGCCGCTCGGCTGAAGGGGCCGGGGGCCGAGCATCAGCCACTGATGACCTGGCCGGAAGGCAACGGCCGGATCGTCGAGCACTTGGCCGCTCAAGCGGGAACACGATTGAAGCCGGGCATGGCCGTGACGCGAATCAGGAGTAGCCAATCTCGCCAGAGATTGGGCGCGGTTGATAACGACGCCCCAATCTCTGGCGAGATTGGCTACGAAGTCCTTGCGTTCGATACGGCGACGGACCAGCCCATCGGCTTCCGCGCGAAGTCGGTCATCTTCGCCGCTCCGCAGTTTCTCGCTCCGCGTTTGATCGATGGGTTTGCCGAGCGAACTGGCCGCAGTGCCGAGCGGTTTGAATACGGTTCGTGGTTGGTGGCAAATGTGCATCTCAGCCGCCGTCCGCGCGAGTCGAGCTTCCCGCTGAGCTGGGACAATGTGATTCACGACAGCCGCTCGCTGGGCTATGTCGTCGCGACACATCAAGCAGGCAACGATCACGGACCGACCGTGCTGACGTGGTATCACCCGTTGTGTGACGACGATGTCAAAGCCGCGCGGCAGCAATTGCTCAAGGCGAAGTGGTCGGAATTGGCGGACGTCGTACTCACCGATCTCGAACGTCCGCATCCGGAGATTCGTTCGCTTGTCACTCGGCTGGATGTCTTCCGCTGGGGACACGCGATGATCCGCCCACGCCCCGGATTCATCAACAATCCTCAACGCCGCGCGGCGGCTCGGCCGGATGGCCGCATTCACTTCGCGAACACAGACCTCAGCGGCATTGCCCTGTTTGAGGAAGCCTTCGACCACGGCCTGCGCGCGGCCGATGAGGTGTTGGCATCTCAAATCTGAAATCTCAAATCTCAAATCTGAAATCTGAAATCTGGTATGTCCTCCCCCTGGTTGTTCTCTGCGAAGACAGACCTGCTGACGTTCGGCGGCAGCGCGGTCGTGGCGTTGCTGCTGGTGGCGGTCGGCTGGCCATTAGGTTGGCTCGAAAGCGAAACGCCAGATTGGCTGTGGGTGGTTTCGGTGTTGTTGATCGACGTCGCTCACGTTTACGCGACCGGCTTTCGCGTGTACTTCGATCGAGCGGAACTGCGGCGTCGGGCTTGGTTGTATTGGTTGGTGCCGCTGTTGGCATTCGGGATCGGAGCGGCGTTGTATTCGGAAGGCTCGCGTTTGTTTTGGCGGACGCTGGCCTACGTCGCGGTCTTTCATTTCGTGCGGCAGCAATACGGCTGGGTGGTGTTGTACCGAGCGAAAGCTGGAGAGCGAGATGGACTCGGCCGAGCGATTGACTCGGCGGCGATTTATCTGGCGACGATTTATCCGCTGGTCTTCTGGCATTCGCATCCGCGCCGCTTCTCATGGTTCGTGGGCTCCGATTTTGCCGAACTGCCGGTGCTCGCCGAGCGCATCGTCGCTCCGGTTTATTGGGCGTCGTTGATTCTGTATGCCGCACACTCGGCATACCGAGCGATCTGGCAACGGCATTTCAATCCGGGCAAGGATCTGGTGGTGACGACGACGGCGTTGTGCTGGTACGTCGGCATCGTGGGGTTGAACTCCGATTATGCCTTCACGGTCACGAACGTGATCACGCACGGCGTGCCGTACATGGTCTTGGTCGCGCGGTTTCAGCCGGCTCGCCCCGCCGATGGAAGCCGATCTCGATGGCACTGGCTGCGCTTCGTAGGCGTGCTGTGGCTGCTGGCGTATGCCGAAGAGTTGCTGTGGGACTGCGGCGTCTGGCACGACCGGTCTTGGCTGTTTGGTCCCGCGTGGAACATCGGTGACTGGGATCAGGTGCTCGTGCCGCTGCTGGCAGTGCCGCAGATCACGCATTACGTCCTGGATGGATTCATCTGGCGAAGACGCTCGAACCAGAATGTCGGTGAGTTTGTCGATTCGGGAGCGAGCCAATCGCTAGAGAGGAAGATTGGCTCAGCATCCGCGTCATCTGTGTCATCCGCGTTCTCTTCAAACGGCCCAGGCTCTGAACAGCACACGGATGACGCGGAGGTCACGGATCGCCACGGCAGGAATCGGCAATCGAATTTGAACTCGAATGAAACAATTGCCAGTCGCGTCACACCAGCGCCGCTGCCTTTTCTCGGAATGAGCGAGACGATTCAATCCGCCGCTTCAGAGTTGGGCTGAACGAGTTCACTTGGCAAAGGAGTTTGAGGATGAGCGTCATCAGGAATGCGTGCGTCGCAGTTGTCGTGATGGGGATGTGCTCGGCCGGGCGTGGTGACGAGATCCCCGCTCCGAAGAACACGCAGGAGATCACGACTCCGTTGCTGACTCCTCAAGAAGCTCTCGCGCAGATGAAAGTCCCGGAGGGATTTCGCGTCGAGTTGTTCGCTCACGAGCCCGACGTGCAGCAGCCGATCTCGATCACGACCGACGAGCGCGGGCGATTGTGGGTCGCGGAGAATTACACCTACGCCGAAAGCAAACTGAACTTCGATCCGGACCAGCGCGATCGGATCGTCATCCTGGAAGATTCGGACGGAGACGGAAAGAGCGACAAGCGAAAAGTCTTCGCGAGCGGCATCAACAAGCTGACGAGCGTCGAAGTCGGCTTCGGCGGCGTGTGGGCGTTGGCGGCTCCGCATCTGTTGTTCTTTCCCGATAAGGATCGCGACGACAAGCCGGATGGACCGCCGGTCGTGGTGCTCGATGGTTGGGACGAAAACGCGGTGCGGCACAACATCGTCAACGGACTGAAGTGGGGTCCGGACGGCTGGCTCTACGGTCGGCACGGCATCCTCGCAACGTCGGTCGTCGGAGCACCCGGCGCGAGCGAATCGCAGCGGACGAAGATCAACTGCGGCGTGTGGCGGTATCACCCGACTCGCAAAGTGTTCGAGGCGGTCGCTCACGGTACGACCAACCCGTGGGGCTTTGACTTCGATCAGCACGGCGAAATGTTTCTGATCAACACGGTCATCGGCCATCTGTGGCACGTCGTGCCGAACGCGCATTGGCGACGGATGTACGGCACACACTTCAATCCGTACCTGTTCGGCGTCATCGAACAAACGGCGGACCATTTTCACTGGGACACGAAGGAAGCCTGGAACGACATCCGCAAACTGGGCGTGACCGACACGACCTCAGCGGCTGGCGGCGGCCACGCGCACTCCGGCTTGATGATCTACCAAGGGGGCACCTGGCCGAAGCAATATCACGGCAAAGCCTTCACCGTGAACCTGCACGGTCACCGGCTGAACGTCGATCGGCTGGAGCGGCATCTCGCCGGTTATACGGCGAAGCACGAACCGGACTTTCTCTTCGCGGGCGACCCGTGGTTTCGTGCGATTGATTTGATTGGGGCGGCTGACGGCGGAGTGTATCTCGCAGATTGGTCGGACATCGGCGAGTGTCATGAAAACGACGGCGTGCATCGCACGTCTGGGCGGATCTACAAGATCGAGTACCGGCCACAACCCCGAGTGCGACCGATTTCCGCGGCGTCGGCTGCGAAGGATGACGAATTGGTGGTAGCGCTCACGCACGGACTCGATTGGACGGCTCGGACCGCTCGACGCACTTTGCAGGAGCGAGCCGCCGAGGGACGCGACATGACGGCCGCGCGCGAGAAACTTTTCCATCTGTTCGCGAATGGTGCTGGCGACGGCAATGCTCGCGACAAGGGATTGCTGGCCTCCGAAGACGTGATTCGTTCGCGAGCGATGCTGTGTTTGGCGTCGATGGATGCGCTCGATGATGATTGGCTCATCAAGCAACTGGACGACCGCGATGAACATGTACGGGCTTGGGCTGTGCGGTTGCTGGCGGACGAAGATTTTTCCGCCAAAGAGCCGGCGGATGCCCTGCGAATCGTGGAGGCGTTCAAGCAGTCGGCTCGTAATGACAAGAGTGGTCTGGTGCTGCTCTATTTGGCATCGGCCTTGCACCGGATTCCTCCGGGACCGATCACCACGTTGACGACCGCTGACAGAGGCTTTGACGAACTGAGCCGCCGCCGCTGGTCGCTCGCGAGCTACTTGTGCAAGCGTGGTGGAGCATTTGCTGAAGACAACGCATTCCCGCTGCTGGTGTGGTATGGCATCGAGCCGGCCGTGGCTCGGCAGCCGCAGATGGCCGCGTGGATTCTGCAGTTTTCCAACCTGCGGATCGTCACCCAATTCATCGCTCGGCGACTGACGCTGGAACTCGAACGGCAGCCGGAGGCTGTCGAGTCGTTGCTGGCCACAGCGGCCGCCGTGAAAGAGGAGAGCGACCGACTCGATATCCTGCGCGGGATGTCAGAGGCCATGAGTGGTTGGACGAAAGTCACTCCGCCGAAAGGTTGGGCGGCAATGGCCGAGTTGGCGATGAAGAGTGACTCGGACGAACTCAAGACGATCGCTCGTGAGTTGTCGGTCGTGTTTGGCGATGGCCGGGCGATGGATGAACTCAAGGCATTGATCACGAACGGCGGGGCGGACGTGTCCGCTCGGCAGCAGGCGTTGCGGACGTTGGTGACGGCGAAGCCGGAAGGACTGGTGGCGTTGCTGCACAAGCTGCTCGACGATCGCGAGTTGATCGTCGAGGCGATTCGCGGATTGGCGACGGTCGATCACGCGGAAACGCCCAAGCGAGTTCTCGACCGATTCGCGCGGCTCACGCCGGAGGGAAAACTGATCGCAATCAGCACACTTGTCTCGCGGCCAAATTACGCGAAGGAACTGTTGAACGCGGTTGCAGTCCAACAGATCTCGCGCCGCGAAGTCTCCGCGTTTCACGCTCGACAGATTTTGAGCTTCGGCGACGACGCGCTGACGAAACAACTCGCGCAAGTCTGGGGCGAGGTCCGTTCGAGCAACGCCGAGAAACAGCAACTCACCGCGAAGTGGAAAGCGTCGCTCACACCGGATCGCCTGAAGACCGCGAAGCTCAGCGAGGGCCGAGCGTTGTTCGCCAAGAGCTGCGGGAACTGCCACGTCCTGTTCGGTAGCGGCAAGTCCGCCGGCCCGGACCTGACCGGTGGCAATCGGCGGAACCTCGATTATTTGCTGGAGAACATCCTCGATCCCAGCGCAACGGTCGCCGCTGACTTCCGCATGTCGGTCTTCGCGATGAAAGACGGGCGAGTCATCAATGGCGTCACCGTCGAGCAGACCGAAAAGACGCTGACTGTCCAAACGCAAAACGATCGCGCGACGATTCAACGCTCCGACATCGAAGAGCAGAAAGTCTCGACGCTATCGCTGATGCCCGACGGCCTGTTCCAAACTCTGACCGAAGATCAAGTCCGCGATTTGATCGGCTATCTGATGTCGCCGGACCAAGTGCCGCTGCCAAGTCCGTAGGCCGTTGACGCCTGCAAATCGTCGTGACCACAATCACCGCGCTCAGATGGGATGAAGTGCTTCACCGAAACCTGGATGTTCTCCGATGCCGATTGCTCTGATTGAAGCTGAAACAATGCTGCCACCGTATCCCGTGCATCGGTGGTCGGTCGCGGAGTATTTGCAGTTGGCGAAGCTCGGCTTCTTGGGCGAGGACGATCAGATCGAACTCTTGGAAGGCTGGCCGGTCAAGAAACTGACGAAGAACCCGCTGCACGATGGCACGGTCGATCAAATCAATTTGTTGCTCGGATCGCGGTTGCCGGTGGGTTGGTACGTCCGAGTTCAGAATGTGGTCGTAACGGAAGACAGTGCTCCGGAACCGGACATCGCGATCGTGAGCGGCCTACCGAAGGATTATCGGAACCAGCATCCGACTCCGCGAGATGTCGCGCTGATCGTGGAAGTCGCCGATACTTCGGTCGCGAAGGATCGGCAGAAGCGACACCTGTATGCCCGCGCTGGGATCACGACTTACTGGTTGGTAAACCTGCTCGACCGGCATTTGGAAGTTTTCTCGTCACCCAAGTCCGACGGTGCCGATGCCGATTATGAAAGCCAACAAGTCCTGGGAACGCGCCACAAGATCACGCTGAAGATTCCGAGACAGCGCGAGATCAAGCTTTCCGTCGCCGATCTTTTTGTGTGAGCGATCGGCATCGGTTTGATACGAATTACCGAAGCTGGAAACCACACATGCCCAAGCGCGAATCGCTTTTCTGCCCTGGTCCGCTGGGACGCCGCAACTTTTTGCGAGCCGGATTGCTCGGCATATCGGGATTGGGATTGAGCGCGTGGTCGCAGTTGCACGCTCGCGCGGCGGAAGGGGTGAGGCAGAGCACAGAGACGTCTTGCATTTTCGTGTATTTGCATGGTGGTCCAAGTCATTTGGAAACGTATGACTTAAAAACGGAAGCTCCCGACGAAATTCGCGGGCCGTTCAAGCCGATCGCTACCAACGTGTCGGGGATGGAGATTTGCGAGCTACTGCCGCATCACGCGCGCGTTGCCGACAAGTTCACGTTGATTCGGTCGTGCAGCCACGATTGTGTCTGTCACGATGACGGAGCGCAGATCATGTTGTCGGGCCGGCGCACGCCGTTCGTGAGGCAGCCGGGGTTCACGATCCCCAATCAGTTCCCGGATGCAGGGGCGATCTACAAACGAGTGAAGCCGAATGGGCGCGATGGGTTGCCGAGTTATGTGGCGGTGCCGCATCGGCAGGAGTTCGCGGGGCCGGGGTATTTCGGCTCGAAGTTTGAACCGTTCCAGGTGCAGGCGAATCCGAACAGCCCGACGTTTCAGGTGCCGAACATCAGTCTGCCGGCCGAGCGGATCGACGCGATGCAGAACCGGCTGACTTTGATGCGCGGCTTCGATCGCATTCGCCGCGAAGCCGATGGTCGCGGCCAAATGGAAGCGATGGATAGCTACCAGCAAGAGGCGGTGCGATTGCTGACGGGTGATGCGGCGCGCAGCGCGTTCGATCTCAGCCGCGTCGATCCGCGCGTGCGGGATCGGTATGGCCGCAGTCAGTTCGGCCAGAGTTTGTTTCTCGCTCGGCGGTTGGTCGAATCGGGAGTTGGATTCGTGCATGTCGAAGGCCGCGAGTTTGAAGACGCGGCGGGACGAACGCTCGGCAACTGGGACGATCACGCGGTCAACTTCCACATCTTCAATGCGATGCAGGGGCGGCTACCGTGGTTCGACCAAGGGGTCTCCGCGCTGGTGCAGGACATCTACGAGCGCGGTCTCGAAAAGCGTGTGTTGCTGATCGTCACCGGCGAATTCGGACGGACTCCGCGCATCAACAGCCAAGTCGGCACGGGCAGCGGAGTGATGCAGCCAGGCCGCGACCACTGGCCCTCGGCGATGTCGATTCTGGTCTCCGGCGGCGGGATGCGCATGGGACAGGTCATCGGCTCAACAACTTCAAAGGGCGAGACTCCCAAAGACCGGCCGCTGCGTCCGAGCGACTTGATGGCGACCGTCTATGGGTTCCTCTGCGTCGATCAACACCGCGAGTTCCTCGACCACACCGGCCGGCCGTTACCGATCTTGGAACATGGCGAACCGATTCGCGAACTCGTCGGCTGACCAAACGACCGAGCGAAGCTCAAGGCCAGTTCAGCCAGTGCGGCCAGTCGGACAAGTTGCGGCAGTACGCGTGGATTTCGGCCAGCAAGGGAAGCGGCAACCACCAGAGAGCTCGACGCAGTTCATTTCGCATTGGGCGAGAGATCACAGACACTGGCGGTGAATACGCGGTGCCCCATCGTGGAAGCCAACGCGGAACGCTCTCGCAGTAGTTGGCGTACTGGATGCCAAAAAAATATCGCAGCAGCCGCTCTTCCAGTGGAACCACGGCGACGCAGTAGTACGCGATCACGATCATTGTGGCGACCGCGAATGTGGGGCTCTTCAGCAAGCAGGCCAGCGACAGGATCATCATGAAAGTGCCAAAATACAGCGGATTTCGAGTCAGGCTGTAAGGTCCATAGCAGATGACTTCGGTGGATTTCCGCCCGCCGATGAACCATGTCGCCCAGAATCGCAGACAGAGTCCGCTGATAAACATCAGCCAGCCGATGTAGTCCGCGATGACCGCCGACAACGATCCGGGCTGCACGAACGTAGGAGAGAAGCCAGATCCGATCCAAGCCACCAGCAGCACGGCCAACGTGAGATGCATCCGGCAGCGATAGCGAAAAGTCCCTGCCATCGGTGGGTCGCCGTTGATGGGGGACGCTGCCGTGGAATCAGTGGAGTCCGTCAAAGGGCATTCCTTGCCAAACGTCGGTGCAGATTCACGGAATAAAGATTCAACGCTGCCACACCGCTCCACGAGTGAAGTCACAGGGTGCGTTTCGCCTGACTGACCCATCGGTCCACCCTCCATTGGCGGCAATTGTTTCCATTCATCATTCGGACTTCACAGGAAGACGTTACTCGGTCTGACGCTGATCTTGAACCGTGACTCTTTGAGAAAAGTTGAAATTGATCGCCGGTCTCAGAGAGTAAGGGATTCCATTCATCTTGAAAAACTTCGCGATGTTGAGCGTTTCTGAACTCGGCCGTCGTGGACCGTGTCATCGTGAGCCTTCTGATGAGCTTGGCAATTTGGGGCACCTCTTTCGTGAAATCCGGGAATACTGAAAAGTCCCACGGCGTATAGCCGATGCTGAGGACAGGTCATTCTTGAGCGAACTGAACTGGCCGAATCGCTAACCCGCCAGCCCGTCACGATGCCACCGGAGTCAGGTCAGCGATCGTCTGCACCGGAGGCCGTCATGTTTTTTACTCGCATTCTGAGTGTCGGTGTCGCGCTGACCCTCATGTCGGCCGGATGCCGCACACCAAACGTGGGGCAGGTTTTCAACCTGCCAGTGCCGCGCTCGACGGCCGCGTCGCACATGACGTCGAAAGACAATGACGGGCAGGTTGAAAACCTGCCCCACGTCGTACCGGCAGCGTTTGAGGAGACGCCAGAACGATCACTCACCAACGATGCCGATGACCCATTCGCCGGACACGACGAATTACCGCTCGACGAATTGGTGGCGGCTGTGAAGGCGCGTAATCCCTCGTTGCAGGCAGCGCTGGCGGCGTGGAACGCGGCGGCGAACAAGTACCCGCAGGCGATCGCGCTCGACGATCCGATGTTTCAGTCGATGTACGCGCCGAAGTCCTGGAACGCGGCCTCTAACGTGCAAGGGTCGTACTACCTCGGAGTCGCTCAGAAGATTCCCTGGTCGGGCAAGCGCGAACTGCGAGGCAATCAAGCGAACTGGGAAGCGTCCGCGGCGTCGTTCGATGCCGGTGAGGTTCAATTGCGACTCACCGAAGCGGCGCGGATGGCCTACTTCGATTTCTATCTCAATCAGCGTGAGCGCGAACTGAACGCCAGCAGCCGCGAAGCGATCAGCCGATTCCGGGATGTCGCGCGGTCCAAGTACGAGGCCAATCAAGTCTCGCAGCAAGACGTGCTGCAAGCGGACGTCGAGCTGGCTCAATTCGAGCAACGGCAGATCGACCTGACCCAAGAGCAGATCGTCGCGATCGCGCGGATCAACACGCTGTTGCACCGCCGCCCCGATCATCCGCTGCCTCCGCCGCCACGGAAACTGGCCGTCGTGGAAGAACTCCCGCCCGTCGCGGGGCTGCGAGAATGGGCGGTCGGCAATCGTCCGGAACTGCAAGCAACGGCTGCTCGCGTGCAGTCCGAACAGTCCGCCGTTGCCCTGGCCTGCAAAGAGTTTTATCCCGACTTCGAGGTCATGGCGCGCTATGACCGTTTCTGGACTGATCTCGAACAGCGACCGCAGATCGGCTTGAACATGAACGTGCCGCTGAATCAATCAAAGCGTCATGCCGCCGTGCAAGAGGCGATGTGGCGCGTCCACAAGATGCAGGCGGACTACGATCAGGCCGCCGACACGATTCGCGGCGAGGTGCAGTCGGCCTACGCTCGCGTGCAGGGGAGCCGCCGCAAGGTCGCCGTCTTCGAGTCCAAAATCCTGCCCGCCGCGCAAGACAATCTGCAGGCGGCTCAATCCGGCTACGAAGCGGGAACGGTCGATTTCCTGCGGCTGATCGAAGCGCAAAGACAACTCCTCGACCTGCGTGAGAAGTATCAAATGGCCGTCACCGATTTCCATCGCCGCGCGGCCGAGCTTTCCAGAGCGGTCGGCCAAGATGTGCTTGGTCCGGCGCGGCCAGCGTCAATTCCCGTCTTTGAACTACCGCAACCCGTGCAATGACAGGCGAGCACGTCAGTGTTGGATGGGCAGGTTGGAAACCTGCCCCACGGGGAGCCCCGTCCATTGTTCCAGCCATTCCAGCATCGAAGTCGCTTCGAGGCTGTTGGTCGTTTGGAACGCGACTCGTTGCGTGGGCTGACCGTCATCGCCGGTGAATCGCAGCAGAATCGAATAGCTCCGACTAGAAACGTCAGCCCCGCCGCTCTGCTGATCATCCATCATTTCAATTGCCAGCAAGCGCGAGCGTGCGATGGAAAGCACAAGCGTGTCGGCTGACGGCGGCCACGTCACTGTTGCCAATCCATCATTTAACATCAGCACCGGTTTCTCGCGCAGCACCAGCGTCCGTGTGTGCCAGTACGCCAAGCCGCTGAGGCCGAGCACCACGATCCAGACGGCGATCATCACGCTCAAGTGATCGGACCAGCCGCCAACACCGACCACGAAAATCGACACAATGCTCATCAGTCCGGCGATGGTCAGCGCGACCACCCACGGCTGTCCGTTCGTCGGCAGGACACACCAGCGGTCTCCGTCGCGGCGCAGGGGCAATGACCGCAGGCCGCGGACTCGCCGCGAGACCCACCCCCAGCCGGCCACCATCAGCAGGTTGAACGGCAGCAAAAACAGGACGAAGGACAGCGGCATCCCATTGAGTGTTCGGTCCAGTGCCGAGTCGCTCGGATCGTTCGGGTTGTAGATGACGTCCACTCGTTGCCCGACGGGATAGCGCGCCAAAGTCCGTTGCGCTTTCGACGGCTGGCTGGTATCGCGCAGATTCAAGAAGTGCAGTCGCTGGCCCGTGAGTTCCTGGCCGTTGACCACATAACGAAAGCGGACTTTCGCATCGAACGACTCGCTGACTTCACGCTGCTCGGCACTGTGAGTGATTTCGCCCGGCACGCTCGGATACCACTGAGCCACCACATTCTTCGCGGTCAGAAACAACAATAGTCCGTCGGGGACCAGGACGATTAGCGACCACAGCAACAGTCCGAGAACGGCGGGGCTGGCGTTTAACCATCGTTCCCGCCGCGAAACGGAATCGGAAGGAGATTTGACGAGCATCGACGCGACCTCACTCCTTCGCCAAATCGCGAGCCACTGCTTCTGAGCGTCGCATCACGCGCAGAATGTTGCCGCTCATCAGTTGATGAATCTGCGACGCCGAGTAGCCGCGCGTCAGCAGTACCTGCGTGATGACCGGGTACTTCGAGACGTCTTCCAATTGCTTGGGAGCTTTGTCGATGCCGTCGAAGTCGGAACCGAGCCCGACGTGGTCGATGCCCGCGACTTTGATGATGTGCTCGATGTGATCGGCCACGTCGTAGATATCGCCGGATTCGATGGGGTTGTCGGCGATCCAGCGTTTGCGGGCCGCTTGAAAATCTTTCTCGGCGGGAAACTTGCGGTGCAGTTCGCGCGAGACCTCGAACATGTTCGCTCGCCGCCGGGCCGATTCCGGATGGATGAAGCCGGAGTAGAAATTGACCATCACCACGCCGCCGTTCTTGGCCGTCAGCTTCAAGAGGTCGTCCGGCACGTTGCGCGGATGATCGGCGATGGCTCGCGCGGACGAGTGTGAGAAGATGACCGGAGCTTTACTGACGGCCAGCGCGTCGCGCATCGTGTCGGGCGAGACGTGCGAGAGATCGACCAACATGCCCAGCCGGTTCATCTCTCGAACGACTTCCTCGCCGAATTTCGTCAGTCCGCCATGCTTCGCTTCATCAGTCGCCGAGTCTGCCCAAGCCAGCGTGTCAGAATGCGTCAGCGTCATGTAACCGACGCCGAGTTCTCTCAACCGTCGCAGCTTGTCGAGCGAGTTCTCAATCGAGTGGCCCCCTTCAACGCCGATCAGTGACGCAATCTTGCCAGCCTTCTGAATTCGCACGACATCGTCAGCAGACTTAGCGAACTCGAAGACTTCGGGATACCGCTTGACCAGCGCCTGGATGATCGCGATTTGTTCGAGCGTCATCGTGAAGGCGCGATTCTCTTTCGAGGTCTCGGCCGGGACATACGCCGCCCAGTATTGTGCGCCGACGTTGCCGACTCGCAGACGGGGGATATCGGTTTGAAATCTCGGCACCCCCACCGCGATGTCCGCCTTGTCGAACGTCCCGCCCGCCTTCTGCCGCACTTCCCACGGCAAGTCGTTGTGCCCGTCGAACACAAAGCCGGCGGAGTGAACGCGCCGAGCATCGTCGCTGATGACGACCAGCGGCTTGTCGGCCGCAAGGGCGAAATGGCTGGCGCTGACAAGCAGCACCAAAAAGAGGACGCACGGCACAGTTTGCGAATTGTCCCGCCCCCATCCAGCTTGCCTGGATGGAGCGACCGATGGCGTGCTAGCAACGCCATCGCTCCAGTCTTTTTCTGAGACCCCATCCGCCTTGTGCGGATGGTGAAAGAGATCATTGGGTGAGCAATGCCGACGAATCTGATTCACCATCCGCACGAGGCGGATGGGGTCTGACAAAAACTTGGCGTGCGGCTGATTTAGCTCTCCATCGTTCGCTCCATCGACACGAGGTCGATGGGGGCGTGGTGTGAAACCGTTGCCAGCGCGAAGTGCGTCGTGCGTTCCCAAACAGAGATGTTGCATAACTGGCCTTGATGATCAAAGAACGGATGTGCTGTCGAAAGCGCTGACAACGCGCTATCGCAGCCGAACGACGCCGTAGACCAGGAACTTCGGCACGACGAATCGGACACGGCCGCCGGAAACGTCGCAGGTCAGCTTGGTCGGTTCCGGCTGCTCAGGCGTGAGAAATTCCGCCGCGCTGACTGTCACACCGTCGGGCAAGCGCAGATCGACGCGAACTTCCTCGACGGGAATGGGCTGCTCGTCTTGGATGCCTCGGCCGGCACTGTGCTTTTCCTTGGGTTCAGTGCGGTTGTAGTTGACCAGGTGCAGCGCGAGTTCGTTGCGTTGCGGATGTTTCGACAGCGACGCTCGAACCGTCTTGGGCGCTCCGATGTGACTGCGGTCGGCGAGCAGATCCGGCAGCGGAGTCTCGGCGTCGAGATTCACGACTTGCCGATATCGTGCGGCGATCTCCGGTGCGACGCTGTCATCCGGTTTGATGTCGAACAGAACGTGATCGTCCAACAGCCGGCCCCCGACTTCTCGGAACCGAGCCAGTGGCTTGAGGTCGCCGTTGTGGGTGGCTTTGCGTGGGAACAGCAGCAGGCTTTCGTGCTGTGGCTGGTGCCAGCGAAACAGGTCGTCGTGCCGTTTGAGGAATTGGTAATAGCGAGCAATCTCCGTCCGAGCCTGCGGGTCTTTGAAGCGAGTATAAAAACCCATCGGAGCACCGCAGTTCGCGGCCAGTTCGGAGATCGCAACGCGGGTACGCGTGCTTTCGTACTTGCCGAGCGTGAACGGCTTGTTGCCGAACATGCCGCGAATGTACCGCGCCTGCAATGTCCCTTCGCCGAGCATCCCTTCAGCCAAGTCGGTGTAATGCGCCGCGGCTCCGGTGCTGTACCAGAGATAGCTTTCGTCCCGGCCCCACAGATCGCCAGGCAGCAGACACCGCTCATCGCCGTTGAGTTGGTTGAAGTTGCCGAGGTGATTCCACTGCCCGACCAGCAAGTCCGGTTTGAGCGAGCGGCCGTACTTCACGAAGACGTCGTCGAACGCCTGCTTGTTGGCGACCTGCGAGAATCGGAGCATCTCGCGCCGCAGCGGCGTCGATTCGTCCGGCTTGTGCCAACTGACGATCTCGGTGAAGCGATGCGATTTCAAATCCGCGATTTCAAATTTGGATTTCAAATCTTCGGCCGTGAATCGCTCGCCGAGATACTTCTTGAACTCGGCGACGCAGTGCGAGCAGTGGCAGTCGTGCCGATAGAAATAGTTGATCATGAATCCGTCGCAGCCTTGCTGGATGCCGTGCTTGGTCCACGCCTTCAGGACCGTCCGCCAGTGCGGGTTGTTGAGGCACGCCCAATACTCCTTCATGCCTCCGATGCTGTAGTTGTTGTTGGTGATCGGCTTCCCTTCAGCGTCGATTTCCAGCAACTCCATCGGATCAGCGACCGGCTTGGGGCCGAGTAACTTCTCGTCCCAAAGTTCGCGATAGAACTTGAAGAAGCCACGTGGCCCGCCTGGTTCGGCCGGCTTGTTCTTGGCTTCTGGAATCGGCGGGCTGTTGGGATCGCCGACGAGGAACTTCACGTTCATGTGCCCGACGACCTTGATGCCGCGCTGATGAATCTCGCGATTGAGGTTCTTCAGCCATTCGCGATTCTCGTTCAACCCGACGACCGGAAAGTGAGCCGGGTATCCCTTGCCGTGGGGCGTGTGCGCCAGGCTCCAAAAGTGCGCTCCGTAGAAGCCGACCTGCGCGATGTCCGGCCGAGCCTCTGTGAGAAACGGCAGATATTCTGGATCGGCGTACTCCGCCCAGTGCGCGACCAGCGTTGAAAATTCACGCGGCTTGAGCGGCTCGGTCTGCGCCAACGCCAAGTTGGAGAGGCTCGCAAAAAGGAAGAGGGCAACGACAGGCAGTTTCATTGGGGAACCCTTTCGTGATCCAAGAGTGTTCCGGCGAGCGGGGCGGCGTCAGCCCAATGGCACGCACGTTGGAATGTGCCTACTACATTGACGCCGCCCCGCTCGCCTGTGTCACGCTTTCGCAGGCTACTCATTTCTGATTCCAGGCAACATGTAGGGGATAAGGGTCGGGCGTTCAAAATTCAAAATTGCTGAGGCAATTTTGAATTTTGAACGCCTGACCCCAGCTCCACGCCGTTGGGTTGACGTCTTCGCGACCCGTCCGATACATGCCCGCCATGTCGAAGACGTTGATGGAATATGCCGAGTGGCTCGCCCACCGAGACGATCTCATCTGGCCTGCCGCCCCGCCAAGCGTTCCTCGCAAGGCGATCCCGTCGATCAAGCCGCTGCCGGGGATCAAAGCGGTGACGTGGAATGTGTACGGCACCCTGCTGCGGATCACGGACGGTGATCTGTTGCTGCTGCCGACTCAGGAACTGCGGATGCAGGTCGCGCTGGAGAAGACAATCAAAGAGTTCAACATGTGGCAAAGCATGAGCCGCAAACCGGGCGAGCCTTGGGTGCAGCTCTTCCCACAATACAAGGACGTCTTGGCGGAAATGCAGCTCACGGTGCCGGCCAGGAAGGGCGATCTGGGCCAAGTCGATTCGCCCAAACTGTGGCGCAAGCTGATCTCGCGGCTGGAGCAGAAGGAGTATGAATACGACGCCGAGTTCTACGGCGACGCCGACGAGTACGCCGAAAAAGTCGCGTTCTTTTTTCATTCCTGCCTGGCCGGAGTCACCGCGATGGACAAGGGGGCGAATGTCGTCAAAGCCGTGGCTGAGGCCGGCTTCGCTCAAGGACTGCTGGCGGACGGGCAGTCCTTCACGCTGACGCAGTTGTTGCGAGCGTTCCAAGCCACCACTAAATTGCCGCCGCTGAATCAACTGTTCGCGGCCGGCTGCATCATCCTGTCGCACGACGTGGGTGTGCGAAAGCCGTCGCGAACATTGTTCAACACCGCCGCCGAGGCGTTTGCTCGGCAAGACATCGAGCCGTCCGAAGTCTTGTATGTCAGCAACCGTTGGCCCGACGACCTGACCGTTGCCAAACAGATCGGCTTCCGCACTGCTCTGTTTGCCGGAGACAAGCACAGCGTCCAGGCACCGGCCGCAGAACTCCTGACCTCCGAACTCCGTCCCGATCGACTCCTGACAGAACTGACCCAAATTCGGAACTTGCTGGAGTCGTGATTCGCAGTTGATCCCCCTTGTCCGGCATTTTGAAATTTGCAATTTGCAATTCTCAATTTGCAATTCTTTATCCCGACAACCCACTTCCCCCCGCGATCCCCCATGCCTCAGCAACTTGTCGATTTTTCGCAGTTCGATTTCGAGCATCCTCTGTTCGACCTGGAAGCCGTGCGCGAGGTCAATCCGCAGCGCTTCGAGATGGAACAGCTCACGGCCGTCGTGCATGTGGACACCAGCAAGCATCTGGTGGTCGGGTACAAGGACGTGACCGATCACGAATTTTGGATTCGCGGCCACATGCCGGATTATCCGTTGATGCCGGGTGTCATCTTGTGCGAAGCCGCCGCGCAGCTCGCCGGATTTTATGCTCGCAAGTACAAAATTCTGGGAGGCGATTACCTCGGCTTCGGCGGCATGAGCGAGGTTCGTTTTCGTGCGCCGGTGTATCCGAATTGCCGTTTGGTCTTGGCCGCTGTGGTCACCAAGATCCGGGCGAACCGGCTGTCCGAGTACGACTTTCAAGGCTTCGTGGACGGCAAGATGGTTTTCAGCGGCAGCATGATCGGCGTGCCGATCCACCGCGGACAGAAGAGTGAGCCGAGCTAACTCTCCCATGCCTGAAGTCGTCGATCTCCGTCCGCACTTCCTCTGCTTCGACGATGTTTTGTCCTACGTCGCGGCGGATGGTCTCTTGGATTGGACCAAGCTGTTCGGCAATGCGAATCCGGTCGAACTCGATGTCGGCTGCGGACGCGGGATGTTCCTGTTCAACGCCAGCACGACGCAACCGGAGCGGAACTTTCTGGGCGTGGAACTCGATTTCACAGAAGGCCGACGGGGTGCGAAGCGACTGGTCAAACGCAATCAGCCGAATGCTCGCGTGATTGGTGGCGACGCGAATTATCTGCTCGACCGCCTGATCCGCCCGGCCTCGCTTTCGGCGGTGCATGTTTACTTCCCGGACCCGTGGTGGAAGCGCAAGCATCGCCGCCGGCGACTCTTCACGGACCTCTTTGCCGATCGAGTCGCTCGCGTGCTCGTCCCCGGCGGATCGCTTCATGTATGGACCGACGTGGAAGACTATTTCGAGATTGTCGCAGCGCTGTTGGAACATCATCCGCTCTTTGAGAACCTGCCGACGCCGGCCGAGCGTGTCGCAGCCAATGACCTCGACTATCAGACGAGCTTTGAACGTACTCGCCGCACTGCGGGACTCCCCATTCATCGTGGACTCTGGCAGCGCAGGTGCGAACTCTGAATGAGACAGGCGAGCGGGACGGCGTCAGCCCCGCTCGCCTGTTGGTCTCACGAGTTGTTGCTGAGCGCGGCGCACGTCAAACTGTGAATGACTTGGCGAGATCTCAAACTCAACTTTTGGAGTCGCTCATGAAAACGATGCGTCTGATTCGGTTGGCTGTGGCCTGTGCGTTGTTCACGGCGTTACCGCACGCGGTGTTTGCGGCGGACGATTATCAACTGGGACCGGACTCGATGGTCCAGGAAGGTGTCCCGCAAGGCAAAATCGTGGAAGGCAAGCACACGAGCGAAAAAGTCTTTCCGGGAGCCGTCCGCAATTATTCGATTTACATCCCGGCGCAGTACGACGGTTCGTCTCCGGCGGCGGTGATGGTGTTTCAGGATGGCGGCAGCTACGTCAACAAAACGGGTCAGTTCCGCGTGCCGGTGGTGTTCGACAACCTGATCCACAAGAAGCAGATGCCGGTGACGATCGGCATCTTTCTGAATCCCGGTGTGATTCCCGCCGCGAAGCAGGGTGAGCAGGCTCGCAATAATCGCAGCTTTGAATACGACTCGCTGGGGGATCAATACACTCGGTTCTTGCTGGAAGAGATTCTGCCGATGGTCGCGAAGGAGCATCAGCTCAAGCTGACCGACGATCCGAATCAGCGGGCGATCTGCGGCATCAGTTCGGGCGGCATCTGCGCCTTCACCGTCGCCTGGGAGCGGCCGGATCAGTTTCGCAAAGTGCTCAGCCATGTCGGCAGCTTCACGAACATTCGCGGCGGGCACGTCATCCATGCGGTGATTCGCAAGACGGAGAACAAGCCGCTGCGGATCTTCCTGCAAGATGGATCGGGAGACCTCGACAACCTGCACGGCAACTGGCCGCTGGCGAACCAAGAGATGGCGGCGGCGCTGAAGTTCAAAGGCTACGACTACAAGTTCGAGTTCGGCGACGGCGGCCACAACGGCAAACACGGCGGAGCGATCCTGCCCGATTCGCTGCGCTGGCTGTGGCGGTAGGTCAGGCTTTCCAGCCTGACCCGAATTGGCAAAACCACGTCAATCGTTGATCGGGTCAGCCTAGAAAGGCTGACCTACTTTTCACCGGAGTTTACATCTCATGCGAATGCTCATGGTCTGCTTGTTGGCGTTATCCGGAATGACCGCATTAGCGACGGCTCAAGACATGCCGTTGTCGCAGGTGTTGATTGACCGCGAAGGCTGGCAGTTGCTCAGCGAGGGGCACGGCTTCACGGAAGGGCCGGCAGCGGACAAGGAGGGGAACGTCTTCTTCACCGATATCCCGAACAACCGCATTCACAAGATTACTCTCGACGGCAAAGTGAGCGTCTTCGCGGAGAACACGGCGAAGACCAACGGGTTGATGTTCGGGCCGGACGGTCGGCTGTATGGCTGTCGCAACGGCGAGCGGAAGATCGTGGCTTACGACGCGGCCGGTCAGCCGCACACGATTGCCGAGGACATCGACAGCAATGATCTCGTGGTCGGTTCGGACGGCCGGATCTTCGTGACCGATCCGCCGAATCAACGGGTCTGGCTGGTCACGCTGAAGGGCGAAAAGAAGATCGTCGCGAGTGGTTTTCGCCCCAACGGCATCATCCTGTGGCGCGATGAATCGACGCTGGTCGTCACCGACGGAGACATCCCGCACTTGTGGGCGTTCAAGGTCGAGGCAGACGGCAGTCTCTCGGCCAAAGACAAATACTACGGCCCGCTCATGCTGCCGCCGGGGCGAGACAAACCTGGTTCAGACGGTATGACGATCGACAAAGACGGCCGCTTGTATGTGACGACGGCGGCCGGCTTGCAGATGTTCGATCCGACCGGCCGCCTGGGAGGCGCGATTCACAAGCCGCAGAGTGGCAAGTCGCTCTCGAACGCCTGCTTCGGCGGACCGGGGTTGAGTGACCTCTACGTCACGAACGGCGACAAGGTTTATCGCCGCAAGACGAAGACGGCGGGCGTCGTGTACGGGGCGGGAGGGAAATGAAGCGGGGTCATTGAAAAATGAGAATTGGAAATTGAAAAATGCAAAATGAGGAGACAGCGTTCTGCCTTTCATTTTGCATTTTTCAATTTCCAATTCTCAATTTCCAATTCATGCACCTTCTTCAAATCGCTTCCAGCGCCGTCAGCAGCTCACTGCTGAGGGTAAACGCTTCGTTGATCTCGTTGGACGGGTCGGCAATCGTGTCCACGCCTTGATTGCCGGCGATCGTGTCGCTGCCTCCTTGGCCGTTGATGGTATCGTCGCCGTCGCCGCCGAGGATCACATCGGTTCCACCACCACCGGCCAGGATGTCGGCACCGTCGCCACCCAGAACGGTGTCGTTGCCGCTGCCGCTGTTGATGTTATCGTCGCCGTCCGAGCCGTTGATCTGATCGTTACCGAGTCCACCGATGACCGTGTCGTTGCCGTCCCCCGCGATGACCGTGTCGTCGCCGTCGCCCGCGTCAATCGCGTCGTTGCCGTGATCGCCACGGATGAAGTCATTGCCTGTCCCCGCGGTGATCAAGTCATCGCTGCGTCCGCCGTCGAGCGAGTCGTTGCCATCGCCGCCGGTCAGCGTGTCGAAACCCAGATCGCCCAGCAGCGTGTCTGCTCCGATGCTGCCATCCAAGCTGTCGTCGCCCGCTCCACCCAGCAGCGAGTCATCACCGTTCTGGCCGAGCAGCACGTCGAAGCCATCGCCGCCATCGACGCTGTCGTTGCCATCGTTGCCACGGAGGCTGTCATCGCCGGCGTTGCCTTGAATGCTGTCGTCACCCGCGTCGCCGAAGACGTTGTCGTTGCCGTCGCCGCCGATGATGGTGTCGTTGCCGCCGCGACCGTTCAGCCGGTCGTTGCCGTCGCCGCCGCTGATCGTGTCGCCATCTTCGCTGCCCACGATGGTGTCGTTGCCGGCATCACCGCTTAGTCCCAGTCGCACGTTGCCGGTCAAGACTCCAACCGCGCTGATCACGTCGTTCCCGTTGCCACCGAGGACTTCGAGCTGCACACCGGCGACATCTTCCAGGTTGGCGATCGTGATGATGTCGTTGCCGTTGTTGCCGTTGATCGCGACACGATTGAAATTCGGGCCGACGGTCACGGACTTGCCGGACTCGGTGATGACCAACCGATCGTCAACGTTCTTGCTGACGCTGAAGGTGTTGGCGGCACCGGTGCCGTTGACGAGCAGCGTGTTGTCCCCGGTGAGGTCTGTGATCGTATCGTTTCCGCCGGCGGCTCCGTCCCAGGCGATCGTGTCGTCTCCGCCGCCACCGTCGATGACATCCATGCCACCTTGGCCGTTGAGCGTGTCGTCACCCAGGTTTCCAAAAATCGTGTCGTTGCCCGACCCGCCCAGCACGCTGTCGTTCCCTTCGCCGGCGTCGATGAAATCGTTCCCTCCGCCGCCGTTGAGCACGTCGTCGAACTGAGTGGCGATCAGCGTGTCGTCGCCGTCGGTGCCCAAGAGCGTGTCCGCCTGCGGACCGGGTGGTGCTGGCGGAGGTGGCGGCGGTGGTGGTGGCGGCGGCGGTACGGCATTGTTGACGATGCCGTCACCACCCAATGCGGTGATACTGCCCGGAGCCGTGAAGGACCGAATCAGCGCTCCTGACCGCGTGAAGACATCGATCACACCGGAGCCGCTCGAACCCAGATAGATTTCCCCGTTGATACCGGCGATCCCGAAGTACTGCCCGCCGGGACCGACTGGAACGAACGAGCTGGTGATCACCCCAGTGACCGGATCAATTTCAAAGACCTGATTTTGAAAATTCAACGTGGCCACCAAGCGATCCGGCCCGCCGCCGCCGCTGACTGCACCCAGGCCGCCGATGATGGTCATTCCAGGGTTAATTCCGTCGATGTCCAAACTCGTCGTGATGGTGTCCGTGACCGTGTCGAAGATGAAGATATCGCTGGCTCCGAAATCCTGGATGAAGACGATGCCATTCAAGGTGGCGATTCCGCCGAACGACCCAGAACCAGCCGTAAACGTATCTTGGTCGATGATCGCCCCCGTATTGGGATCGAGTTCAAAGATCGTGCGATTGCCGGCCAGGAAGAAAATGCTCGTTCCATCGTAGGCCAGACCATCGGGACCGCCTGTGCTGGCAACGGGTGTCGGAAACGAATTCAGGACCGCGCCGGTGTTCAGGTCGATCTCGTTGATCGTGTTCGACCCCGTGAAGACTGAGAACAGCCGCAAAGGATCGTCGTCGGTGATCAGGCAGAATCCTTGCGGGACTCCGATGACCGCGGCACCGACCGGATTGGTCAGATTGACCAGGAAGAACTCGTTGCCTTCGATCAACACGTCGCCATTGACCGTGACGTTAAACGTCGCCGTGGTCTGGCCTGGGGCGAACATCAGCGTTCCGTTGGTCGCGACGTAGTCGGCCGGGGAGATCGCGGGACCATCCGCCGTGGCGAAGTCCACTTGCACGGCGGCGGTGGCAGGTTGCGACAGCGTGACGGTGAAAGTCACGGTTTGCGTGCCCGCATCACCTTCCACGCCCAGCGTCACCGAATCGACATTGAAGGTTGGTAAAACGGGAGCCGTCACGACCAACGACCGCACCAGATCGTTTCCGGCACCGCCGTCCATCGAGTCCGGCCCACCGAAGCCGAACAGCGAATCATCGCCGCTCTGGCCGAGCAACGTGTCCGCTCCGGAATTGCTGTTCGGGTCGGTCTCGAAATCGTCGTAGATCGTGTCATCGTTCGAACCACCAAGCAGTCGGTCGCTGCCGTTGCCCCCTTCGATGGTGTCGTTGCCGCTGCCGCCGTTCACCGTATCGTCGTCGTCGCCGCCCAACAATCGGTCGGCTCCGCTGTCACCGATGAGAGTGTCGCTACCGGTTCCACCGTCGATGGAATCATTGCCGCTCATGCCGCTGATGATGTCGTTGCCAATTCCGCCGTTGATCGTGTCGTTCTTCTCGCCGCCGATGATCGAATCGTTGCCGCCATCACCGTTGATGAGGTCGGCTCCGCCATCGCCGTTGATGGTGTCGTTACCGAGTCCGCCGTTGATCGTGTCTTCGCCGTTCTGGCCATTCACGACGTCGTTGCCGTTGCCGAGATTGACGAGGTCCGATCCGCTGCCGGCGTTGACGTTGTCGTCGCCGTCACCAGCGTCGATGTTATCCGCTCCGTCGCCGCCGCTGATGATGTCGATCCCGACTCCGCCACGAATGACATCCGCGCCGTTGCCGCCATCGAGCGCGTTAGCCCCCCCTTGCCCATCGAGCGTGTCGGCACCATCGCCGCCCAACAAGCTGTCGCCGAAATCATTGCTGCCCAGAATCGAGTCGTTGCCGTTGCCGCCATTGACGCTGATGCTCGTCAAGCCGGTGAAGTCGGCCGAGGTCACACCGCTCAAGTCGATGGTGTTCTCCGCATCGCCGCCGGTGATGACGATCGACTGCACCGAACTGGCCGCGAGATTACCCACCGCCACCGGTTGCAACTGCCCGCCATTGGGGCCGATCTGCACCACCAGGTTGCCGCTCAGCGAACTGACGCTGACGTTGTCGTTCGTGTTGAGCGTGATATTCAACTCGGTGCCGGCCACGATCAGCACGCTGGTTGCCAGCAGCGTTCGCACTTCCAAGTGCTCGGCGGCTGACGCGGCGGTCCGCGTTTGAGTGCTTGGTTTCCTGCGACCTGCCGCCACGGGCCAGTTCTTCAGCCATGAAACAAATTGCACGATCAAGCCTCCCTGCCAAATTTCAAATTTCAAATCGTAGGGTGGGTCGAGTCATCGAGACCCACCACAAGCACCGCTGGTGGGTCTCGATGACTCG
>CAMDEA010000084.1 GCA_945893045.1 Planctomyces sp. SH-PL62
CTGCAATCTCATGCCGATTATCCGGACGCTCACTTCCACAAAGCCGAGTTGTTGCACCGCCTGAATCGAACGGCCGAAGCGATCCCGCATTGGCAAGCGTATTTGGTTCAAGATCAACGCGGCCCGTGGGCTGATATCGCTCGGCAACGGCTCGATGCTGTGGTTCGCTAGGAACCGGTCCGATTGCTTTGCCGTTACTCGCTCACCAAGATTCGAGTCCTGAACGGAATCGGATCTCTTCAAGGAACTTCAAATGCCAACTCTGTGGCCAGACTCGGATGTCAGCCCTGATGAAATGCTGCCAGTCGCGATCGACGCGGCGCGCGAGGGGGGAGCGATCCTCAAAGATTGGGCTGGGCGATTCACGATCACCGAAAAGAGCCGAGCCAATCTTGTGACGGAGGCGGACTTCGCGTCTCAGCATGCGATTCACACGCGGATTCATGGACGCTTTCCGACACATAATTTCGTCGGCGAGGAAGGTCTGGCAGAAACGAACAGCGATTCGCCTTGGCGGTGGGTCATTGATCCATTGGATGGCACGTCGAACTACGTGCATGGCTTCCCGTATTACGCGGTCAACATCGCCGCGGAGTATGGCAAAGAGTTGATGATCGCCGTGACCTATGATCCGAATCGCGACGAGTTGTTCACGGCGGTCAAAGGTCGCGGAGCATTCGTCAACGGGCAGCCGATCCGGCCGACGCGCGTGACGGCTTTGCAGGATGCAATGGTCGTGGCGAGTTTGCCGGTCGCATGTCGTCCAGAGCATTACGCCGTCCAGCAATTGCTCAACGTGATGCCGCATGTGCAGACCGTGCAGCGCACCGGATCAGCGGCTCTGAACTTGGCGTATGTTGCGGCCGGTCGGATGGATGCGTTTTGGTCCGGCAGCTTGAAACCGTGGGACATGGCCGCCGGCATCTTGCTGGTTCAAGAGGCGGGCGGCCGAGTCACGCGCATGAAGGGCGCGCCGATCGATATCGAAATCCCCGACTTGCTCAGCAGCAACGGCTCGGCGATTCACGATGCCTTGCAACAGTTGTTGTGATCACGCGGACGGCGCAAGGTGCGAAACCCGCAGCGGAACCGGAAGCTCCTGTCGAGCCTTCCGGCCGCGAAGTATATTGCGTGCGGAGTGAGCCAAACGATGCTCGGTCTGGTCGCACAACATGTTCGCCGAAACCCGCGCCTGATGGCGATTGCGCTGAGCGTGTTGGTCGTGGCGACATCAGGATTTGCTCAGACCACGAACAATCCAACGAGCAGCGACAAGCCCAGCGAATCGCCGGCAGCCAAGCCGCAGCCGACACCCGCGAAAGGCTTGAAGGCCGGAATGGATGACGTCTTCGAAGTGCTGGGGAAAGACGGGCAGATTCTGTTGCTGCCGCATTGGAGAACGTTGGAGAAGTTTGAGCAGTGGCTGAAGTCGCAGGAGGCCGGCAACGCTCCGCTGGCTCCGGCCTTCAGCGTCAGCAGCGTGTCATTCGAGGGAACGGCCGAGACGAACGAAGTCTCGATCACACTCAACGCGACATTGACGATCTCCGTCAATCGCGACGATGGCGATGTGCTCGTGCCGTTGGGACTCAACGAGGCGACGTTACTGAAGAAAGTTGAGCATCCCCTCGGTCCCGGCGAACCGGAGTTCCACAAGTTCGATCCTGAGTTGGGCTATCGCTGCTGGCTGCGCGGCAAAGGGCTCCATGAGTTGAAAATGACGCTCGCCGTGCCGCTGCGTCCACAAGGAACCGCGCGGAGGTTGATGCTGCGGTTGCCGGAAACTCCCGTCAGTTCCATCAAACTGATCGTGCCGCTGCCGAAGGTCGCCGCGAAGGGATTAGAACGCGGTAATGTGAAAACGAAATCGCTGGAGAACGGCCGCTCGGAGATTCAAGCGGCTGGGCCACCCGGCAGTTTGCTGGATCTCAGTTGGCAACCGGTCAGCGAGGTTTCCGAAGTGAAGCCGGAACTGCAGGCCCTGACGTTCATCGCCGCCGACTTGCGCGCGGAATCCTTCGTGCTGGAGGCCACTCAGCAGGTGCGTTCGATCCAAGGCACCTTCGACAAGATCACCGTGCGGTTGCCGGCGGAGTTCGAGTTGCTCGATGTCTCCGGCAAAGACGTGAAAGAGTACGCTGCCATCGCGGGTTCGCCGGCCCGCGTCCTGGTCACGTTGACCGGTCCCATGTCTGGACCCGTCGAATTGAAGTGGATCTTGTCGGCCAAAGTCGCGGCCGACGCCGCGCGGCTGCCGGCCATCGAAGGCTTTGAGGTCGAAGACTCTCAGCAACAGAAGGGGGCTCGGCAACAGAAGGGACATGTCGCGGTCATCGCTTGGGAAGGAGTCAATCTCCGCAAGCGCGACGGCGAGGACCGCTTTGTGGACCGAGACAAATTGGACGCATTGCGAGATGTGCCCGACTTTCGTCCGCCGACCAGCGGCAACGGCAACACGACGGTCTATCGGTTCTTGAAGCAGCCGTTCCGCCTGGTGCTCGATGTGCAGAAGATCGACCCGTACTTCTCGGCGGAGCAATCGCATCTGCTACGGTTGACGACGAGTCGCGCCGATTTGGAAACGACGCTCAACGTGCGTGTCTTCAGCGGATCGCTGCCTGATCTGACGCTGCCGTGGCCGGGGTTCAAAGCGGAAGGCTGGGAAGCCGTTTCGAATGACACGCCTGAAGTGGTCGAGCAAGTCGCCGTCGAAGAGACGCCGAACGGGCCGCAATTGCGGGTCCGACTGGTCGATCGCAAGACACGCGGAAACGGCGAATTTGAAATCCGGTTGACCACTCGGCGAGCGATTCCGACGGACGGTTCCGCCTTTGATCTGTCGCTACCGCATGTCGCGGCCAGCGGCCAGAGAGCCTCGAATGTCGTCGTCGCTCCCAGCAGCAATCTGGAAGTCGAATGGACTCCGAAGGACGAAACGCTCGCGCGGCCGACGACGCCGGATGAGGAGGTGCTCGATCATTTGGAATCCACGCGCAACGTCATGGCTTGGCGCTGGGAGAAAAAGTCACCGGAATTTACCGCGAAGGCGAAAGTGCAGCAGCAGTCCATTCAAACCGAGTCTTTGAGCGAACTGACGCTCGAAGTTCGCAACGTGACGGTGAAGCAGCGCATCGGTTACGAAGTGGCGTTCGAGCCGCTCACGCAAGTGAGGCTGATGGTGCCGCGAGCGATCTCGGATCGCGTGCGATTTTCTCTGCGGGACTCGGCGGGACAATTGAAACCTCTGCCGCAGCCGGTGTTCAACACGTTGGAGATCGATCAAGCGCGACAATGCCGACTGGCGCTCAATCCGCCACAGGTTGGCAAGTTTGAAGTGCTCGCGGAATTCGATGTGGAGCGAGTCGCCGACATCAACGACGAGCCGGCACCGGTCAACATTCCCGTGCTGCAATCGTCCGATGAGGAATTTTCCGCCACGCGCGTTCAATGGAAGACCGGCGAGAAGTGGACCGCCACGCTCGACGATCCCGCCTGGAAACCGGAACTCGGCCCCGACAAGACCTCGGTCTCGAAAGCCAACGGAGCGAAGAACTCAATCGCGATCAAAGTCGCTTCGGCCAGTGATTCGGTCTTGCAAGACTTCACGGTGCATCGCGCGTTGATTCGCACGGTCGTCGGCGAAGGCCGCTCACGCTCGCAAGCGTTGTTGGAACTCGACCGCGACGTGCGCGAAATCACGTTGACGCTGCCGCCCGAAATTGCGTCGCAAAAGTTTCAAGTGTGGTGGAATGGAGTCGAGGTGAAGGTGGAGCCGGTCACACGCGTCGATTCGGCCGGTGACACGGAGGTGCGTTTGCGCCAGCCGAGTCTCCTGCAAACCGCGACTCGCGCAGCGACGGAAACGAAAGTTAAGCCGAAGACGACGCTCTGGTGGGATTACGTTTCGCAACAGCCGACGCATTTTGTCTGGAGCAATCGCCACGAGTTGGTGGCTCCCAAATTCGCCAGCACGGTGTGGATCGCACAAACGATCTGGCAAGTGGTGCTGCCGTCGGACCAGCATCTGCTGACGACGCCGCGCGATTACGCCACTCAATTTCATTGGCAGCGGTCGTTGTTGTTGTGGACTCGCCAGCCAAATTTTGGCTACGACCGCATCGAGCGAGTGCTCCAGGAAGCCGCTGCCAACCGGAGTGAAGTGGCCCCCATCAGTACCTTGGCCGCGGGCGACTCCGGCAGCGTGTACCCGTTGAGTTGCTTCGGCCCTCCGCAACCGCTGGTGTTTTGGACGATGAGCCGCTCGGCGGTCGTGGGTTGCGGCGCGGGTCTGGCGTTGCTGCTGGGCTTCGTTCTGATTCGATTGCCTGCGACGCGGCATGTGCTGACGTTTTTGGTCGTCGGGTTCCTGATGTCTCTCACCGCGTTGTGGTTCTCCGAGCCAGTCAAAGTGCTGCTGCAACCGGCGATTCTGGGTGCCGCGATGGCCGTGATCGCGGCGATCATTGACCGCGTCGGCCGCCGCGAACCGCAGACACCGCTGGTCACGCTCACGTCGCCCAGCGACTTCTATGCGGCGTCCGGATCGGGCGTGCGGATCGCTGCGGCGGGCATGGCGGCCTCGGCCTCGACGTCGCCTCCGCAGGTGGTCTTGCAGAACGAACCGATCTCGGCGTCCGGGTCAGGAGGACGATCGTGAGGGGGAATTGGAAATTGAAAATTGAAAATTGGAAATTGAAAATTGACAGGAACGCAAGTTTGCAATCGCCGCCTTTCAATTTTCAATTTCCAATTTCCAATTTCCAATTTTCAATCGCCTTCCTCTGTCTGTCGCTGATCTCGCTCTGCTCAACAACGCACGCCGAGGACAAGCCTCCGCCGCGCATCCGTCACATCTTCGTGCCCGTCGACAAGCCAGAAGTGTGGCCGAAGGACGGCGACCGACAGCCGATCCCGTTTGAAGAATACCTCGAACTGCGCGAGTTGAATGAGCCGGTTCGTCCGGCTCGCCGCGGAGCGCACATCGAGTGGCAGTCGTTGTCGGCGACCTTTGATCCGGCGCGCGGCGTGTTGACGGACGGCCGTTGGTCGGCCGAGGTGCGTGGAACCGAAAAACAATCGCGGCTGATGTCTCTCGAACCGCTGGACCTGCCGATCTCGGAATTGAAGTGGGCGGATGGGGACGCGGTGTGGGGCACGGCTCCGTCCGGCGAATCGCTGTTGCTGGTCGATGCGGCGGAACGGCGATTGGAAGGTCGCTTCTCGCGGCAAGGGCGACGGCTGCAACGGACCTGGCAATTCGACTTGCGACTCGCGACGGCGACGGTCTCGGAACTCAAACTGCGTGTGCCGGCGAAGTATTCATTGAAATGTGCCGCGGGGATGCTGCGCGGACCTTTGACCGCTGGTGAGGAAGGCTGGCGGTTGTGGCAAGTAAATCTCGGCAGTCAGTCGCGCTGCGAGGTGCTGGTCATCGACTCGCCCGTAGCCGCGCCGACGGAGCCGGTCGTCGTTTACGAGCAGATATCGTCGTATGTGCTCCGCGAGGCGGAGGTCGAAGTTCAATGCGAGATCAACGCGGAGATTTTTCACACGCCGAAAGCCACGCTGACTTTCGCGGTGCCGGACGAATTGTCGATTTACACCATCGGATTCGCCGGGGACTCGCGGTTGAATTGGCGCGAACTTCCGCGCGTGGCCGGGCAGCCGCGACAGGTGGAAGTCTCGCTGCCGGAGCCACAAACCGGACGAGTGCGCGCATTGCAATTGCTGGGTGGAGCGACCGCGAAGTGGGAGCCGTCGTTCTCGCTGCCGCGCATCACGCTGGTCAACGGCTGGTTCACGAGCGGGCGTTGGAACGTGTCGGTGGATATGCCGCTGGTGTGGCGCGGCTGGCGTCCGCTGGGCTTACGGCTGACCGAAGTCAACGCGACCTCACCGACCTCGCGACGGCTCTCTTTCACACAGTTTCTGGCGGACGCCACGCTGGGTTTGGACATCTCGATTCCGGAGGCTCGGCTGACATCGCATGGTCTGCAACGACTCACGGCACGCGAGTCAACCTGGCGTCTGACGAGCGAATGGTTGTGGCAATCGAACTCCGGCGTGGCGTTCGCCGCGCGCTGCCGAATTCCTCTCGGCTGGGAAGTTCTCGATGTGGTCTCGCTCCCGGAATCGGCCGACTCGCAAGTGCGTCACTGGGATGTCGTCAAGGACGCTTCCGGCGAACAGACATTGGTGGTCGACTTCGCCACGCCGTTGGAGGGGCCAGCCACGCATCGCGTGCATGTGGTGGCTCGCCGCCCGCGCGAGCTGGCGGTCGAGCGGGACTCATTCGAGTTGCCGACGCCACTGGACTGCCGGCACTCCGAGCAGTTGTTGATCGTGCAATCGCCCGCCGGCCGGCGTTGGGACGGATCGGCGGCCGAGGCCGTCTCGGCGGTGACCGCGAGCAAGCGACTGGGGAGTCCCTGGCTGGACTTTGAACTGTGGAAGGAAGACGCGCCGCGCTGGACTACGACAACATTGCTGAGCCGTGCGACGCAAATCGACGCTCCGCTGCGTCCCCTCGCGGCGTTCGTTCCCGATGTCGCGCAAACCGCGAGCACACCCGCCCAGCCGAATGACTTGGCGACCACGCGAGCCGCACCAGCGCAGGACTCGGAGCTTTCCGACGCCGCGTTTCGCGCGGCCGCGACCGAGCAATTGATTTGGACGTCTGCTGAATTGCGCTCGCTGGTTTTTCCGGGAGGCGACGGCGATGACGCGCATGTCTTTTCGCTGCGTGCCGCGCAAGTCGCGCGCGTCGGCCGGCTGGAGTTTGAATTGCCGGCTCCGGCCGAATTAGTTTCGGTGCGAATGAACGGCGTCCGCACCGAGCCGGAACGGGACCATCAGCGTTTTCGATTGCCATCCATTCCGCAAGGAGGCTTGCAGACGTTGGAGATTCAATACCGCGTCCCTTCCGATCGCGACTTTCTGCGAAATCGGCAGACGCTTCCGGTGCCGCGTGTCGAGGCTCCGGTGTTGGGCTTTCGCTGGTTGTTCGCCTTCCCACCAGACGCGCGGCTGACCGCAGAGCCCAGCGGTCTGCGATTGCTGCAACCGCTCGAACCGACCCCGTGGTCGCGGCGGCTGTTCGGACCGCTCGGACGCGATGACTCGGCGCAGTGGTTCAATCCATTTTCCCAGCGCGCGTGGGAGGAACTCTGGATTCCACCCGCTGCCGGAGCGGCCGACGAGAACACGGCGGACACGTTGTTTGCTCCGCCAGGTTGGCGCGTGCGTGAAGCGGTCGCGGCCACTTTACCGACCGAGATCACCTGGCTGACCTGGAGCGGCAATCAAGTTCGCATCCTGGCGTGGATCGGCATGTTGTTGAGCGTGTCGGTGGGCTGCCTGCTGCGAGTGCGGCAGGCGAAACCGCGCGTGCATATCGCGGCGTTCTGGTTGGGGCTGTGCGGAGTCGGCGTGGTGCTCTCGGCTCCCGTCTATGCCGAAGCGCTGGGAGGCTGCTTTGTCGGCGCGGTGATCGCCGTGTTGATCCCGCGTCGAATGCTGATGAGCTATGCGAATCAGCAAGCAGCCGTCGTGCGGGGTGCATTTGAGCCGACCGTCGTGTTTCAACGAGTGGTCAGCTCACTGCTCGTGTCGGCCCTGATCCTGTCGTCGGCATTCGCGACCGAGGAACCGCCGGTCCTCCGAGACGCCGCCGCGCCGCAAGGCGAACTGTTTGACGTCTTGATTCCCGTGGACAATCCAAACGCGGCGAAGAATGACCAAGTCCGTCCGTCGGACAAGCTGCGACTGGCCTTCGTCCCCAAGGCATTGCGGCAACTCTGGCGCGAACGGCGTGCCATACAATCCGAGCCGGTCAGTTTGATCGAATCAGCGCGGTACGAAGTGGATTGGAATGACTCCTCTGTGCGTGCGGAGTTTCTCGTGCATCGATTGCATCCGCGCGAGCCACTGACACTGCGCTTCCCGTTCGCGACGGTGACGCTAGCGGGAGCCAACGCCTGCACGGTGGATGGTCAACCGCGCTCAGCATTGGTCAACGAAACTCGCGACGCCCTGCTGCTGGAGTTGCCAGCCCAGACAGAAACAGGCGAGCGGGGCGGCGTCAGCCCCCCGGTTGATCCGCAAACAACCAATACGCAAACCACAAGTTCGCAACCCACCGGGGGGCTGACGCCGCCCCGCTCGCCAAGCTTATCGCGGGCGCATCGTGTCGTGTTCTCGTTGTTGCCGCCGATCAAGACGGAAGACAACCCACAGCGTGTGAAGCTTGATGTGCCGCTGGTCCTGGCGAGTCACATCGTGGTGAAATCGGTGGCGGGCGCGAATTTGGAATCGCCAAATCGTCGTGGTGAATCACAAGGGAACTCGGCGGCCGGTGCCTGGACGGCGCAGCTCGGCAAGCGGAGCGATTGGTCGTTGGAGTTGCTGCGTCCCGGCACCGCGGCGCCGCGCGTCGCCCCGGATGTGAAGGCGGATGTGTCGTGTTTTGCGGAGCTGACTCCCAGCGCGTTGCGGCAGCGGTATCACGTGCGCTACACGGTTTCGTCGGGCGAGCTTCAGGATGTCACTTGGCTGTTGCCGCGCGGCACACTGCTCCGCGACGGCGATGTCACCGCGGACCACCTGTTGCAATGGTCGCAGGAACCGCAGGCGGACGGGCGGCAGCGATTGATTCTGGAATTCAGCGAACCGCAATCCGGCGAGTTCGTGGTGGATGTCACCGGCCTGCAACCTCCGTTGGGAACGCCGGAACATCCGCGTTGGGAACCGTGGACGATAGATGCCGAGGGCGCGGTGGCTGGCACGAAAAAACTCGCACTGGGCGTCGCTTCGCTGCCGGGTTTCAAGGTCTCACCACCGCCAGTCGATGCGGATCGGATCGCGCCGCTCAACGAAGCCGCGTTTGTCAAAGGTTGGGGCACGGCGGCTTTGGCTCGGCAATCGCAAGTGACTTTGCAACTGCTCGCGCCAACGGAATTGGAGTTCGCGGTCACGGCACTCGCGCCACAACGCAAGGTGCGGCAAGAACTGTTGCTGAAGATCGGTCGCCAGGCGTTCGAGTGGGCGCTGTACGCCGAAGTCGCGACGGCCGGATCGCCGGCGTTTCAACATGAAGTGACGGTCGCACCGCACTTCCGAGCCGACGACGTTTCCATCACGGAAGACGAAGCCGAACGATTGGTAAGCTGGTCGCAACACGATCAGAAGCTGTCTCTGTTTCTGCGCGATTCGACCACGGGAATTCAGAACGTCGTCCTGCAAGGTCGCGATGCCGTTCCCCCCGATGGTCGGCTGGTGATCCCGACACGTTGGTTCGCGGACGCGGAACCGGCGGAGTTCTCGCTGCGTGTGACGCATGATCCCGGCTGGCAAGTCGAATTGTTCGATGACAAACAGCAACCGATGTCTCCGGCCGACCCCGGCGGACCAGTCCCCGATCAAACCGAGTTGTTCCTGGGCAAGTTCCGCGCGGACCCCAAAGGGATGTCGCTCGACGTCCGGCTGACACCGCATCAACCCGCCGGCCACGCGGTCGGTTGGACGCAGTTGTCGCGGGATGCGGAATCGTGGTCGTGGCGTCATGTCGAGCGGTTTCTGGACGAAGGCCAAATCACCGCACGCCTCTTTTGGCCAACGGCATGGGCAACCAATGGATCATTGAAACTGTCGCCGGCGCTCAAAGAGTTGGCTCGACGCCCATTGCCAGACGGCATCGAACTGACCGTGCAGTCGCTGCCCGAGATCGCCGGGCCGCGCGAAGTGCTGTTTGAATCGCAACTCACGGCGACATCGACGGTGCCTTCACCGCCGTTGCGCATCACGCCGCCGATATCGCTCGATGTCACCGAACGGACGCAGCATTGGCTGGTCTCCGATGAACTGTGGTCCTGGCTGCCGACCGCCACAGCCGCCGAGACTCGTCCCTTCGACGACGACGCCAAGCTCCCGGACAAGTTGCCGCGCACGCCCACCGAGGAGAACGCGAAATGGTTGAGCTTGCCCAACGCGGCCGTCCTGGAACTGACGCCACCCGCGCCGGCCGCCGAATTGCCGTCACCGAAACTGTTGTGGATGGACACCACCGTCTGGGTCGCCGATGGAGCGATCACTCATGGCCGCACTTGGCTGTTGCTGCAACCTCAGGGGCTGCGCGAATTCTTGTTGAATCGTCCCGACAACATCCGCTGGATCGCCGCCTTCGTGGGGGATCACTCACGCGAATTGCCTCCTGAAAACGAGGGCAGCCACCGGCTACGACTCGACGACCTGCCGAATGAGGCGGTGGTGTGGGTGTCGGTCTATTGGCGGATCGAGGCGGCGCAACTCGATCGCATCGTCACCCGCCGCGACGCTCAGTTGCCGATGCCGGCGGAAGCGTCGCTGCGTCCGCCGCGTCATGACCTGACTTTGATTTCCTCTGGCCACAGCGATCTCTCGTCAACGCGCGGCGCGCGACGCGTGCAGGACTGGGACGCGCGTCTGGCCCGCGCCGATCAAATCTTCCGCGCGTTGCCGTCGTCTTCCGCCGCGCTGAATAGCTCGCTGCGCCGCTTGTGGGAATTGGCCGAGACCGATCTGGCCGAAGCGCGCCAAGCCATCGAGAAACTGCCACCCGTGTCACAGTTGGGTAACCCGCCCTTTGAATCCGCGCAGAGTCGCTTAGAGACATTGCTGGCCGAAGCGGCGGCGCTCCGTTCGCGCTTGGCTCCCACGTTGCCAGCGTCCGCTCCGCTTCCAGCGCCGGAATTGTGGACCAGCGATGCTTGGCGAAACGTGCCGAACTCCTGGTCCGCGCTGGCCGACCTCGACCAATCCGCGCAACTGGCGGTCATCGTCCTGGATCGCCGCTGGCTGACCTGGATGATCGCCTTGCTGGCCGCCGTCGTGGTGATCCCACTCTTCCGCTCCTGGCTGCGTTGGCAAACGGGCGAATGGCTGGCTCGGCATCCCTATCTCGCGTGGGCCTGCTTGGGATTGATCTGGTGGACCTGCCTCGCACCCAGCCTGATCGGACTGGGATTGCTGGTCGTGGCCTCGCTGACCGCGATTCGCCAACGCTGGTTCGCACCGGATTACGTTCTCGCCGCGAACGCAGCACCTTTGAGCGACGCTCGTTGATGTTGGCGTGACGATGTGAACCCGCAGAATAAAGTAGACGAGTCACTCCGTGACTCGAACGTTCCGGTCACGGAGTGACCGGTCTACTTTTCATCACCCCACTCGAAACAGCAGGCTTTGCCTCGGCGGGTTCACAAAGGTTTTCACAAAGGACAAGGAATTCCGCCGCCACACGGTCAATCGAGTACCGCCCGGACATCCGCCGAGCCGTCTCTCCCAACGCTTGGTGCGACTCCAAATTGTCCAAGGCATTCAGCGTCAGACGCACCCACTCGTCGAGATTGTCGTAATCGCACAACAGGCCGTTGACGTCGTGAGTGATGACCTCCGGAACGAAACAGCGATCGCTGGCAATCACGATCTTGCCTCGCCCCAGCAGTTCAAACAGTCCCCAATTCCCGCTCCCAAATTGCAGGGGATACAGAAACAAGTCGATGTCGTTGACGTACCGGGAAAACGTGTCGTAATCGACCAGCCCTGGAATCAGGAATCGCGAACGATCCGCCCGCTCGTTGTCGAGCACCCAATCGCGAAAGCTCTGGCCATGTCCCTTCCCCAGCTTGGCATCGAGAAACAGGTCTTCGTAACCGTAAGGCACCTTCTCGCTGCCGAGCACGACAAAGCGGACGTGAGGACGTTCGGCCGCGACACGGTTGGCGATCCGCACGAACTGTTCGAACCCCTTGGCGCTCGACAAGTCCCGCGCGGCAAACCCGACGTACTGCCAGCCGGTCTCTTTCTGGAGAATGCCGTTCTGCGACCAGCGATCGGTGTTCAACGGAAAACCTTCCATCAGCACTGAGATTCGCGGTTGCAACTCGCTCGGAAACATGCTCCGAGCATACGCGCTGGGGACGATGGTGTGGTCGCTCTTGAGGACGCAGTGCGTCGCCAGCATCTCGAAGTTCTTGTCCCGCAGTTGCTGGCCTTCCGTGGGCGGATAGCGTTCATCCCAACCGTGATGCCGGAACGAGGGAAACTCCACATACGACACGATCGGAAAATCGAATTCGTCGAAGAGCAGCGACGGGCTGCCCATCGTGACATGCGCGACGAGCAGATCAATCGGCTGACGTTTCTGAAATTCGAGCAGCGCCTTCCGCAATCCCAGCGACCGCCGATTGGCCGCTTCCACGCGGCCAAGGTGATAGAACGACTGCGGCTCCGACAGCTTGTTCCCATACGGCTTGTACGGAATCAGATTCGGCACGCGAGCCTGATTCAACCGGTAGTTCCCATCGGTGCAAAACAGGAACGAGTTGGCCCAGCCCGACTGATTCAAGAACAGATGCAGCGGCTCAAACTGCCCCAGCGCCGCATGAGCAAACGCAATCGTCAACGGCCGCCTCCCGTTGGTAGCCGCGTTCGCCAGAACGCGGGCTCCCCGCACTCTGGCGAGTGCGGCTACGTCCGAATCAACAATCGGAACCAACCCCGCCACCGGCTCCACGCCCTTCACCGCTTCCCCGTCGATGAACCGTTTGATCCCCACCGCATCGACAATCCGCAACAACCGCACGCGATCCGCCGCATAGGTCTTCCAGGTCAACTCGCCCGGCGCTTCCAACCGATCCGAATTCGGCCGCACAAACAACACGCCCAATCCCCAATCCGAGCCAAGCACCGCCAAGTCGTACTCCGCCCATTGCCGCAACTCGACAACCGCCTTCCAAACATCCCCGGTCCACGGAGTCCCGCGTCCCTGTTCGCGAAGCTGATGCAGCCGTTCCGTCGGCAAGCAATCATGCAGCACGATGCAGCCACCCGGAGTCAGCCAGCGCACGGCGTTGTCAACGTCCCGCAGCACCTGCTCGCACAGATGCAACCCGTCGATAAACACCAAATCAAACGCGTCGTGGTTCTGAGCAAAGAACTCATCCGACGTCATCCGCAACGTCCCACCCCGCCGCGGATCAACCCCCACCTTCCGCCGCAGGCTTACAGGACCGAACGTCTTGTCCGACTCGCACCCAATCTCCAGATACGACTCATAGTCGTTCCGCTGAATCAGATGCCGAAACAACTCTTGGCGATTCATGGCAGCAGCGACTCGGCGACACCGAAACAAATGAACCAACACCAGACGCATTGCAAAGACGATCCATCGTTGTGCTGCCGTTCACTCGATGGCTCGTTTGGCTGTGCGAGTTCTTAAGTATGACGACTGGAAACCAAGAGACTGAATCGGTCTGATCTTTCCACCGTTGTTTCATCATTGTTTGAGCGGTGGAACTGGTTGGAATTCGAATGGTGCCCCTTTCGCCTTCGCAAGTTTCTCGCGTTGCTCGTCAGTGAGGACTTCCAACGCCTTTCGTTCACGGTCCTCTCGCAACCCACGTAGCCGACGACCGTTCTCTTGCGAATCGCTTAATTTCATTTTGTATAATTCTTCCTTGCCTCGGCGATACGCCAATTCAAAGTCCGCAAGTTGCTTGCTTTGATTTTCGGAAAGCCCAAGCCACCGTTTCACGTCCGTTCGCAACAAAGCTTCGGCTCCTCGAGCTTGCAGAAATGTCCCGTGAAAGCGGACGATCTGCTCCTCGGTCAGCAGAGAGTAGAATTGCTTGGAAGTCTCTAATTCTAACGGTCCGCGGCGCTTGCCGAGTTCGTCACTCTTTACCCTCCGTTCCCCCTCAGGCAACCCTGACAGTTTGGCCTGCTCTGCCTGAATCTGGTCGGACTCTTTGCCAAACGAAAGGAGAAGCTCGTTGAGCTTTCGCCGGGTCTCCTCATCAACACCCAATTCTTTTTGCACTGATTCGTTTTGAGCATGGAACAGCGGTGCGCCTTCACGAATCAGAAGTCGTAACGCCCCTCCGTCAGCCGTAATGGACTTCGTTGAATGTTGTGCGAATGCCACAACCGATGTCATCGCAGCAATGCTCAGACAAAGGAATTTGGTCAGTTTCGGAATCAAATGGCGTCTCATATTCCGCACCTCAACTTTAGATGACGCGTCCGTGAGAGCTTTCACCTGTCAACAGAACCAACTGCCGAAAGCCTGAAGCCCAACGTGCGACGTACTGATTTCGTCGGTGGATTATTATCTTGGACTTGGTTTGCACGTCGGTTACGGGGTCGCTTCATAAACCTCCAGTCCGAGCGTAATCACGATTGTGGGAAGAGCATAAGCTTTTCCCCAGGCCGTTGTCGTCGAGAGAGTCGCCACAACGCCAAAGTCCGCCCCCGCTGTGATCGTCGCGGCTCCACCAACGACCACTCCTAAACCACTGACAGTGACCGTCGCGGTGTGGGCCGTGTCGTTAATGCTCCATGCGATTGGAGTCGCCCCCTTCAACGGGCCGTGTTGCGGAACATCAAAGGGGTTAGCAGGAACCCCAGTGGATGGCGTGATTGCCCCCGTGACAGCGTCGAACCCGAATTGGAGATTCACACTGCCGCTCACGTTGTACGTTCCCACCATTCCCGGCATGGTGCTGAAAAATGTTCCGCTCATGGAGGCTTGAACGGAATTGTTTGTGGCCGAAACGCTCCCATTGAAATCAAGCGAGCTTCCGTTGTCCCAGTCATTTGTGCGCGAGTTACTTCCTGGTGTTCCCTCAAACGCCTTCCATCTCCATTTATCCAAGTCTTCAATCGTTCCAGTCGCCGAGCCAGCGCTGGAATCAATCTCGTAGGTGGTTGATGACCCGCCCGTAATGGCCACGATCACCGTTTCAGAACCCTCCACGATCGAATCATCGAAGATGGTCACTGCAATTGTTTTCGTCGGACTCCCGGCGGCAAAATCCACCGTCGTCGCGATGTTCGCAAAATCCGCGCTGGCAGCGGGAGCCATGGTGGCGCTTCCGCCCAGACTGATCGTGACGCCGTTGAGTGCGACAGTCGGCGGACCAGTCCGGGTGAATGTGATCGTCCCGTTGATGGGACTGCTGCTGTGTTCTCGCATGTTCGCGGTGATTGAAACGCTAATCGTTGGTGCCTTGATGCGCACCGTGGCAGTGTCCGTTGCATCCAAATCGCCATCTGAAACCTTCAAAGTCACCGTTTTTGACTCGCCCAGCGAGTAGCCATAAACGGTGGACAGCGTCGTCCAATCAATCGTCGGCGTCTCGCCAGTTACGTCATAGGTGCCGTCGTTGTTTAGATCCCAATCATACGTCAGTGGATCGACTGGTCCTTCGTCAGGATCTTTCGAATCACGTCCATCGAGCGACAACGATTCTCCAGAGTGAATCGTGTATTCCGTCTCCGGACTAAGGTCCGGCTCAGCATTGGCCGTTGGCACCGTGTTAATTACCGTGATTTGCACGATGTCATCGTCGCTTGCAATGCCGTCATTGACAATGAGCTTGACAGGAGTAGTCGTCCCGCCGCGGAGTCCAAGACCGTACAAAGTCAACCAACTGAGAGTCTGAGAACTTCCGACGTAGTCAATCGTCCCGTCATCTCCGATATCCCAACTGAAGTCGGAGTTCACCAGCGTGTCATCCAGGTCCGACGACATCGAGCCGTCGAGCGTGATGCTGGTTGTAAGGCCTTGCGTAATCGAATACGGGCCACCTGCATTTGCGGTCGGAGGCAGGTTGGCGTAGACCGTCACGGTAGTCGCTTCGAAATCGTTCGTGATCGGCGTCGAGTTTTGCGAGACCGCCAAGGATACCGTATACACATTATCGACGGCCCCTTTCTGAAGGCCATATCCAGGGAAGATAGTCGGCGGGAGCGGCGCGGAAAGCGTACTCCAAGAGATGCTCGGCGTTGCGGAGTCTCCAACAGGGCTAGGAATGGTCCGTCCGTTGATACTCCAAACGTAGAACAATTGAAGGGCGGCATCGGATGGATCGGACGTCGTTGACATTGCCCCATTTAAGTTCAGCGTTTCACCCGCACGAATGAAATACGCCCCACCCGGCTCGGCATTCGGGTCCGTTGGATCGGTGGGATCCGTGGGATCGGTGGGATCCGTCGGTGGATCAGTCGGGTCGGTGGGGTCCGTTGGATCGGTGGGGTCCGTTGGATCGGTGGGTGCCCCATCGTCGTCCTCAATGGTGCCGGTTGCGCTGCCAACCTCGTCGCCGGTGACGCTGAGAGTGAACTCTTCGTTACCACCTTCATCGTCTGTGTCGTTGTTGATCCACACGGTGACGGGCTGCGAAGAGATGTCGCCGGGAGCAATAGTGATGCTACCGGTCGCAGCGGTGAAGTCGTCGCCCGCAGAGACCGAGATCGCGGTGCCATCAACGGTGGCGAAATTGAGGTTGAGCGGCGACGTATTCGTGCCATCTCCCATGATGACGAACGTGAGCGACCCCGCTGATTCGCTCGCGGTCGCACCCATGACCATGATCGTCGGCACTACGCGTTGTTCGAGGGCTTCCACCGGTCCCGCGCGATGATAAAGCGACTGACGGCGTGTGAACTTAGAGGGGGGGGCGCTTTGGTGAAAGTCGCGTTCAAGCGGCGAGTCAAAGCGTTCAACCAGTTCCAGCGTGCGAGGGACATGGGGCTGCCTCCAAAGGGTGGAAAGGAACTCGTCAGGCGATGTTGCCAGGTGCCAGAGATGGCGAAGGAATAGAGCCAGTTTGGTCAGTGAGTGCAATACGCTACTCAGGCCGCTGGAAAAATCGCAAGCATCAATCATTGAGATTTTTGATTTGCGAACAAATTGATTCGCAATCACAAGCAGCGCGCCAAGCGAACTCAGAAGGCGAGCGGGGCGGCGCCAGCCCCCCGGTCATTTGTGAATCGGCTCAGCCACCGGGGGGCTGACGCCGCCCCGCTCGCCTGGGGTGATGGGGACGCTTCGTTGAACATCAAGCGTTGGTCATTGATGATTCGTCGATGACCAATGACCAACGACCAATACCCAATGCGTTGCTTCGGAATTTGGACAACGCTCATGTCTGGCATCCATTCTGTCAGATGCGCGAGTTCGTCGCCGACGACGCGCCGATCATTGCCTCCGCGGAAGGCTTTGAATTGATCGACATCGACGGACGCCGTTATCTCGACGGCGTTTCGTCGCTGTGGTGCAACGTGCATGGGCACCGCGTGCCGGAGATCGACCGGGCGATCCGCGAGCAGCTCGACCAAGTCGCTCACAGCACGCTGCTGGGGCTGTCGAACGTGCCGTCGATTCAACTCGCGGCCGAGTTGGTACGCCGTGCGCCGCGTGGTCTGACGAAAGTGTTTTATTCTGATGACGGCGCGACGGCGGTCGAGGTCGCGCTCAAATTGGCGTATCAGTTTCATTGTCAGAAGCCGCGGCCCGAAGCGCGCGATCTGTTTGTCGGCATCGCGAGCGCCTATCACGGCGACACGGTCGGGACCGTGAGCCTCGGTGACATCGACGCCTTTCATCGCAGCTACGAACGGCTGCTGTTTCCGACGCTGCGAGTCCCCTGCCCTGCCGTCGCGTCGGCTACTGAGTCGTTGCACGAACTCGAACGCACGCTCAGCGAGAACGCCGGCCGCATCGCCGCGTTTGTGATCGAACCGCTCGTGCAAGCTGCCGCCGGCATTTTGGTGCATCCGCCCGGTTATCTGCGACGAGTGCGTGAACTCACGCGGCAGCACGGCATCTTGCTGATTGCCGATGAAGTCGCCGTCGGATTCGGTCGCACGGGGACGCTCTTCGCATGCGAGCAAGAAGAAGTCGTTCCCGATTTTCTCTGCCTCTCGAAAGGGATCACCGGCGGCTATCTGCCGCTCGCCGCGACGTTGACGACCGACGAGGTCTACGACGCATTCCTCGGCGAGCCGGCTTCAGGCCGGACTTTTTTTCACGGGCACACATACACCGGCAATCCGCTCGGCTGTGCGGCCGCGCTCGCGTCACTGAGATTGTTTGACGAGAACCACGTGCTCGACAACGTCGCGGAATGTTCGCGGCTGCTGGCTCGGCGATTGGACGAGATTCGCGACTGGCCGCACGGCGGCGAGATCCGGCAGAAGGGAATCCTGGTTGGCATCGAACTGCTCGCCGACAAAGCGACTCGTCAACCGTTTTCCCCGGCGCAACGCATCGGACAACAAGTCACCCTGGCCGCACGGCGACGTGGTTTGTTTACCCGTTCGCTGGGCGAAGTGCTGACGATCGTACCCGCACCGGCGATGCCTCCCGAATTGGTCAGCCGAGTGTGCGACTTGTTGTTTGAGTCGATTCACGAAGTGGTCACGAATCAAACAGGCGAGCGGGGCGGCGCATAAAAAGAGCCGGACAAAAACTTGTCCGGCTCTGGAGGAAGTCAATGTAGATACGCGCTACTTCTTCTCTTCGCTTTCCGGCTTGGCCGGAACCGGGACGTAGGCCGGATCGATTGCCGATGCCGCCGGTTCGCGAGAATCCGGAGTCGGCTGGAAGGAGAAGATGATCGCACCACCGCCACCGCCAATGGAGTTGGCGTTATAGATGTACTGGGCGTTGATCGCCTTGGTGATCTGCGTCTGCACCTTCTGCAAGTGAGCCGAGGTGTAGGGATCAAGGTTGGCCGGAGCCTCCTTCAGAATCCGCTCGACGCTGGCCAAAACCTTCTTCACCTCGACCAGTGCGATGTTGGAAATCGCTTTGCTGGCTTCCGTGTCAGTAAAGGTGGCGGGCAACGTCAGCTCGATCAGCCGATCGAGATGCTCTTGCTGCAAGTTGCGGCGCAGGCTGCTGATCATCGGCACGCGCGGCGTGTGCGGCTTGTCCGGGTTCTTGTCGGTTTCGCGCCAGACGTTGGCGGTGAGGCCCGTCAAAACTTCCGGGATCGTGACCGCGTCTTGATCGGCGGGGACGGTCAACTCGTTGTCGTAGATGCGACGCAGCGTCGAAGGCCGCAACAGCGATGACATGATCGAGGCTTGGAAGCCGGCGATCCGGTCGTTGATCGGCCACGTCGCGTCGGACGTGTCGAAGCTGTCGCCGTCGATCCACTTGTCCTTGGTCATTCGAGCGAGCAACGCCGGTGTCAGACCGAACGCGGCATCCTCGAACGTGTTCTCAATGGTGAACTTCAGCGCTTCACGCTGCATTGCGGCGGGGACGGGTTCGATCGGCGCTCGTCCGTTCTTGTCCCCCTTCTTGTCGCGATTCACGAACGCTCCGCCCAGCCAGTTGGCCATCATGCCGACCGACTGCATTTGCATGTTGAAGGTCAGCTCGTAGCCCTGTCGCGACTTGGCCCACGACTGCCCGTCTTTGACGAACTTGTCGAGGATTTTTTCGCGGTTCTTCTTAATCAGACGAATCTGATTCTGAGCGTAATCGAGCGGGTTCTTGCTGAAGTCGTACCGGCGAGCGAGCGGGTCCGGCCCCATCGTGTCCTCGTCGGTCGCGTAGGCCAGTTCCGGCTCGGCGACACGGTCGAGGATCGGCTTGAGGTCGGGCGCAAATGTGTAGCCGTATTCGATGGCCCACATGTCGTACGGACCGACGCCCGTCATCGACCAATCCCCTTGAGCCTTGTTGTTCGGATCAGCCGGGACGTGCATGTTGATCGGCAAGTAATCCATGACCGAGCCGGCCAGCGGCTTCTTGCCTTTGATTTCATCGCTGTTGATCTGGGCGAGCGTGTAGGCGCTCGACGATTTGAAGTTGTGTCGCAGGCCGAGCGTGTGCCCGACTTCGTGAGCCACCAATTCCGCCAGCAGCGGGCCGATAAATGTTTCCGGCATCCCATCGAGCTTCGGCTCTTCGGGAGCGGCCGGAGCACCCGGCGCGGCCGGTTGCTGATCGTTGATGCCGCCGAGTTCTGCCATGTCGAAGGTCATGCGAGCCATCGCGAGATCGAGCATCTTGGCTTGGCCGGCATTGCACATGCCGTTGACTTGGCTGGTGCGGCCGAGCAATCCATCAAACGGATCGTCGCCAAACAACGCGGTGCGATTCGATGCAAACGGATGCCCCGCGAACGGTGTGGCAGCGTCGCGTTGAATCTGCTGAGCGACGTGATTGCGTTGTGACGGCGCGGCGAGACGCACGCGCGGATCCCAATTTGGATGCTTCGCCAGCCAGGCGAACGTATCGGGATCGAAACCTTCCATCGCCAGTTGCGGCAGCACGTCGTTGAACTGACGGTTGAAATGCCGAATCCAGCCATCCGTGAGCACGATGTCGGCATCCAGGATTTCGCCAGTCCACGGATTGACGCGGCTGGGGCCGATCGCGGTGCCGACGTTGTTGTTCAGCCAGCGGATGAAGTTCCAGCGGACGTCTTCCGGGTCTTTTTCCATGTGCATCGGAGCGGTTGGATCCGCTTCTTGCTGCAAGACCTCGATGGCTCCGACAATGCCGACCTTCTCGAATGCCTTGTTCCAGTACAGAGTCCCCTCTTTCACCCAGCGGCGATAACGGACGGGAGTCGTGTGCTCGATGATGAACGTGATCGGCTTCCTGGGCGGGCTGAGCTTGAGCGTCGGATCTTTCTTCTCCAGATGCCAGCGATTGACGAAGCGAACGCGAGTGTCGTCGGTGACGTACTTCCCGTAGTCGCTGTAGCCGGTCGTGAAAAAACCGATTCGCTCATCGGCCTTGCGCGGCTGATAGGCCGAGTTCGGCGTGATCTCGCTGATCGAGTAATGCAGCGTCTGCAATTGGCCGCTGCCGCTGGGAACCTCGAACGCCACTTCGACGTTCTTGCTGAACGCCTTGGCTTTCTTGATCGTGACGATGTTCGGATTGCGAACGCCGGAAGCACCGCTGCGTCCGCCGCCGAAGAACAGTCCCGACTGGCCGATCAACAGACTATTGAGGTCGATGATCGGCGAGCCTTCGGGGCTCATCGTGAGGATCGGCACTTCGGTGAGCAGCTTGTCGGTGAAGAGCCGGTTGACCGAGCTTTTCGATTCCGCATCTCCGCCCGAGCGAATATCGATGTTCGGGTCCATCAGCGCGAGGCGCTTGTCGTAGCGTCGCCAGTAAACGACGCGATCACCCGCTTGCAAACCGGCGAACTGCGCACCACTGGCGATCGTCATCGCCATGAAATACTTCTGTTGCAGATAGTCTCGCGGCAGTTCCGCTAGAACGTGGCCGTCCTTCGCCCGGACATACAAGCCGTACAGCGACGTGTCCCCTTCCGGAGGCGCGACCTTCTTGTAGTCCTTGAGCACATCCGCCGCCGGAGGAAACTCCGGAGGAGCCTGCGCTCGCACATCACCGACGGCCACCGTCATTGCCAGCAGCAAGCCAGCCAGGCCGAACCAACCGCGTCGCCATTCAAAGGATTTCATAAGCTCACCTTCTCGCTCAGACTTGGGGGACTTAGCGAACCACCTCTTCGGGGACATCCCGGAGCGTGCCGACTCAGCGCGGTGTGTTCGGATCGACGGGGACACCGCCAATTTGCCCGACCAGCACAATCGCCACAGGTTGCCAAGTTTAGCTGCGGTTCGGGCGATGGAAACTCAGCAGCCGGAGTTCGCGAAGATTTTCCAAAGTCGGAAACGATCCGCTCGATCAAACCAAGACGTTGCCGGAAAGCAACATCTAGAAGTAGAAGCCGTTTCAAAAGTAACCCGAAGCGTCAGCGAGGGTCGATTCCACTCCAGATTTCCCGACTCCCTCGCTGACGCTTCGGGTTACTTTTCGGGTCCTGAAACCACTTCTACGGTTTTGCCAATTGCTCGCACGTCGCTTCCAGATGCTTTGAGACCACATCCCAGGGGTTGTCTGCCTGGGGATCATTCGGTCGATACGGGTCTTCGGTGAGATAGACCCAACGGGCGTAGCGGCGAACCATCTGCAACGGCTGCGGATCGAATTTCGCGAGGGAGTGGACCAGCACTGCTCGCGTGAATGGCGGATAGTCCGAATAGCCACCGAAGTAATCCCCCTTCAGCTTGGCTTCCGTCGGCCACGAGTCGGCTTCGTGAATGACGATCACGTCGGCCGCGTCCGCCGCGAAGTAACGGCCGGGAGTGTCTGCCCCCGGATTCGCGACCGTTGGCCAATAGCCTTGCTCGTGAGCGTACCGATTCAGCGTCACTTGATGTCCGGCCGCCGCGTCGGTGTCCTCGTAGATCATCTCGTCGAAGAAGATGCCGTGCGTGCGCGGATAAAACTTTCGCCAACGGTCGATGTCCGCCTGCACGTCCGCGATCGGTCGTTTGCCGTAGCTCGTGGTGACATAGCCGAGCACCACGCAACCGGCTCCTTGAAGCCGGTCGATCGCCTTCGTGTAGTTCGCATCGACGTCCTGGCCCGGTCCAGACGCCGGGTTCACGATCACCCAAAACGGGACCGTCTCAAACCGCCGCTTCACATCCATCAGCCGATTCCAGGCGTCATTCTTGTGGATGTTCTCCGGATAAACATACATCGGCACGAGCACCCCTGTCCGCTCCTGCGCCCGACGATGAAACTGGATCGCTCGCTCACGAAGCTGCACCGCTGTCGGCTCGTCCGCTCCGGCGGAACCGAATCCAACCAGCGCGACACCAAGCACGACAAATCTCCAAGAACGCCACAGCATCGCTCGTCCCTTCTTATTTCGGCTCTCCGCCATTCGTGTTGATTTCTGCAACCAGTGAGCCGCAAGGCGCTAGCCGCGGGTTGTTTTCATCGACCCGCGGCTCGCGCCTTGCGGCTCACGAATTCGTTTACAATTCGGATTGCGGAGAGCCCTTATTTCCCAACGCAGTACAGGAACTTATCCGACCGAATCAGAAGGCGATTGCCGTCCACGGCGGGCGAGCCGTTGAAAATGCTGCCGTCGCGAAGATCGTTGGCGGCGAGTTGCTCGAACCCCGGCTTGGCGGCGATTACAAACGTGCGGCCGTCGCGCGTGAGGTAATACAGCCGTCCGTCGGCCAGCAGCGCGGACGAGTAAACCTGCCCGGCTCGTTCGAGACGCTCTTCATAGATGACTTCGCCGGTCTCGCCCTTCGCGCAGTACGCGACACCCCGGCTCTCGTGCATCCAATACAGATGCCCGTCGAGAAACACGGGCGACGTTACGTTCGAGCCTTTAACGCTCGTCCACAACCGGTGCGTTTCGGTGACGTCACCGCTGCCGCCCGCTCGCACGGCGAGGCCCGCGACTCCGGATCGGCCTCCCAGGCAATACACGACTCCGTCCTGCTCAACGATGCTGGGGACCATGTACCAGCCGATATCGGTCTTGCACGACCACAGCCGTTCGCCGGTGTCGGGATTGAAGGCCAGCACGTTCCCTTTGGCAGCCACGATCAACTCCTGCCGCCCCGACTTCGCCGTGACGAGCACCGGAGTGTTCCACGATTGATTGATTCCTTTGGCTCGCCATTTCTCTTGGCCCGTCTTCCGGTCGAGCGCATAGAGCGATTCACTCTCGACACTGGCATTGATGAAGACCAGATCCTTGTAAAGCACCGGCGACGAAGATGTCCCCCATTGATGCGTCTTCGATCCGACCTCTGTTTTCCAGAGTTCTTTTCCGTCGTGATCAAACGCGAAGACACCCGTCTTGCCGAAGAACACATACAGCCGTTCGGCATCGGCGGCTGGCGTGTTGGCCGCGAAACCGTGATCGCGAATCCGATCTTCCTCCGGCAACTTCGCCGCGACGGCTTTGTCCCACACGAGGCTGCCGTCACTCCGCTTGAGCGCCAAGAGATGCCGCTTCAAGTTGTCCTGGCTGCCGCCCGACTCACCGGGGATGAAGAAGCCGGTGTAACACGTCAGATAGATGCGATCTCCAAACACAATCGGACTCGACGCCCCTGGCCCTGGCAGCGGCACCTTCCAAGCGATGTTCTCGGAGTTTCCCCAAGTCACCGGCAATCCTTTCGCCGCGCTGGTTCCCATGCCGTTCGGCCCGCGAAACCCCGCCCAGTTCGGCTCGGCACCGAAGGCTGACAGTGACAGCGACGTTGCCAACAAGCACATGGCCGTTCGAATGGATGATTTACGAAAGGCATCCGACATCCAGCAACTAACAGTGTCATTCATCGCGATGTTCCTTGGGGAAATTTGTGTCTGTGGTCAAACTATTTCGACTGTATGACTTCCCCATCCGGCTTGCCCGGATGGTGAAAACGATGGCGAGCTAACAAGCAAGAATCCACCATCCCCTCAAACTCTTCCATTCCTCCGCCGAAGGCGGAGGAATGGGAGACTTTGGGGGTGTAGGTACGACGTCATCTAGCTCACCATCTTCTTCACCAACGGCACGAGGCCGTTGGGGTCAAAAGTAAGACAGTCGAAACTACGGAGCCAGTTCACTCGGCGCTTCAATCAACAGGTTGTTTGAGAACAGCACGTTTTCGCTTTTCGGCTGCCGCAATTCAACCGCCTTTGGCAAACTTGAAAACGTGTTGCCGGCGATCGTCACGTCGCGAGTCCCCTCCAACACGATGCCACCCGCCAGTTGATCGTTGACCTTTCGCTTGACCGCGCCCTCGCCGATGTAGCTGTCGCAAAAGCTGTTGCCGGTGACGGTGATGCGGCTGCTGTCTTGAGCGATTCGCAGGCAGCGCGTGTCGAGCTGCGGCGGTTGCGTACCGTCCTTCGCTTTCGTTGGCAGCTTCAGCAGCACGAATGTGTTGGCCGAGACCGCGCAGCCGTGAGCATCCACCAGATCAATGCCGCCGCCGTTGTGAGCGATCACGTTCGCCGACAGCGTGATCCCGTAGCAGTCGCGCGCCAGCACGATGCCTCGGCCGTCGCATTCCTCGATCATGTTGCCGGAGACGACCGAGCCGTAGGTGTTCTCGATCACCACTCCGTCGCCGAGGTGGTCGTCCACGCAATTGCCGGTGAAGCACAGGTTGAAGCCGTCGAAGCAATGCAGCGCGTCGCGGTTTTCCTCGAACTGATTGGCCGAGACCACGATGTCATGACAGCCCGCCAGATTCAGCCCCGTCTGTTTGTTGTATGTGATGAGGCAATCGCTGACGCGCGGGTCTTCGTAGCAACGGTCGAGCTTGATCCCGTCACCGCCGTGATGGCTGACGGTCACGCCTTGAAGGAAGATCTCATTGACCAGCAACGCCTCGATGCCGTGCCCGCTCTTCTCGTTCCCGGTGATCCGAAAATTGCTGAGCATCACACGCCACAGCTTGTCGTCCGCTTTGACCTTCTCCCCGTCGGGATGCTTCACAACCAGCGCCGGTTGCCCGTCGGCATTCACGTTCTTGATATGCGTCGACGCGCCCGAACCTTGAATGAGCACATCCCCACGCGGCAACACCAGCGGCTGAGAAATCTCAAACGTCCCCGGTGGAATCCGCACGACTCCACCTTCCTTTGGCAGAGCATCGAATGCCGCCTGCAACGACGGAAACTTTGCGGCATCAATCTCCGCACGAGCGCCTGGCAGAATCGGCTTCGCGGCCGACTGATTCTGCGTGGAATCGGAAGCGACGCCGAACCACACCAGCGATAACAACACGACGGCCGAGGGAACGAAAACGCGAATCGACATGGTGGGACTCCAGAGAAAACGAGTAGCTGCCTCACGCTGACGAGGGTATCCTGCTCCGCCATGAGCTACCACTCGCCGCATCGTCTGGGGTGTTGCCGAACCGATCATCCGGCCGTCGGTCGCCGCGAGTTATTGCAGGTCGGTTCGCTGAGTTTGCTGGGCACGGGACTCGCCGACTTACTGCGGCTGGAAGCGCACGCGGAACCGGTTCGGACGCAGGGAAGAGCGAAGTCGGTCGTGTTCATTTTTCAATCCGGTGGTCCTTCGACGCATGAGACGTTTGATCCAAAACCGGAAGCGCCCGACATGATTCGGGGCGAGTACGGCGTCACGCAGACGAAACTCGCGGGGATCAACTTCTGCGAGCATCTGCCGAAGCTCGCAGCGCGGAACGACAAGTTCTCGATCGTGCGGACGATGCACCACATCGCGCATCCGCAGTTTCGCAACGAGCATCACAGTTGCCACTACTTGCTGCACACTGGCTCGACCGAGATGCCGGCGGGAGACACGAATGCCTCGATCGCGCAACCGCGTGACGGGCGCATCGAGTGGCCGTCCATTGGTTCGATGATCGCCTACGCCGCGCCGCCGGATGCGAGCGTTGGCTTGCCGGCAGGCATCGAACTCCCGCGAGTCAACTTGATGAATTACCCCGGTCGAGGCGCGGGATTGCTCGGCCCGAAATACGAACGCTGGAAAGTCGATCTTGCTCCGGTCTGCAAGTCGCCCGACACAGCCGGCTCGTGTCCGAACTGCTTTAGCCACGATGACCCGAACGATCCCGCACGCGCCGCCGGCAAAGGCCCGAAAGCGTGGTGGGACAATTCCAGTTGCCGCGATCCTGCGTTCCGTTTACCGGACTTGGGAGCCGGCGGCGTGTCGTTGCCGCAGATCGAGAACCGCACCGAGTTGCTCGCTCGCTTCGATCAACTGCGTCGCTCGCTGGACAACGCCGATCGTGTCGGCCGACTGGAAGCATGGGACGAATATCGCAAGCAGGCCATGAAGTTGCTCGTGACCAGCCGCCCCGGCAAGCAGAACCCGTTCGATCTCTCGCAAGAGCCGGACAACATCCGCGATCAATACGGCCGCGAAGAATGGGGCCAAGGTTTCCTGGTCGCTCGGCGATTGATCGAGGCGGGCGTCCGCATGGTGCAGATCAATCTGCGCGGCTGGGACACTCACCAGAATGCGTTCCGCGATTTGAAAGCCAGGCTGCTCCCGTCCATCGACCACTGCCTCAGCGGATTTCTGGATGACCTTGCCGCGCGCGGGTTGCTCGACGAAACGCTGGTCGTGATGTGCGGCGAGATGGGCCGTACCCCGCGCATCTCACCGATCACCGCCGGCGGTAAAAACGCGAGCGGCGAAGTCTTTACGCCTGGCCGACATCACTGGGGCGACGTCTTCCCCTGCTTCGTGGCCGGCGGGGGCCTCCGCCCCGGCCAAGTCATCGGCCAAACCGACGCCCACGCCGGACTGCCCATCAGCGATGCGTTTACGCCGAGCGACCTCGCCGCGACGATCTTTCATCAACTCGGCATCGACTCGCACGCCGAGTTCCAAGACTCGCGCGGCCGTCCGTATCGCATCTTTCAAGGCGAACCGATTCGGCCGTTGCTCGGATGAACGCTCTGTTTGGGGTCAGGTCTTCAAATTTCATTTTTGGCCTCACGAATGAAGCGCGATGTGAATTGGAATCGTGACGTGGGATGAACGTCAGGGGTGGTTTGCGGGACCAAAAATGAAATTTGAAGACCTGACCCCTGACGGATCGAGAATCGCGGTCAGGCATCCAACTCGATCATCGGCGTCGGCATGGCATCGAGCACATGACCAATCGCGGCCGCGCGTGGCAGGCCGCGTCGATGCAGTTCCTCCAGCACGGCCGAGGCAACTTCCGGACGAACCGCTCCCAGCAGACCGCCCGACGTTTGAGGATCAAACAGCCAGGCGGGCGGCGCTGCGGGGCATTGAACTCGGCAACTGAGCTTCTCGTTGTCGCGCTGTAACGTGCTGAGAATGCCGCGTGAGGAGGCGGTTTCAAATCCCGCGAGCACAGGAACCGTCGCGGACAACCGCGCCGACACTCGGCTGGCGTCAAGCATCTCCAGCAAGTGTCCGGCCAGACCGAATCCGGTGATGTCGGTGACCGCACGCGCGCCGAACTGAGCGAAGACCTCCGCCGCCGAAGCGTTCGCGATCAGCATTTGTTCGATCGCTTCACGGAGTTCCGCGGCTGAGCATTGGCCGTGCATCCATGCGGCCAGAGTTGCTCCCGTGCCGAGTGGCTTCGTCAGGATCAACGTGTCGCCGGGCTTCAGGTTCGACTTGCGGAAAAGTTGATCCTCGTCCGCGTAACCGGTCACCGCAAAGCCGAGCGACAGGTCGTGTCCCTCCGACGTGTGTCCGCCGGTCAGCACAACTCCGAGTTCGTTGAGTGACCGAGTCGCTCCGGCCAACAACTCGCGGAGTTGTCCTGCCTGAATCGGACCGCGTGCGTACGGCAGCGTCGCAATCGCCAGCGCGGAGAACGGCCGGGCATTCATCGCAAATACATCGCTGACCGAGTGCAGCGCGGCGATCCGGCCGAAGAGATACGGGTCATCCAGGAACGCTCGGAAGTAATCGACCGTTTGCACCTCGACCAATTTGTCCGGCGCGATACCGAACAGATCGGCGCGCACACGATGCACCGCCGCGTCCTCCCCCGACCGCGTGCCCAGCAACACGCGCGAATCGTTCGGGATTTCCAATCCACTCAGCACCGACGACAGCACATCACCACTGACCTTCGCTCCGCAACCACCGCAACGCATGAGATGAGGCTGGCGACCCATACTAACCCGACGCGTCAGCGACGGAGCGTTGTCGATTCGCGTCGCTCCCTCGCTGACGCTTCGGGTTACATTGCCGAACGAATCCAGCCATGCGCGGTCGATCCGGTCTTTCAACCGCCGCACGAATCGTCCTTTGGTTGCGAGCGGGCCGTAACTCAAGATCGCTTCACCATCCGCCGTGTTCATCAGGCAGAGACAATTCCGCTGCGGCCGAAACGGTGCGAGCGGCCGTTCGTGCAACAACTCGCGCACGTTGTCGAACAGCACGCGGCCTTGCCGCACGGCATGAACTCCATTGCGAGGTAGCGTCGGTTGCGGCGTGAACGTCACGCAGTCTCCCGTCCCGAACACCGCAGGATCGCCGAGCGATTGCAGCGTCTCACCAACTCGCAGAAAGCCCGCGTCATCAACGCTCAACCCACTGCTTCGCAAGCAGTCGGGCGGCGCGGCCGGAGTCGCCCACAACACACCATCGCAAGCAATCTCTTCTCCGGAGGACAGCCGCAGTCGATCCGCTGCGCCTCCGACGACACAGGCTTCCAATCGCACTGCGAGGCCCGCGTCTCGCAGGCGCTGTTCCATGATTCGAGCCGCACGATTCGGGAAGCTCGGCAACAACTGACGATTCGATTGCAGCAACGTGAGTCGCACGTCGGCGGACTTCGCCAGTCGTTTCTGAATTGCCAACGACAACTCACAGCCACTCACGCCACCGCCAACCACCGCCAGGTGAAATGGTCGCGGAGATTCACGCAGCGATTCTTCGAGTCGCTCCAACTGTTGCGTGAAAGGTCCGAGCGGCCGCATGAAGAAAGACCATTCGCCGTTCGCGCAACCCTCCGGTTCGGCCGGCAGCGAACCGATTCCCAGCGACAACACGTCGTAACTGATCGCCGCGCGATCTTCGAGTTGCACAAGTCGTCGCGCCGCATCAACGGCCGTGACTCGCGCGGACACGAATCGCACCCCGGCGGATCGACAGAAGCGGACCAGATCCAGCGTGATCTCATCCCAGCGATAGTCCCCCGCGATGTATCCGGGCACCATCGCCGAATACGGGATCTCGGAGAACTCCGTGACGAGCGTCACCGCGACTCCCGGCCACGGCGACATACGCCACCGCCGCAAGAACACCAGATGCGCGTTCCCCGCACCGACCAGAACGACATGTTTTTCGATAGGAGCCGCGTCGTTCATCAAGATTCCCAACCGTTCAACTCAGCCATCTCCCAGAGAGGCTTGAGTTGTCTAATACGAGTCCCTTTGTGCCATCTGCCCTCTCCGTGCTCCGGCCCTGCCATCCGTGCGACCCCCAAGAGCGTTTAGAAATCATCGAAGGCGCTGTATCGCACGGATCGCAGAGCCGGAGCACAGATAAGCCAATCAAGTCGTTTTCAATTCAGGGAGGACGACTTTCACGGGATCAGCACGATCTTGCCAGCCAGCGTTCCTTGCTTCTGCAACGTGTTCTCTTCCTGCAAGCGATGCGCGGCCGCAGCTTCCGACAGCTTGAACGTGCGGCCGATCAACGGCTGCCACCCGCCGCGCGTTGCCAGCGAATTGATCGCGTCGGCGCACACACGCTGTTCGTCGGGCGTCGCGTTGAACATTGCGAAGCCGAACAGCCGCAGGTCTTTCACATAGAACGCTCCGTTTGGGAACTCCGGCCGAGCGTTCCGTCCCGCCATGACGATGATCCGGCCGCGCGGCGACATCAATCCCACCGTGCGATCCAAGTTCGTGGGAACTTGAGTCTCGTACCACACCTGCAAGCCGCCGTTCGCGGACGCGAAGGCTTTGATCTCGTCATCCAGCGTGGCCGAATGGTAATCGAGCACGCAATCAGCCCCCCAACTTTCGCACAACGCTTTCTTCTCCGCGTTGCCGACGGTCGCGATGACTTTTGCTCCGATCGCTTTCGCCAGCGGAATCACCGCCGAGCCGACGCCTCCCGCTCCGCCGTTGACGAAGACCACCTCGCCCGGCTTGACCCCGGCATTCAGAAACAGACCGAGATGCGCGGTGATCCCGGTCAGTGCTCCGGCGGCGGCTTGCTCGTGAGTCATCGCGGCAGGAGTTGAATACAGCCACTTCTCATCGACGGCCGCGAACTCGGCAAACGAACCGCGGCGGCCGAACAGACTTTGATTACTTCCCCAAACTCTGTCGCCGACTTTGAATCGAGTCACCTGTGGACCGACTCGTTCGATCGTCCCCGCCAAGTCACAGCCAACGATGTACGGGAACGAGGTCGCCACCTTAATCATGCCGCTGCGAATGTACGTGTCGATCGGATTGACCGAGACCGCTCCGACCTTCACTAAGACCTCGGCCGGCCCCGGTTCCGGAGTCGGCAGGTCCCCGTACTCGATCACATCGGGGGTTCCCGTTTGCCGAATAAAAGCCGCCTTCATTGTGAGCCCTCTTTTTCAGTTCTGCTGGTGTGTTTGCCTGGTCCCCATTTTTCGCCCTTCAGTTTTCGCCAGCTCTCCCGCTTCCGAATGAGCTGGCGAAAACTGAAGGGCGAAAAATGCAGGCAGACGTTTGAATTCCTGCTCGGGCACCAACTGCGCTGGTGGCAGAGTAGCGGCTCCGCCGGTTCCATCAACGCGCGGTTGCGTTTCAGAGTCCGCCTCCGATAATCCCGCCTCGTGAATTTCCGAATTTCATCAGGAGACCTTGCGATGTCGCTCACACAACGTTGGCTGCTCGGTGTTGCTCTGCTCGTTTCGCTGGCGACGATCCCTCTTACGACCGCCGAAGATGCCAAGCCCGCGGCGAACAAGCCGAAGGAATTGAAGAGCACATCGCACCTCGACGGCTTGAGCAACTGGGCGACCAGCGTTGCCTTCTCTCCGGACGGCAAAACGCTGGCCGTCGGCACTCATGACTCGGTGCAGTTGTGGAACATCGGTGAGAAAAAGGCGACCGGCGTTTGGAAGACCGGCAGCGGCTATGTGAAGTCGCTGGCGTTCTTGCCCGACGGGAAGAAGCTCGTGATTGGCGGCTATCAATCGGCGACTGTGTGGGATGTCCCCAGTGGTCTGAAGGAGCGTGACCTGCCCAAGCATCGCGGCTTTGTCACCTCGCTGGCAGTTTCGCCGGATGGAAAACTGTTGGCGACCGGCAGCGATGATGAAGCGGCTCGGCTGATTCGGATCGAAGATGGCACGCTGCTGAAAACCTTCGAGCACGATCGCGATCCGGTGCAGTGCGTCGCGTTCTCCGCCGACGGAAAGCTCCTGGCGACTGCCGCCGGCGACGAGACACGAGTCACTCGGCCGGGGATCGCGAAGTTGTGGGACATCGAATCGGGCAAGCTGGTCCGCGACTTCGAGGGGATGACCAAAGTCGCGACTTCGGTCGCCTTCGCCGAGATGGGGACACGGCTGATCGTCGGCAGCGCGGACGAGAAGGCGTATGTCTTCGAGATCGAGTCCGGCAAACCGCTCGGCTTCTTCGGCGGACACGCTCGCCCGGTCACGAGCATTGCGATGAGCTTGAACGGTCAGATCGCCATCACTGGCAGCGGCGGACGCGCGAAAGGGAAGAACGAATTGAAACTCTGGCGGATCGTGGATGGCGATGTGCTCGCCACGGCGGAAGAACACGAGGCGAAGATTGCCGCGCTCGCGCTGTCGCCGGATGGCAAGACGGTCGCGACCGCCAGCTACGACAACAGCGTTCGCTTCTGGGATGTCTCGTTCGTGAACGTCACGGCCACTCCGGCCGTTGTGGCGGCGGCCGACAACACCGCGAAAGATGCGACCACTCAAAATGCGGCAGCCGCCGAACCGAAGCCGCTCAAGGTGGGGATCATCGGTTTGGACACGTCGCACGCGACCGCGTTCACGAACATTCTCAACGGCGAAAAACAGCGCAGCGAAGCATTCGGCAGCCGCGTGGTCGCCGCTTATCCGAAGGGTAGTCCGGACATCGAATCGAGCGTCTCGCGCCTGCCAAGCTACACCGAAGCGGTGAAAAAACAGGGAGTCGAAATCGTCGATTCGATCGAAGAGTTGGCGAAGCGAGTCGACGTCGTGTGTCTTGAAACAAACGACGGCCGGCCGCACTTCGAGCAACTGCTTCCCGTCTTGAAAGCCGGCAAGCCCTGCTTCATCGACAAGCCAATCTCGGCGTCACTGGCGGATGCGGTCGCGATTTTCGAGGCGGCGAAGCATTACAAGGTGCCGGTGTTCTCGTCGTCGTCGCTGCGGTTCGGGAAGACCACGCTGGCCGTGCGGGCCGGGTCGCTCGGCAAGGTCACTCGCTGCGAAACGACCAGCCCGGCGAGTTTGGAAAAGACGCATCCTGACCTGTTCTGGTACGGCATTCACGGCGTCGAGTCGTTGTTTACCGTCATGGGAACCGGCTGCGTTTCGGTGCAACGCGCGAAGACGACGGACGGCAAAATCATGGTCATCGGCCAATGGACCGACGGCCGCATCGGCATCTACATGGAAGGCAAGGGCTACACCGGCAAGGCCGTTGGCGACAAAGGGGAAGGCCCGGTCGGCAGCTATGACGGTTACGAACCGCTGCTGTTCGAGGTGCTCAAGTTCGCCCGCTCCGGCCAGCCACCGGTCAGCGAAGCCGAGACGCTCGAAATCTATGCCTTCATGGAAGCGGCCGACGAAAGCAAACGACAAAACGGCGCGAGTGTCACGCTCGAAAGCGTGATGAAGAAAGCTCGCGCCGAAGCGGCGGAGAAATTGAAGGCATTGAAGTAGGTCAGCCTTTCCAGGCTGACCCGATGGGCATGTGACGCTGGTGAATCGTTCGAGTCAGGCTGGAAAGCCTGACCTACGGGAATTGTCATGATCAAGATCGTCGATTACGGGATGGGCAATCTTCGTAGCGTCCAGAAGGCATTCGAGAAGTTGGGACACGCGGCAGAGATTTGCGATCAGCCGACGCAACTGAGTCATGCCGACAAGTTGGTGCTACCGGGCGTCGGAGCGTTTCGCGATGCGATTCACGAACTGCGTCGCAAGGAAATGGCCGCGCCGATTCTCGATCACCTCGCGAGCGGCCAGCCGTTCTTGGGAATTTGCCTCGGCCTGCAATTGCTGTTCGACGTCAGCTACGAAGACGGTGAATGGCCGGGCCTGGGCATCATCCCCGGAAAGGTCGTGCGGTTTCAGGATCAGCCGGACTTGAAGATTCCGCACATGGGCTGGAACCAATTGCAGAGGACCGGAGAGCCGGCGCTCTTCGCGAACATTCCGAGCGATGCTCACTTCTACTTCGTCCACAGTTACCACGTCGTGCCGACCGACCGCAGCGTCGTGATCGCCGAATCCGAACACGGCGAACGCTTCGTCGCGGCGATTGGCAAAGCCAACCTCTGGGCAACTCAGTTCCACCCGGAGAAAAGCCAAAAGCACGGCTTGCAACTTCTGGCCAACTTCGCGGCGATGTGATTCGGAGTGCGATGACTGTCGCGGGAGAATGACCTTGGCTAGCCAACCGGTCGCGATTTCTGATGGTGAGCAAGACGCGCGGCAAAAGCGTGTCGAGATGATCGCGCGTCGTATGGGCTTTGTCGGAACGGTCGAGTATCAGCACCTCCGAACGCTGTCGGGGGGAGCGCAATATGGAATCGGAACTTCGATCACGGCCGATGTCTTGTCCGTTACCGCCAGAGCCTTCGAGCGCGACGCCGATCCCCAGGAATTCTCACTGGAAGCGATCATTGCCCATGAATGCGGCCATCAAATGGTGATCCGGCAGAGCAAGATCCGATCGCGTTTACCTGTAAAACTGCCGCTCGAAGCGGAAGAGGTCTTGGCATCATTGATTGGATCTCTGCTTGTCACCGAAATCAAAGATCGCGACGATCTCATCATGAAAGCAGTCTTTGACGAGTTGGCGTGTGGTGTCCCTGAGACAGCCGCCATTCCGCTGGCCCACGATCTCCGAAATGTGCTGGAGCGACTGATATGATCGGTGACAAACCACTCTCGGAAATTCGCAAGGAAGTCTTTGAACGTTTGAAAGCCGCTGGAGTATCTCCAGACACGTTCCAGCAGATGTTGGATCAATTGTCTCCGCCGAAGCGGGAGGGGAATCCCAAAGCCGTCAAAGCGCTCGTCAAGTTTGCCAAACCGATTCGGCCAAAGAAAAGATCGCGGACGCCCACCAAGTCGCGCGGCTGAGATCGCGACAACCTGCTCTGGATCGACTATGTCCTGGCGAGTTCACTGGGTGATCTTGAAGACCTGCCTCTCGGAGCGGTTCGTGTATCGCGGCGACTTCGCGTTCGCGACGTTGCTCCGGTTCATGCCAATCATCACGCAGGTCTTCTTGTGGAGCGCGATCTACGCCGCCGGAACCAGCAGCGAACGGCCGGAGTTGAATCACTACTCCTACGCCGACATGGTGGCGTATTACCTGCTGGCGATGGTTAGCCGAGCGTTCTCGTCGATGCCGGGACTGGCCAGCGGAATCGCTCGCGAAGTGCGGGACGGCACGGTTAAGAAGTATCTCACGCAGCCGATCGACATGCTGGGCTATTTGTTCTGGCACCGGGTCGCTCACAAGCTGGTCTATTACGTGGTGGCGATCGGTCCGTTCGCGTTGGTCTTCTGGCTGTGCCGAGGTTATCTGCCCGGTTGGCCGGATGCCTGGACAATTCTGGCGTTTGTCGTGTCACTGGAGTTGGGGTTTCTCGTCGGTTTCTTGCTGGAGGCGTGGTTGGGGCTGATCGCATTTTGGTTTTTGGAGGTCAGTTCGCTGCTCTTCATCTACATGATGATCAACTACTTTTTGTCCGGCCACATGATCCCGTTGGATTGGATCGTCGATGCGACTTGGTTCGGCTTCCGGGTTGGCGAGTGGACTCGATACATGCCGTTCCAATATCTGGCGTACTTTCCGGCGGCCATCATGCTCGGCAAGTACCAGCCTGCGGAGTTGTGTACCGAGTTGGGGATCGAAACGCTGTGGGTGATCGGCTTGTTCGCGCTCTGCCGGTTCACGCTGGCTCGCGGAGTGCGGCGGTATGGTGCGTTCGGCGGGTGAATTCGCAGCGGTGAAAACAACTGCGAAGTAGAACCGCTAATTCTCGCTAATCGGCGCTAATTTAAGACTCATTTTGATGAGCGCAAATTAGCGTCGATTAGTGGTTGGTTTTGTCTGGCTTCGTTTTCCAAGTGGGAATTGTCCGCTCCACAAATGCCAAGACCCGGCGTCTTGCGAAGCCGGGTCTTGGGGAACTCGTCGAAGATCTTGAAGGTGACTCTTCAGCCGAGTCGCCAGCGGCCACTAAAGCGGACCGCTCGGGGAACCAAGCTCCAGCGAATTCACTTCGGGGAGCCTGGGTGGGTGGCTGCCACTGACAGCCCGCCGGCGTCTTAGGCGACACCACCTCGTTGGCAACTAGGACTATCGTTTATCACAAACCACCTCCTTTCTGGGTTGAACCAGACCCGGTGTGCCGGCGTGCCAAAAAGAACCCGGCCGCAGTGGGTCAGAAATTGGTCCCTCGTGCTGCGTCAGCACGAACACTGGCGACATGGTGGCGTATTTACGCCGACAGGCAAGACAAATCTTGGACTCTGCGCCGGTTTTCCCCGAGAACCGCAGTTCAATCCAGTCGAGTCTTCGTCGTCACCCCGATCGGGGAACGCGTTTGCTTGGAGTACCGATATCGCGAAACCAAACCAATCAGGCTCTGAACTGAGTTCACCTCGAACTTCGAAAAGATGCTCGCTCGCTGCGAATGCACGGTGGCAAGGCTGACGCCGAACTCGCTGGCGATCTCGCGGCTGGAAAGTCCATCGACCACGCGGTTCAAAACTTTGACTTCACGATCGGTCAATGTCCTCAGTTGCTCACCCGTCCGCGGGTGTGCCCAGAGATATTGGCGGTGTTAAGTTTTTGTGGTGTCGCAAGTTGACCAATAGGGTTGCCATTGATTGCTGTCGCGGAGGTTGGTCAGGGCGGAGACGGATTCGGCGTTGCGGAGATTCCAACGAGCACCAGAGCGTT
>CAMDEA010000085.1 GCA_945893045.1 Planctomyces sp. SH-PL62
CACCTGCTCCCGAACCGCTGGCATCAACAACTCGGATTTCACTTGTGGGACATCATCCATGATCGACTCCAGAAAGAGGTTCCGAACATTTTCAACCTCATTCTGACAACTCTGTATTCATCGCGCCAGGCAAAATTGGCACACCCCGCCCGGCCGTCGAACTGCGAAACGAGATCGCCAAAGCCATGAAGTCACCGCTGGGAGCATTCACGATCATCTGAGTGACCGCGATCAACACCCATAGACTCACGCTGTAACCGAGGACTCGGCGAATCAGCACGTTCGACTTCGCCTCCAGAACCTGACGCACGAACGCGACATTCATCGTCAACAATTGCAGGAACGCCAGAGTCAGCAGGCACCCGACGTAACCGCCCAGCCAACTGAAGAATCCATGCGCGAAAAACAGCGAAAAGATCAGGCTGAGAAATGACACTCCCAGCAAACTTTGCAGCAGCTTGTAAGTCAGCAGATGCCGGCGTTGAAACGGAGCCGGAAACAAGAACGCGACTTCACTGGCGGTGAAATAGACGGTGGCCTCACCCGTCGAAAACAAAATCGCCCAAGTCGAGAACGCGAACAGTCCGAACGCCACGACATCCTGAATTCGGTCAAGCACCATCGCGGCCGCCGCCGGTGTCGAAGACGACATCCGCCCGACGAAATACATCGAGCCGACTCCGTAGGCCATCATCAACAGAATGAAGCCGGTCTGAACGGCTCCGCGCAGCGTCTTCATGCCGCGCCACATTTGGCGAAACCCGCCACGCCATTTCAGGCGAATCAGTTTCCAGAGTGCGGAGTGAAACATGGTTTGTAGGTCCGGCTTTCCAGCCGGACTCGAATTGGGATTGGTGTCGTCGTTGAGTGATCGGGGCAGGCTGGAAAGCCTGACCTACGTCGGCTGCTCGGTGAGTTGAAAGAAGACATCCTCCAACGAAGCATCCGCACCGAGTTCGGCCAATTTCCCTTTCGCCTCGGCGATGGTCCCTTGAAACAAACACAGCCCGCGGTGCATCAGCAGCAAGTGGCTGCACAGGTCGTCGATCAAGTCCAACAAGTGCGAACTGATCATGACTGCCGCCCCAGCCGCCGCTCGATCGCGAATGGATTCTTTCAACGTGCGGATACCGCGCGGATCGAGCCCCGTCAGCGGTTCATCAAACAAGATCGCTTCCGGCTGATGCAGGTACGCGCAGCAAATCGCCACCTTCTGCCGCATCCCGCGTGACAACTCTTGAGCGATCGTGTCCCGCTTCTCGGTCAGCTCAAACTGAGTAAGCAATCGCTCTGCCTCCGCCTCAAAAGCTGGGACACGATAGACCGAGGCGGTGAAGTCGAGGTGTTCCCAGACGGTCAGCACGTCGAACAACTGCGGATCATCGGGGATGAACGCCAACCGACTCTTCGCCGCGATCGGATCTTGCACGATGTCGTGTCCCGCGACGGAAAGCCGCCCGCGAGTCGGCGGGATGATCCCGGCGAGCGCTCGCAATGTCGTCGTCTTGCCGGCCCCATTCGGCCCGACCAATCCGACGATCGAGCCAGCCGGGACTTCAAAGCTCAGGCCGCGCACCGCGAGCGTTTCGCGATAGGACTTCTCATAGCCTTCGACTCGAATCATGGTCACTCCAACTGCGGCGGCGTCTGGCAATGTTGCGCGATTCGACAAGACTTATAGCTCGCGCGGCCCCAAATGAAACAGGCGAGCGGGGAGGCGTCAGCCCCCCGGTCCTACGTCGAATGCACCGGGGGCTCACGCCGCCCCGCTCGCCTGAATGTCTTCGCTACTGGAGATTGTTCGCCGGAATGGCCACGATATTCACCGTTGTTCCTCGACATGCCTTTCGACTCACCGACCAAGGAGTTGCCATGACGCTTCGCCAATCCCAACCCGCCAAGAACATCACCACCTCGCGCCGCACATTTCTATCAGCGACGGCCGCGTCGGCATTCAGCTTCACGATCGTTCCGCGACACGTCCTCGGCGGACAGGGACAGACGGCGCCCAGCGAACGGCTCAACGTGGCCGGCATCGGCTGCGGCGGCATGGGAGGCGGCGATATCGCGACCATCGCCAAACTCGGAGCGAATTTTGTGGCGCTGTGTGACGTCGATGAGGGTCGAGCGGCGGGAACGTTCAACGCGCATCCCAAGGCACGCCGTTACAAAGATTTTCGCGAGATGATCGACAAGGAAGCCAAGAACATCGACGCGGTCACGGTCGGCACGCCGGATCACATCCATGCCGTGGCCGCGATGACGGCGATTAAGGCTGGCAAGCACGTCTATGTTCAGAAGCCGCTGACGCACACACTACATGAGTGCCGTGAACTTACCAAAGCGGCTCGCGCGGCGAAGGTCATGACGTCGATGGGCAATCAAGGGCACGCCAGCGAAGGCTCGCGGTTGACGAACGAATGGATTCAAGCGGGTGTCATCGGCGAAGTCCGTGAAGTCCATGCGTGGTCGGACCGCGCGGGACGGTTGTGGAAGCAAGGCATCGGCCGACCGACCGATACTCCGCCGGTTCCCGCGACGCTCGACTGGGACTTGTGGCTCGGCCCGATCAAAGAGCGACCGTATCACCCGGCCTACGCTCCATTCGGCTGGCGCGGCTGGTGGGACTTCGGCACCGGAGCGATCGGCGACATGGGTTGCCACATCATCGACCATCCGGTGTGGGCACTCGAACTTGGAGCACCGACTTCCGTCGAAGCCAGCACAACGCACGATGGCACGCTGCTGGCGGGGAACAAGCTCAATTTCGAGACGTTTCCGATCGCCGCGATCATCACCTACCAGTTTCCCGCGCGCGGCAAGCTCCCTCCGGTCACGATGACGTGGTACGACGGTGGCCTGCTCCCGCCGACACCGATCGAGATGCCGGCTGGTCAACGTCTGCCGGGGAATGGCGTCCTCTATGTCGGCAGCAAAGGGAAGATGTATCACGGCTCACATGGCGGGATGCCTCAGCTTCTGCCGGGCACGTTGACGGAGGCGGCGAAAGCGGTGCCGAAGTCAATGGATCGCTCACCCGGCCATTACGACGAGTGGTATCAAGCCTGCAAAGGTGGGAAGCGTCCGGTCGCCAGCTTCGACTACTCCGGCCCAATGACGGAGACCGCGTTACTGGGAGTGTTGTCGCTGAGGTCGCCGGGGACACGGCTTGAATGGGACAGCGAGAACATGAAAGTGAAGAACGCACCGGAACTCAATCAGTACGTTCACACCGAATATCGCAAAGGCTGGGTATTGTGACCGGCCGAAAGCCAATCGCCGAAAGCCGTTGGCCGTTATACCGTTTTTTCTATCCTCAAAGTCCACCTGGGATTCACTATGAAACGTGCATGGTTGGTTTTGATTGCTCTGCTCGTCACGACGGCCTCAGCGTCCGCAACTGACAACTCACTGACCGATCAAGAAAAGAAAGACGGCTGGCTGCTGTTGTTCGATGGCCAGTCAACGAAAGGCTGGATGACGATCAAAGAGAAACCGCTGCCCGACAAGCATGTGCAAGATGGAAGTCTCAACCCGCATCCGTGCGACTACATGCTGATCCATGAGAAAGTTTGGGAGAACTACAAGCTGTCGCTCGAATTCAAGATCAGCCCCAAGTGCAACAGCGGGGTTTTCGTGAGGACATTTCCACTGATGCCTCGGCCGGGCAAAGATGTGGGATTCAACGGGATCGAGATTGCGATCGACGACACCAAGACCGCTGGCTTCCACGACACGGGGGCGATCTACGATCTCGTCAAGCCGACCAAGAACGCCATGAAGCCCGTCGGCGAATGGAACCACATCGTCATCACCAGCGATCGCAACATTCTGGCCGTCGAACTCAATGGTGAGACCGTTTCGCGCATGAATCTCGACGAGTGGCCCGAACCCAACAAGCGCGCCGACGGGACGGCTCACAAGTTCGACGTGGCTTACAAAGAGCATCCGCGCAAAGGCTACCTCGGCATGCAGGATCACGGCAGCGATTGCTGGTACAAGAACATCAAGCTGCTGCCGCTGAAGTGAGGCCCATCATGCGACTCCCCGTCATGCGTGGCGTCATCGACCGCCGGATTCTGGTGAACTACCGAGCCGATCCCTCGGTCATCGCGCCGCTGCTGCCGCCACCGTTCCGGCCAAAGCTGTTTCGCGGCATGGGACTGGTCGGCATCTGCCTGATCCGGCTCAAGCAACTGCGGCCCGCGTTTCTGCCGGCGTGGCTGGGAGTCTCGTCCGAGAACGCCGCGCATCGCACGGCGGTCGAGTGGGACGACAACGGCATCACTCGCGAAGGAGTTTATGTTCGCCGCCGCGACACGAACTCCTGGCTCAACACGCTGACCGGCGGACGGCTGTTTCCCGGCTTCCATCACCATGCGAAGTTCGACGTGCGCGAGTCGGTCGAGCAACTGTCCGTCTCAATGCGCAGCGACGACGGCGAGACGAGCTTGTCCGTGAGCGGGCAGCTCACGCCGATCTGGCCGAAGTCGTCGATCTTCCAATCGCTCGGAGAAGCGTCGGCGTTCTTCGAGGCCGGCTCGCTGGGTTATTCGGCGACGCCAAGCGACTCGCGGTTTCAAGGACTCGAATTGCGCTGCCAGAAATGGCACGTCGATCCGTTGAACGTGGACGAGGTTCACTCCAACTTCTTCGAGAATGAATCGCTGTTCCCCAAAGGCACAATTGAGTTCGACTGCGCCTTGCTGATGCGCAACATCGCTCACGAATGGCACGAACAAGCCGACCTCTGTTGCGCCGCGGCGGCTGCATGAGTTTCGTCGAAGCGATAGACTGCGTCGAAATGCGATTTATGGAGCCGCGACCGTCAGGGAGCGGTGGTCGAACAGCAGACCGCTTCCTGACGGGCGCGGCTCTAAAGCAATCACACTCAAAGTTCCGCACGATAGGTAGCCTCAGCGTGACCACTCCCGACACCGCCATCACCGATTCCGCGCGAGTGGACTTAGACCGACAACGCCGCTGTGGATTCCCAGAGGTCGTCTACTGCGAAGGCAAGAGTGTTGAAGCCGTCGAGCAAATCTTCGCGGCATTGGTCGCCGCGGGCCAAGACGCCTTCGCGACGCGAGTCTCTGCCGAACAAGCGGCCGCCATTCAACGACGATTCCCAAACGCCCGGCACAACGCCATCGCACGCACCATTCGAGTCCCTTTAGTGCGTGAGCAATCACCGACCGGCAAAGTGGCCGTCGTGACCGCTGGAACCGCCGATCGTCCAGTTGCAGAAGAAGCTTTGGAAACGCTGCGTTGGATGGGCTGCGCCGTCGAGCGGATTGAGGATGTCGGAGTCGCCGGGCCGCAACGTTTGCTGGCCGTCGTGCCGCAGCTTCAAGACTGCGACGCGGTGGTTGTTGTGGCCGGGATGGAAGGAGCCTTGCCGTCGGTGGTTGGCGGGCATGTCTCCTGTCCGGTGATCGCCGTGCCGACGAGCGTCGGTTACGGCGCGTCGTTCGGCGGCATCGCCGCGTTGTTGGGGATGTTGAATAGCTGCGCCGCAAACGTGACCGTCGTAAACATCGACGCGGGGTTTAAGGCGGGATATGTGGCGGGGCTGATCGCGAAGCAAACTGCCGTTTCCAGAATTTGAGATTTGAGATTTCACATGCCAATGATCGACACGCTCCCTTCACCCCCGGTTCGTCCCGCATCAGCCCATAAGGGAACATTCGGGCGAGTGCTCGTGATCGGCGGCAGCCGAGGCATGTCTGGTGCTCCGAGCTTGGCAGGCTTGGGAGCCTTGCGCGGCGGTGCAGGGCTTGTGTATGTCGCCGTGCCCAGCGAGATCCTCCCAATCGTCGCCGCGATTGAGCCGTCGTACCTCACGATTCCATTGGCCACCGACGAAGAGCATGGTTGCCTTTCCGCCGATGGGCTGACCGGATTGCGACAAGCGTGCGAAGGCAAGGACGCGATCGCGCTTGGTCCTGGTCTGGGAACTTCGCGCGGCGTGACGGCGATCGTATCCGCGCTCTTTGCGGAACTGCCGCAGCCAATGGTCGTCGATGCCGATGCGTTAAACGTGCTCGCCGCGCAGAAGCCTGGCCGTTCAAAACCAGCCGGTCCGCGCATCCTCACGCCGCATCCTGGTGAGTTTGCTCGGCTGATCGGCAGCGACATCGCGACCGTACAAAATCAGCGAGCCAAGCTGGCGGCCGAGTTCGCGGCCGCTCACGGAGTCATCGTGCTGTTGAAAGGGCAGGGGACCATCATCACCGATGGCGACCGAGTGGCCATCAATCGCACCGGTAACCCCGGTATGGCAACAGGCGGTTCCGGAGATGTGCTCACTGGATTGATCGCCGCTCTGCTGGCTCAAGGCATGACACCGTTCGAGGCGGCTCAACTCGGAGCACATTTGCACGGCTTCGCCGGCGACCTCGCGGCAGCGGAGTTGTCGCAACCGGGGCTCATCGCGTCTGATCTGCCACGCTATCTCGCAGCGGCGTGGCGGAAAGTTTTGAATCCATAATCTCTGGAAACGCGAGGCCGTCGAGAAGACTTTCTTGCGACGGTCTCGTCATTGAATTGGATATCACAATTTGTGATATCCAATTCCAGAAACCGCAGTGTTCCCGGGCTTTCGTCAAAATTGGAGATCACAATTTATGATCTCCAATTTGGCGAGCCTTCAGTTGGAAGCGATTTCGATCCAAATTGTGACCTTCGCGCTTCCGACGGAGACTGGCTTGGAATCGGACGGGGGCGGCGTGGAGGATTCGATCGAGTTCGCCAACGTCTCGGCCTTGATGTACTCGCTCCAGCTTTGCAGCGCGGCGGGTACGTCTGCGCCGTCAGCCGCATAAGACACTTTGATCCGCGCTTGGATTTCGAGGTTGGCATCTTTGCGAAGTTGTTGCACTTGGCGGACGAAGTCGCGGGCGATGCCTTCTTGGAGCAGTTCCGGCGTCAGGTGCGTGCTCAGCGCGATTTGGACGCCGCGTTCGTCGGTGCTGACCCATTCGGCGGCTTGTTGGGTGGTGATGACGATGTCGGTCGGCAGCAGTACGACCTCGGTGTCGGCGACCTTCAGCGTGACGCTTTCTCCTCGGCGGAGTGGGGCGAGCGTGTTGGGGTCGGTGGCCGCGAGCATTTGGGTGATCGCTCCCAGCAGCTTGCCGTACTTGGGGCCGAGGGCTTTTTGGTTCGGCTTGTAGACGTAGCTCACCAGGTCGTCGAGGTGGTCGCAGCTCGTCAGCTTTTTGAGGTTGAGTTCTTCCTCGATGACGTCGGCCAGACGTTCGATGGCGGCTCGCTGCTGCGGGTCTTGGCAGGCGAAGCGGAGTTCGGCCAGCGGCTGACGGACTCGCAGATCGGCCTCTTCTCGCAGCTTGTGACCCAGCTTCACGACGAGCTGTGCCAGTGCCATCCGCTCGTTGAGTTCGGGGTCGAGAAGAGATTCTTTTGGTTCCTGGTAATCGCAGAGATGCACGGAACTATGAAACGATTGAGATTGTTTCTTTGCGTAACGATCTTGGTTTTCTTCAAGACAGCCTGCCTCCACCAACAGACGGACGGCTCGATAGATCGTTGCCCGCGAGATTCGTTGACCTTCACATTCTGAAACAAGGTCTTCCGTGCTGAACCAACCGGATCGAAGCTGAATTGCATTGAAAATGGCTTCTCGCTCGCGTGTTAGTCTCTCCGATTTTCCAGCAAGAAAGCGACTGAACGAATCCAAGCTAAACGAACCGGCCTGCGACATCGGATTCACAACGAGGTTCTGATACATCCGCTCGCAAACAAACGGCACCAATGGTGCGAGTAGCTTCGACAGCGTGACGAGGACGTCGTAGAGCGTCTGATAGGCGGCAAGCTTGTCAGTATCGCTCGCGTCGCGAGATCGCCAAAAGCGGCGGCGGTTGCGGCGGATGTACCAGTTCGAGAGATCGTCGATGAACGCAGCGGCGGCACTGCACACACCGGGAGTGTTGTAGTTCTCGAACTCGCGGCGACAGGTCACGATCAACGCTTGCAGGTTCGAGAGCACCCAGCGGTCGATCTCTGGACGGTCGGCAACCGGGACGCAACCGTCGTTTAACCGCACGCCGCAGGCACGCGCGTCGGGGGAATCGTCGGGAAGTGATTGACCGCTCGACGCGCGTGCCTGCGGCGTGCGGTTAAACGAGGCGAGCGGATCGAACTCATCCAGCCTCGCGTAGTTCACGAAGAACGAATAGCTGTTCCAGAGCGGGATCAGAATTTGGCGGCGGACTTCGTCGGCGGGTTTGCTGACGACTTCGCAGACGGGCAGGCCCTCGGCGGTGTGGTCGGTGGGGCCGTCGGGGGTCTCGATCGTGACCGGCTTGTCCTTGTGCCGAGTCCCGAAGCGCAGGTCTTGCGCGGGGTTATGAGCCAGGTACATCCAGCGCATCGTGTCCACGCCGAGCTGCTCGGCGGCTTCCTCGAACCAGATGGCCGTGCCGTCCGACTTGTGCATCGGCTGGCCGTCCTCGTTCATGACGAGCCGGTGGCCGAGAAGGGTTTTGAAGGGACGCTTTTGCTCCGCACTCACGCCACCCTGCTTGCCAGGGTGGTTCCCGCGCTCTGCAGCTAGCTCGTCGTTGTCGGCAGTACGGTCGTTTTCATCGCTGTAGTGAAGAGGCGCGGGAACCACCGGGGCAAGCCCGGTGGCGGGAGTTTCCTCGTCCCACATCATCATCGTGGCCAGCGACAGCAGCGAATAGAACCAGTTGCGGAACTGGCCGGGGAAGCATTCGGTGACGAAGTCGGCCGGGTATTGTTTGGCCCACTCGGCGCGGTTCGAGTTGTATTGCATGGTCGAGAACGGAACGATGCCGGCGTCGAGCCACGGGTTGCCGACATCGACGATGCGCGACATCAGCCGGCCGGTCTGCGGATTCTTGATCTTCACCGCGTCGATCCACGGCCGGTGCGGCGTGTGACCTTCCAAGACCTCCCAGCCCTCGACCGCGCGGCTCTTGAGTTCTTCCAGCGAGCCGATGACTTCGAAGTCGATCCGCTTCTCGCCGTTGACTTCGTACTCCTCGACCCAGATCGGCAGAGCCAGTCCCCAGAATCGCTTCTTCGAGATCATCCAATCGCGCATCGACGTGAGCCATTCCAGCTCGCGTTCCTTGCCGTTGATGCTGTCGGGCAGCCAGCGAATCGCCTCGGTGACTTCCTTGATCTCGTCCCGCCAGTCCATGTTGATGAACCACTCATCGACCAGCCGAAAGACCAGCTCGTCCCCCGTCCGCCAACAGTGCGGGTAAATGTGCGGGTACTGCTCGACGTTGACCAGCAGATGTTTCGCTTTGAGCCGTTCAAACACCAACTCCGCCGTCGCCGGATCGGTTGAGTTCTTCCCGGTGAACTCGCCGAAGCCTTCGAGGAAATTTCCGTCCTCGCCCAGCGGCGCGATTCCGACGATGCCTAGCTGCTGACCGAGCACATGGTCCACGTCACCGCAACCCGGAGCGATGTGAACGATTCCGGTTCCCTCGCCGGCCACGACGTTCGCGTTCCCTTTGAAGTCGCGACCGCCATCAACCACCTTGTGGCACTGAAGTCCACAGAGATGTTTCACTCGCGGATCAAACGGCACGCCGCCCGGTTCGCCCTGAGCCGGTAGATCATCGAACGGACCGGTGTATTCCCAACCGATCATCTCCACGCCTTTGAGCGTCCCTTCAATCTCGTAGCCGCCTTGTTCCTTGAAGATTTGCCCGATGCTTTTCAGCTTCGGGACACCGCTCGGCCACGACCATTCGGGGCGGCCGAAGCCTTCTTTGAATTCTTTGGCGAGCCGTTGGAATTCCAGATTGTCTTTCGCGAAGTAATAGACGCTGCCGTCGCGCTTGCTGCGCAGCTTCACGTAATCAAGGTCCGGGTTGACCGCCGCCGCGACGTTGCTGGTGAGCGTCCAAGGAGTCGTCGTCCAAACCAAGAGATACTCCTGGCCCGCCTTCTCCTTGAGGTACTTAATTGCATCGTTGATTGTCTTGATCTTGTCGTAGTCATCATCGGGGATCGAAACGCCACATCGGTCTTCCAACTCCATGACGAACTCGACGACATCTAGTGAATTCGCGCTTTGATCTCGTTTCGACAACTCGGCAATCACTTCGTCCAAGCTCGATTTGCGAACAAGCGGAAACCGCACGAAGATCGACTTGTGAACCGTCAGCCGCCGTCCGTCGGCGACTTCCATCTGCGAGTACGCGCTGCCGCCTCGGCCGGACCAGGGCATCACGTCGTAGCCGCGATAAATTTTCCCGCGAGCAAAGCACTTCTTCAGAAACGTCCAAATCGTCTCGTTGTTCTCGGTCGAGAACGTGAAGTAGCTGCCGCCCCACTCCGCATTGCCGAGCCGTGCGACGAGTTCGCTGGCAGTTCCCGACTCGGTCTTGCCGGAGGGCGTCGTGATCGTCACGACTTCGTCCGTCCCAATCTTCGACGCCAAAAACCGCAGCGTGTCTGGATCGTCCCAATCGGTCCAATAGCCGAGCCGAATCGACTGCTCAGTCTGCCGAGCCGCGAACTTCAGCACACGGCGTTTGCACTCGTTGACGAACTTGTCGATGCCGTACTGCTCGATGGCGGTCTTCGAGCCGAGGTTCAATTGCTTCTCGACTTCGACCTCGACCCACAGTCCCTGGCAATCGAACCCGTTTTGATACCTCAGTTCATGCCCGGTCATCGCGTAGTAGCGTTGATAGGCGTCCTTGTAGGTTCGCCCCCAGGCGTGATGCACGCCCATCGGGTTGTTGGCCGTGATCGGCCCGTCGAGGAAGTTCCACTTCGGCTTTCCGGCATTCTGCTGCCGCAATTTGTCGAAGATGCGATTCTGCTCCCAGAACTTCAGCACTTCATGCTCACCTGTCACGAATCTCGCTTCACCAACTTTTTCAAACATGGCGAACAGACTGTCCTTTCCGATTTTCAAGCAACGCAAAACGGAGCGGGAATTTAGCCGCTGGGGGCGTAATTGAAACGGCTGAATCGTCGATGCTGCTCACGAGCGACGGGCATTCGATCAGGAAAAAATCAACAGTCCTTTGACCGGCGATCGTCTCTTGGATTCAAATCAAGGCGAGAGAGATGCGCTCGGTGACTTGAACGGTGAAGTACACCTCATGGACATGGCCCTCGAACAACTGGCGGCTTCGCTACGACGGACGGGATTGGTTTCGGATCTCGACTTTGAGACCGCCTGCCATGAATTGACCGCATCGGGCGATGCGGTCACGGCCGATCGGCTGCTGGATCGTTTGTCGGGGCTTGGGCGTCTGACAGCCTACCAACGGCAACGAGTCGGTGAAGGACGCGCGGCGGATCTGGTGCTCGGCAACTACACGCTGGTCAGTGGCATCGGCGTGGGCGGCATGGGCGAGGTCTTCAAGGCGGTCCATCGGCGGATGAAGCGGCAGGTGGCGATCAAAGTCTTGTCGCTGGATAAGGTCCACAACCGCGGGCGGATCGACTTGTTTCAACGCGAAATTGAAACGATGGCGCAGCTCAGCCATCCGAATATCGTGACGGCTTATGACGCCGACGAATGCGACCGCGGTGCGTATCTGGTGATGGAGTTCGTCGGTGGCTCGGACTTGGCGACGCTGGTCAAGAAGCAGCGATTGCTGACGTTGCGGCGGGCTGTGGAGTACATCGTGCAGGCGGCTCGTGGTCTGCATTACGCCCACTCTCAAAACGTCGTGCATGGCGATGTCAAACCGGCGAACATGCTGCTGAGTCAGGATGGCACGGTCAAAATCACCGACTTGGGACTCGCTCGGCTGTTGAACAATGAGTTGCCTCTGGATTCGGGAGGCGAGCACTCGTCGAACCCCAATCCCAAGTCGATTGCCGGAACTGTCAGCTTCATGCCGCCGGAGCAAGCGTTTCGACCCCAAGAGGTCGATCACCGCGCGGACATCTATAGCTTGGGTTGTTCGCTCTACTTCTTGCTGGCCGGCCAGACGCTGTTCAACGAAAAGAATGTGCTCACGCATTTGCTGGCGCACCGAGATCGTCCACGACCGTTGCTGCGCGACTTGCGTGCTGATGCACCGCAAGAACTAGAGGCGATCTATCAGCGCATGGTCGCGCCGCTTCCCGACGATCGCTATCGCTCGATGGCCGAAGTGGTCGAAGCGCTGGAAGCCTGCGAGTTGCCCGACACGCTCGATCAGACGGTCGCGTCGACAGGTGCCATTCCAGCCGGCGACGACTCTTCGATGGTCATCCGGGACGAGCCGACGACTTGTATGTCGGCGAGTTCGCTGGTGTTGGCGGGAGTCTCGTTTCTGCTGGTGGAACAGTCTCGATTGCAGACCCGCGTGATCTCTTCGCAGATGGCCGAGATGGGGATCGAGATGATTCGCACGGCGGCGTCCGGCCAAGAGGCTTGGGAGGCGATGCTCAGCCAATGCCCGGATGTGGTCGTCTGCTCGATGCACCTGCCGGATATGACGGGGGCGGATTTGGTCCGTCGCATGCGCAGCCATGCCGAGATGAAGGACGTGGCATTCGTGTTGATCTCCAGCGAGACCGACTACGAGTACCTCGAACCGGTGCGGCAATCGGGAACGGCGGCCATTCTTCCCAAGCCGTTCGACTTGCCAGCGCTGAGGCAAGCGCTGATGGCGGCGGTCGATTTCTCGCCCAACGCGGTACATGCTCACAATCTGCGATTGACCGGATTGCGCATGCTGATCGCCGACGACAGCCGTTCCGCGCGCAGCCATGCTCGGCGAGTTCTCGAAAACCTCGGCGGCGAGAAAATTACCGAGGCCGTCAATGGCCGCGAGGCGATCCAATTCTTATCGACGGACCAGTTCGACTTGATCGTGACTGACTGGCACATGCCGGAGTGTGACGGGCTGGAGTTGACTCGGCACATTCGTCACGACCCGCGCCACCAACACGTCCCCGTGTTGATGATTACCAGCGAGACGGACCAAACGTGTTTGAACGACGCACTCCGCACAGGCGTCAGCGCCATCTGTCCGAAGGTGTTCGATCCCCAATCTGTGGCGGGAATCCTGAACTCGCTGCTTGACGCTGCTCGGTTGCGAACTCTTTCATAGCTCACCAAATGTCAAAGGCAAGCGTGAAGTAACCCGATGCGTCAGCGAGGGCGCTCGCTTTACGTGACGAAGAGTTCGTTGTCGCAGTTTCTGAAGCGATCGCCCTCGCTGACGCTTCGGGTTACTTGGGTGGCTGTCTTTCGCGCGATCGTTGCTGGGGTGTCCGATGCCAGTTCCCAATGAAATCATCCAAGAATTTTTGGTCGAGGCCCACGATGGTCTCGGCCGCTTGGATCTGGAGTTGGTTGAGCTCGAGAAGGGGGAAGCGAAATCGGAAACTCTCGGCAGTGTGTTTCGCACGGTGCACTCGCTGAAAGGGAGCGCGGGGTTTCTCGGATTCCAGAAGTTGGAATCGTTGACGCACGTTGCGGAGAGCCTGTTGAGTCACTTGCGTGACGGCAAGTTGAAAGTCTCTGTCGAAATTGTCTCCGCGCTGCTGGCCACGATTGATGCCGTGCGTGAGATGCTGCGGTCGATCGAACTGGTTGGGCAAGATGGCGATCAGGTTCACACGGAGTTGATCGCGCGTCTGCGATCGTTGACGGCCAATGAACCGGTCACCGGCGGGCGGCCTGCGATGCTCGACGATCGTTCGCTTGATCTCGCCAACACACAATCCGTGCGGCTGGCCGCGCCGGAACCTCCCGTTCAGAAATCGCTGTCAGACTCGCAACCCGCATCCGATGCGAATGTCCGCGTGTCTGACTCCGGCAGTGAGATCGCGGCACCTCAAGCCGTCAGCTCGAAAGTGGCCGACAGCACGATCCGGCTGGGGGTCGAGCGTGTGGACAAGATGATGAATCTGGTGACGGAACTGGTCTTGTCCCGCAACCAGATCATGCAGCACACGCTGGTCCAAACGGACCCGACGCTGGCCGTGGCTTCTCGCAACTTGAATTTGATCACGTCCGAGCTGCAAGAGTCCGTGATGCGCATGCGGATGCAGCCCATCAGCAATGTGTGGGGCACCTTGCCGCGAGTCGTTCGCGACCTGTCTCTGGATTGCGGCAAGCGTGTGCGACTGGTGATGGAAGGGGCGGACACCGAGTTGGACAAGTCCGTGCTGGAGGCGATCAAAGATCCGCTGATGCACCTGGTGCGGAACGCGATCGACCACGGTCTCGAAACGCCGGAGGTACGGCAGTCGCGCGGCAAACCGGCCGAGGGCTGCCTGCGGTTACGGGCGTATCACGAGAGCGGACATATTCACATCGAGATCTCCGATGATGGTGCGGGCATCGACCGAGTGCGCCTCAAAAACAAAGCCCGTGAGAGTGGACTGCTCACGTCGGAGCAAGCGGAACGGCTCACGGACGAGTCCATCCTGTCGCTGATCTTTCTGCAAGGAGTTTCCACACGCGATGCCGTGACGAACCTCTCCGGCCGGGGCGTCGGCATGGATGTGGTGAAGAGCAATGTGGAGCGCATCGGCGGCATGGTCGATATTCACAGCACGCTCGGAATCGGGACGACATTCAAGCTGCGCATCCCGCTGACGCTGGCGATCATTCACGCTCTGCTGGTGACCTGCGCCGGCGAACGCTACGCCATTCCGCAGACCAGCATGATTGAACTGATCCGGCTGCACGGCGACCGAGCACAGACCGGCATTGAGCGCATTCACGGCGTCCGAGTTCATCGTTATCGCGGCAAGCTGTTGCCGCTGGTATCGCTGACGCAGGTTCTCGGAGGCACGGAAGCAATCGGCGAATCGGTCAACATCGTGGTTCTGCAAGCGGACCAGCAGCAGTTTGGGTTGATCGTGGATCGGGTCAACGACACGCAAGAGATCGTAGTGAAGCCGCTCAATAAGTTGCTGCGTGGCATCTCTTCCTTGGCGGGAGCCACGATTCTCGGAGACGGGCATGTTGCGCTCATCCTCGATGTGACAGGACTGGCGGACCTGGCGTTGGGCGATGTGCGGCAACTGACGACGGAAACTGCCACGGTCGAGTCCGAGTCCGAAGTCATTTCGCAGGACACGCAACAAGTGGTGCTCGTCAGCGGCCCGCGCGGCGAACGGTTTGCCGTGCCGCTGAGCGCAGTGACGCGGTTGGAAGAGTTTCCCGCGACGAAGATCGAATGGACGGGCACGCGGCCCGTGATGCAGTATCGCGATCAGATCTTGCCGCTGGTGGATGTGCTGGGGTTGTTGGATCGTAGCCCAGGCCCTTGTGGCCTGGATGATTCGCGCAATTCGGCGAATCACCCGACCCACAAAGGGTCGAACTACAGGACGGATTCACTCCCGATCCAGGTCGTGGTCTGCACCGACGGGACGAACCGCGTTGGGCTGGTGGTCGGCCGGATTCTGGACATCGTGACCGATCCGCTGCTCGTGAGATCCAGCTCCGCACGCGAGCATGTGCTGTTCACGGCGGTAGTCCAACGACAGGTCACCGAGGTCTTGAATGTCGCTTCGCTGATTTCGGCCGCCGAAGCCGAGTTGGTCCGGCCAGGAGCGAAGACATGACGACGAACACCGTCCAATTCTGCACGTTCACGCTCGACGGCCTGTGGTTCGGAGTCGCCGTGGATCGTGTGCAGGAGATCGTGCGGCACCTGCGTTTGACCCGCGTGCCGCTGGCACCGCCGGTGATTCGCGGGCTGATGAATCTGCGCGGTCAGATTGTGACGGCGATCGACCTGCGCCGACGATTGGAGTTCCCAGAGCGAGAGGCCAACAACCTTCCCATGAACGTGGTGATTCGCACGGAGGAGGGATTGGTCAGTTTGCTGGTGGATCAGATTGGCGATGTCGTCGTCGTGGAAACCGACACACGGGACGCACCGCCGCTGACGTTGACGGGAGCGGCTCGGGAGCTGATTCGCGGAGCGTATCAGTTACCGGATCGTCTCTTATTGGACCTCGACTTGGACCGCGCGCTGTTACTGGAAAAGTAGGACGGGCACTCCTGCCCGTCGTTTGGTTCACGTTATTCACACCCAGAGAAACATTCAGAAGAGAAACGACGGGCAAGAGTGTCCGTCCTACGAAAGTCCACATCATGCTTTGGAACATCGGCAAACGAGTCACGGTCAGCCACAAGCTGACGATCATCAGTCTGGCATTTTCATTCCCGATCGCGGTGCTGCTGTATTTCTACGTCAGCACAATCAACGCCAACATCCTGTTCGGCTCGCTGGAGGAAAAGGGGAACAAGTACCAGCGGCCGTTGGAGCAACTGCTCAACGACTTGGGGCGGCACCAACTGTTGACCATGCGTCAGAAGGACGGCCAGATGGGCCTCGAGGCGCAGTTGCAGAGCACGTCGAACGCGATCGACAAGGCGTTTGTGACGCTGGAATCGGTCGATCGGTTGGTGGGCACGGATCTGCAATTCACCGACGCGGGGCTGGGAGGGAAACGGAATCGGCAGCACGCCACCGTCGCCAAAGTGAAGGCCAAATGGGAGGAGCTTCGCAAAGGGCTCGGCAAACTGGCGGCTGACGAGAGCGACAGACAGCACGCGGCGGTGGTCGCCGACGTCCGAGTCATGATTACGCACGCCGGCGATACCTCGAATCTGATCCTCGATCCGGATCTCGACAGCTACTACCTCATGGATTGCACGTTACTGGCGCTGCCGACCACTCAGGACCGCCTGACGTCGATCATCGCCAACGGGTATCGGACATTGAAAGAAGAGAAGCTCACGACGGAGCAGCGCATCCAACTGGCGGTGGACGCCAGCTTGCTGCGGCAAAGCGATCTGGATCGCGTCGTGGCCAGCACCAACACGGCGCTGGCGGAAGACGAAAATTTCTACGGAGTCAGCGACACGCTCAAAGTGAACGTCGAGCCGCTCCTGCGAAAATATGAGACCGAGACCAACGAGTTCCTCAAGCTGCTGGAGGCGGCGTCTCAATCCGAGACGAAGGCCACGACACCGGATGAACTCGTGACTGCGGGGATGCGAGCGCGCGAGGCGAGCTTCGTTCTGTGGGATGCGACGGTCTTGGAACTCGACCGATTGCTGGCGATCCGCCTGACGAAATATGAAATGGATCGGACTTGGGCGCTGTCGCTCACCGCGGCGGCGCTGGCCGTGTCGCTGTTGATGGTCTTCTTCGTGGCTCGCAGCGTCACCGTTCCGATCCATCGCTGCATGGCCGGCATGCAAGCACTGGCGGGACGCGATCTGACGACGCACTTGCCAGCTTCCTGGAACGGCGAAATGGGACGGATGGCCGCGTCAGTCAATCAGGCCGTCAGCGGAGTCCGCGAAGCCATCGACGGGATGCGCACCAACGCGGGAGTCCTCACACACGCATCGGAAGACATGACCGCAGCCAGTCATGTCATGAGCGCCAACGCCGAGGAAACCGCCACGCAATCCAACGTCGTCGCCGCCGCTGCCGAGCAGGTCTCACGCAGCGTGCAAACCGTGGCCACCTCCTCCGAGGAGATGTCCACCAGCGTCCGCGAGGTCGCTCGCCAAGCCCATCAGGCGGCGCGCGTCGCGACCGATGGCGTGCAGATGGCGAACATCGCCAACGCCAGCATCGTCAAGCTGGGCGAAGGGAGCAAAAACATCGGCAACGTGGTCAAGGTCATCACCTCGATCGCCGAGCAGACCAATCTCCTGGCGCTCAACGCGACGATCGAAGCGGCGCGGGCCGGTGAAGTCGGCAAAGGCTTCGCCGTCGTCGCCAACGAGGTCAAGGAACTCGCCAAGCAAACCTCACAAGCCACCGACGAAATCAGCCAGCGCATCGAAACCATCCAAAACGATATCACCGCCACCGTGAAGACGATCGACGAAGTCAGCGGCGTCATCAAACAGATCAGCAGCATCCAGACGGCGATCGCCGGCGCGGTCGAACAGCAAACCGTGACCACGCAGGAGATCGGCCGCAATCTGACCGAAGCGGCTCGCGGCACATCGGAGATCGCCCGCAACATCGCGGGAGTCGCCGAGGCCGCACGCAACACGTCTGAAGGGGCTCACAAAACCGAACGCACGTCGAACGATCTGGCTCGAGCGGCCAAACAACTCAGCGAACTCGTGGCACATTTCAAGTGCGAATAAAGAACACGTCACTAACCCGAAGCGTGAGCGACGGCGAACGCTTCACAACGCTCATTCGCGAAAACATCAGTCGTGTGAAGCGTCCGCCCTCGCTCACGCTTCGGGTTAGTAAAAGGTCTCAACGATGCCTCTTCTCAAACAACCGCAATCCATCTGGAGGGATCGCACCGTGACCAACATGGTGTTGCTCTTCGTGGTGGGAGCGGCGGTCGTCATGTATCAGCAATGGCGTTTTCAGTCGGACATGGTCAATTTCATGGCCGAGGAAGACGCGCAAGCCTACTCGGAAGCGCTCGCCACGTTTCGAACGGTCTACACGGCGAACGTCGTCAACACGGCGAAGAAGCATGGGCTGGAAGTCACTCACGATTTCGATCAGAAGGAGAACGCGATTCCGTTGCCCGCCACGCTGACGAAGATCCTCGCCCAACAAATCGGCGAACAAGGTTCGGGCATCAAGGCGAGTCTCTACAGCAAGTACCCCTTCCCGTTTCGCGGCCGAGTCGGTGAGTTCCCCGATGCCTTCGCGGAGGAAGCTTGGAGCGCTCTGGCACGCGACCCGAAGAAAGCCTTCCAACGAGAGGAAATCATCGACGGGGAATTATTCCTCCGCTATGCGACTGCCGACCTGATGCGCAAGGCTTGCGTGGACTGTCACAACACGCATCCTGATTCTCCTAAAACCGACTGGCGCGAAGGGGACGTTCGCGGAGTGCTCGAAGTCAGCCTGCCTCTGGAACCGATCAAGGCTCAGCAACGCTCTGGCATCTGGCAACTGGCGACGATTCTGGGAGTCCTCGCGCTATTGGGAGGCTTGGGAGTTGTGCTGGCCGTCAGCCGCACGCGCAGCACGACCGAATTGGACATCCTGAATCGCAGTTCGCGCGAGCTGTCGGAACTCGTCAAGGGGGTCGAAGCTCAGACACCGAAACTGAGCAACTCGTCCGAAGAACTCAGCGCGGTGAGCCAACAGCTCAGCGCGAGTGCCGAAGAGACTTCCACTCAAGCCAACTTGGTCGCGACGGCCGCCGACCAGATCAGCCGGCATGTGGACATGGTGGCCAGCTCCTGCCGCGAAATGGAGAACAATTCCAAGGATGTCGCGCGACAAGCCTCGGAAGCCGCCAGCGTCGCCACGGAAGGAGTCCGCATCACGTTCGCAACCAATACCTCCGTGGCCAAACTCGGCGAGAGCAGCGGCAGCATCGGAAGCGTGGTCAAGGCGATCGCTTCGATCGCTGAGCAAACCAATTTGCTGGCACTCAACGCGACGATCGAAGCCGCCCGCGCCGGCGAGGCAGGCAAGGGTTTCGCCGTGGTGGCCAACGAGGTCAAAGAACTCGCGAAGCAGACGGCGAAAGCCACCGAAGAAATCGGACAGCGCATCGGCATCATTCAACAAGACATCTCCACCGCCGTCTCCACGATCGGCCAGGTGGGGACCATCATCAATCGGATCAGCGGTCTGCAAACGGGAATCGCTTCGGCGGTCGAAGAGCAAACCGCCGCCACACGAGATATCGGCCGCAACATCTCCGAGGCCGCTCAGGGTACTGCGGTGATCGCCCGCAACATCACCGGTGTGGCCGACGCGGCACGCAAAACATCGGAAGGGGCCGAGCGAACTTTGCGGGCTGCGGGGTCTACAGCACGCGCCGCCTCCGAACTGAATGCCCTCGTCCATCGCCGTCACGAGATCCCGCTCGATTCCGCTGGAAAGAGTGCCTAGAGTGATCGTGTCGAGCGAATGTCCAAGGACCAAATCGCAATGTCCAATGAATGACCAAGGCCCAATTCCCAAGGCTCGATGAACCACTGACCTGATTTCTCGACACCACATTTGCGTGCCTCATTTGGGTTTGAGTATTCGGATTTCATTGGTCATTGGAACTTGGACATTGGGCATTCCACATCCAAAGGATCGTCCATGGCGGAGGACAATCGGATTCGCGTGCTGATCGTGGACGACTCGGTCGTCGTGCGGCTCATGTTGCAGCAGTTGATTCACGAGGATCCGCTGCTGATGGTCGCTGGTGCCGAGGCATCCGGCCACGCGGCGTTGAACAAGTTGGATGCTCTCCGCCCGGACGTCGTGATTCTGGATGTCGAGATGCCCGGCATGAGCGGTGTGGAAACGGTCGCGGCCATTCGAACCCGTGCCCCTCGGCTTCCCGTCATCATGTTTAGCTCGTACACGGAGGATGGCGCGGCGGTGACGATTGAAGCTCTGTCGCGCGGCGCGTCGGACTTCGTGATGAAGCCGGCGCAAACCGCCAGCGCGGACGCGGCTGCGACTCTGGTCCGCGAGCAACTCCTCTCCAAGATCAAAGCGCTCGGCAAGGTTCGCCGACGACAAACCCCCATGCCAACCTTCGATGCCGAGGATTCCTCGTCGTCGTCATGGATCATCTCTCCCAAACGATCTCCCATCGAAATCGTTTGTCTTGCCGCGTCAACCGGCGGACCAGAAGCTCTGGAGTTGGTGCTGACCGCCTTGCCTGCCAACTTCCCGGTTCCCCTCGCCATCGTGCAGCACATGCCGCCGTTTTTCACGAAGCAACTTGCCAGACGACTCGCGGAGAAGTGTGTCATTCGCGTGCGCGAAGCTCAGTCGGGCGAAACGCTGGAAGCGGGCACCGCACTGATCGCTCCGGGAGATTTCCATTTGCAGGTCCGGCGGCGCGATGCCCGCTGTTATGCGATCGCCAGTGCCGGTCCTCCGGAAAACTCCTGCCGTCCCGCCGCGGATGTGTTGTTCCGTTCGGCCGCCGAGGAGTTCGGCAATCAAGCACTCGCGGTGGTCCTCACCGGGATGGGCCAGGATGGCTTGAAAGGGTGCGAGGCCATCCGCAAGGCCGATGGTCGTGTCATCATTCAAGACGAGGCGACGAGCGTCATCTGGGGCATGGCTGGATCCGTCGCGCGCGCCGGACTCGCCGCAAAGGAATTGCCGATCAACAGAATTGCCGCGGAGATCATGCGCCGCGTTCATGAGGGGCGATTATGAAACGCATTTTGGTCGTCGATGACAACCGTGTCATTCGCCATGTCATCCGGCAGATGCTGGAGACCTGTGGATTTTCTGTCGAGGAAGCCGCGGATGGCGTGCAGTGTCTGAATCATTGCCGCGAGCATGGCGTCCCCGATGGCATCGTGCTCGACGTCAACATGCCTGAGATGGACGGCATCACGTGCTTGCAGACCATGCGTGCGGACCCCGCATTTCGCGAGTGCGTGATCGTGATGTGTACGACTCAGGTGGAGATTCACCACATCGTGGCCGCGCTCTCCGCCGGCGCGAACGAGTATGTGATGAAGCCTTTCACCGAAGAAATCCTGCGCGACAAACTGCGGACTGTGGGGTTGCTCGCATGAGCGAACGGCCATCAACTCCGCCGAGCTACTCGTCTGACACGACAATTTCCGCCCCGGACTACGAATTCGTGCGGACGTTGTTGCGGAAGGAGATCGGCTTTGACCTGGGCCTCGACCGGCAGTACCTCGTGGTCAACCGGCTGATTCCGATCGCGGCGATGTTCGAGTGCCGCGACATCAGCCACTTGATCGACCGGGTCCGCCAGTCTCAGGATCGCCGTTTGATCGAAGCGCTCGCCGAAGGCATGACCATCAACGAGACCAGCTTCTTTCGCGGCAGCCAAAAGCTGTTCGACAACCTCGCTCAAATCGCGATCCCCGCGCTACTACGTGCGAGATCGTCAAACCGACGCCTGCGAATTTGGAGCGGTGCCTGCGCGACCGGCCAGGAACCCTATTCGATCCTCATCACGTTGCTCGAACAGTGCCCACAGCTTCGCGATTGGAACCTCGAAATCGTTGCGACGGACATCTCGGAACGCGCGCTCGAACAGGCTCGCAGCGGAGTCTTCAATCAATTCGAAGTCCAACGCGGCCTGCCGATTCAAATGCTGCCGAAGTATTTCACCAAGACCGGCGATCGCTGGCAGATTGCCGACACGCTCCGCCGTCGCGTCACGTTTCAACGCCACAACTTGCTGGACTCGTTCCTGCGTCTCGCGCCGCCGCTGGACATCGTCTTTCTGCGCAACGTGCTGATCTACTTTGAACTGTCGACCAAAACCGAACTGTTCCAGCGACTTCGGCAGTGCATGGCCCCCGACGGAATCCTTGTCCTTGGCGAAACGGAATCCACTCTCGGTATCACGACCGACTTCCGATTGAACGACGCTTGCCGCGATTTTTACCAACCCGCGATCTGATGGAATCTGGCGGACCACCAGCCGAGATCATTTATGGACTACTCATTGTGGAGAGCAGATTGCTGCGATGTAACCCGAAGCGTAAGCGAGGGAGTGTGTGATGACTCCCTCGCTTACGCTTCGGGTTACATCGCGGCCATGAATAATCTCGGCTAGCGAGCGGGCATTCGTGCCAGCACGTGCGGGATCAACCGCGACAGCTTCTCGCCACCTTTCGCGGCCACAGCGAGAATCTTTTGGATATCCACCGGTTCCAGCGCGTCAGGCAGGCAGACGTCAGTGACGATGGAGAAGCCGAGGACTCGCAGTCCAGCGTGGACGGCGACGAGAACTTCGGGGACGGTGCTCATGCCGACGACATCGGCTCCCATGCCGCGCAACATGCGGTACTCGGCGCGGGTTTCGAGATTCGGACCGGTCACGGCGACGAAGACCCCCTTGTGAGCCGTGATGCCGAGTTCCAGCGCCGCTTGCAGGGCGATCGCACTCAGTTCGCGCGAGTACGGTTCGCACATGTCCGGAAAACGCGGGCCAAGCTGGTCGTCATTGATACCACGCAGCGGGTTGTCTCCCATCAGGTTGATGTGGTCGTCGATGACCACGACGTCAGACAACTCGAAGTGCGGATTCATGCCACCGGCCGCGTTAGTCACGACCAGCGTGTCGGCTCCCAGAGCCTTCATCACGCGCACGGGAAACGTGACCTGCTGCATCGAGTAGCCTTCGTAGAAATGGAAGCGGCCCTCCATCGCCACGATCGGGACGCCACTCAGTTCGCCGCAGACCAACTGTCCCGCGTGAGACGGCGATGTCGAAGTGGGGAAGTGCGGAATCTCGGCATACGGAACGATCGTCTTGTTCGCGATCTGCTCCGCCAATCCACCCAGACCAGTGCCGAGAATCAGCCCGGCTTTCGGAGTCCGCGGCCAGCGCTGGCGAACCATTGTCGCCGCTTCGTCAATCTGCCTGGCGAGTCCCAACATTTCTTCACTTTCTCGACAAGCGTCATATCCGCAACTGCCCGCGGCCAAAACAAAAATCCGCCACTCGGTGTGCGGGTGGCGGATGGTAATAAAATTGAATGAGGGCCGCGAAGCCGCCCGACCAACGAACTATTCCTCGTCGTCGAAGTCCTCATCGTCGTCGTCGTCGTCGAGATCGTCCTCGTCGTCGAAGTCATCCTCTTCGAGTTCGTCTTCGAGTTCGTCCTCGAATTCTTCGTCCTCGAATTCCTCTTCGTCTTCAAACTCCTCATCGTCGTCGAAGTCTTCATCCTCGTCGTCGCCGAAGCCCCCTTCTTCTTGCTCTTCGCCGAAGCCACCGTCTTCGCCGCCGCTGCCGCCCCCTTCGTCGTCATCGCCACGAAGGTCGACGGACAACGAACGGTCAGCGGTCGGAACCAACCAACCCTCGGAGGTGCTGGTGCGTGGAAAAACGTCCGCGTCGAGGAGTGCCAGAGACATCGGAAACAACCTCAATACTTTCGTGAGACAAACCGTCGCCAAGCCACTTCGGCTCGGCATTCGGCGGGTTCTGTAGTGGTGGTGCCAATCTTTGTCAAGCAACGTCTTGCGGCAATAAAGTCGGCACAAACCGGCGAGACACTTGGGTCTGATTTTCGATTTTTGGTTTTTGATTTTTGATTTTCGATGGAACCGTTTTGGCGGCGTTCCCATCGAAAATCGAATCACAAAAATCGAAATGATCGCTACTCGTGCCGCAGCGCTTCGATCGGGTCCATCATGGCGGCTCGACGAGCGGGGTAGAGGCCGAAGGCCACTCCGACTCCCACGGAGATGCCGAACGCCACGAAGAATGACCATGCGGCGAACATCGGCTCCAACGCTTGCAGGTATCGCGGCAGACTTTTCCAAACGTCGCTGAACCACTCGCGCAGCATCCAGCGGACCACTTCGGTCACGGGACTGCACAGATAGCCGCAGGCCATGCCCATGACACCGCCGGTGCCCGTCAACACGACGGTCTCGGCAAGGAACTGACTGATGATGTCGCTGCGTTTCGCGCCCAATGCGCGGCGAATGCCGATCTCGCGAGTCCGTTCGGTGACGGTTGCCAGCATGATGTTCATGATCCCGATGCCACCCACGACCAGCGAAATGCCGGAGATCACGACCAGCAGCGCGTTGAACATCATCTGCAACATCTCGGCCTGGCGGAGCAATTCCTTCGGAACGATGACGGCGTACTCGGGAGTCTTGTGAAAGCGTTCGAGCTGCGTCTTGATGAGATCGGCGGTTTGCTCGACCTGGTCGATGTCGGCGACGGTCACGGTGATTTGATTGAGCTGGATAATCTCCCCTTCGCGTCCGCCAGCTTTCGCCGTGAAGACTTGGTCGCCGATGCGTGCTCGAAACGTCGGCAGCGGGATGTAGATGTCGGTGTTGTAGTCGCGGCCTTCCAGACTGCTGCCGATCGCGGCGGAGGGCAGGCGGCTGGCCGTCAGACCGATGACGACATAGAAGTCATTGTCGATTCGGACCGCTCGTCCGATCGGGTCTTCGTACGGAAACAGGTGCTTGGCGGTTTCATTGCCGACCACGCAGACATTGTCGCGGTCGATTCCGTCGCGATCGGTGATGAACCGGCCGCGTTCCATCGTCAGATGATTGATGAAGAAATAATCTGACGTGCAGCCGATGAACCGAATGTCGCAAGTGCGATCCGAAAACCGCGCCTCTTTGTAGATATCACGCATCGGCACGGAACGAATGATGGTCGGGATGGTGCGAATCCGCTCGAAGTCGTCGCGAGTGATGCCGTACTCGATGAAGAAGCTGCCCTTTGAACTGGCCGCGACGGACGCCGGTTTGACGCTCTTGATGATGATGTTCGTCGCGCCCAAATCTTTGATCTGTTGCTGAGCCTGATAGCTGACCCCTTCGCCCAGCGCGACCAGCCAGATCACGGCGGTAACGCCAATTAAAATGCCGAGCATCGCCAAGCTCGCGCGGAGCTTGTGCAGCATCAGGCTTTTGAAGCCGTTCAGAAAGGTGCGAAGAAATTGTGCGAGCACTTCAACCTCTGATTGCCAACTCACGAGATTCTCAAATTCAATCAGTCGCAATCGTTGATGCGCGGTTATTGGACTTCGGCTGCAATTCAAGCCAACAGTCCGAGGCATCGTAGGTCAGGCGAAAGAATTCCAAAAAGCCTCGCGTGCCCACAATGCCGTAGCGCATTTCCCGATCCACAAAACCAATCTTCGCATTCCATCGGATCACTTCAGGATACCGTCGTAGTTCGCATTCAATCTCGGCGGGACGGTAACGACACTCACCACCGACAAGCGATTCCACCACGATCTCCGCAGCGTCCGGCAGGTCACATTGCAAAGTTTCGGCGGCATCCAACGGAAGCAAGGTCACATCGCTGCCGGTGTCAACGAGCACGTCCAAATACACAATCGCTCCGTTCGCCGCTCGCAGATGCAACAGAATGATCGGGCGGCGGTATTCCTGTTGATTCAGAGTGGGAAACCGCATGGCTCAGAAGCCTCCGACCAAGACGGTTCCCGGACGAATGACATGGTGAAAGTAAACCGCGTGTCCCTGTGCTTGAGCGGACTTTGCCAATTGCACGACCTGCTTGAGCTTCTCCGCGTGTCCGATGAGTTCTTGCGTCTGCGCATCCCAAGCCAGCCACTCGCCCGGAAATTGGGCTTCGACATGACGCGGAATCACCGGCTCTTCGATTGCTGTTTCATTCGACATGGTTCACTCCAACGAGTCGACTTGTTGCGGTTATTGCCCGCCGGGTGCTGATGGCGGGCCGCCGCCACCTTCCGGCGGTCGCGACATGAAGGATTTTATGCGCTCCACCATCGCTTTCAGTTCCGTGGTGTCGAGGAAACCATCCTTGTCCGCGTCGTTGTTGTCGAAGAGCCGCTGCATCTGTTCGGGAGCTTCGCTCTTGCTGATCTTCCCATCCTTGTCGGCGTCGCTCTTCATGAATTCGGCGACGCTGGGCGGCTTGCGAGGAGACGCCTTTTTCGCCCCGGCCGAGTCACCACTGGCTGGCATTTCGGCCGTCACGACTTTCTTCTCGCCACTGTTTGAATCTTTCTTCGAGCCGTTCGGTTCCGGCTTCAGCGCGGCGGCACCGAACTTTTTGTTCGCGTCCCCTTCTTGCGGGCCGGTACGCGGCTCTTCTTTGCGAGCCTCTTCCACCATCGCCTTCGGATTGAGCAGGACAACGTCCCCTTCTTTGAGTCCATCTTTGATCTCAAAGACCTTGTCGTTGGTCACTCCGACCGTCAGGGGCCGGCGTTCAAACTTGTTCGGACCATTGACAACCCAAGCGTTGAACTTGCCACCTTGCTCGACGACGCAACTGACCGGCACGGTGAGCACGTCGTTCAAGTCGGAAATGAGCACTTCGACCTCGGCGGTCATGGCGGGCTTCAAGCCGTCGGCCTCGCCGCCGATTTTCACAATCGTGGCGTACTCCTTCAGATTGGCGTTCATCCAACTGCCCGGTTCGGGCTGATTGGCGATGGAGACGATCTTGCCTTGGAACTCACGGTCGCTGATCTTCACGTTGGCCGGCATGCCGACTTTCAGCCGTTCGACCTTGCTCTCATGCACGGTCATCTTGACCTGCATGTTGCTGAGGTCCGGCAGCCGCAGGATCGTTTGCGATTCGCGGACGGTCGCCCCTTCCTCGATCTTCACGCCTGAGGACGAACCCATTCCACGGCCGCCTTGATCGTTCGCATAGATCACGATGCCGTTTTGAGGAGCCTTGATCTCGCAATTGCCAAGCTGTCGCTCCAGGCGTGCTTTCTTGGCTTGCTCCAGATTGAAGGCCGCTTGTTCGGAGGTCACCAGCGCCGCAGCGGCTTCGCGTTTGGCTTCGAGTTCCTTCAGCATCTTTTTCCGCGAAAACCTTTCGAGCACATCCTTGGCGGTCCTGGCTGATTGGAGTTCCAACTTCGACCGTTCGACGGCGAACTCGTCCGCTTCAACTTGCAGCGAGGTCGTGAAGCCTTTGCGAGACATTTTCCGTGTGTGTTCCAGCAGGTTTTCCGAACTGCGGAGATTTTCTTGGGAGATGCTGATGTTTGCTTCGGCGGTTTGCAGTTCTTTGACGAACGTTCCTTCGGCATATTCCTGGACCGCGATTTCGGCGGCACCGTGGTTCTCTTCGGCTTGAATCTTCGACGCCTGCGCTTTGCCGAGATTGATCTTCTGAGCGTTGAGTTGGTCTTCAATCGTCGAACTATCCAGCGTCACCAGCAAATCGCCGGCCTCGACTTCAGTCCCTTCGGGCACGATCTTCAAAATCGAGGTGCCGCCAGCGACTTGGCATTTCACTTCAATGTTCTTGGCGCTCTCCATGTTGCCCGCCGCGACGACCGTGACCAGCAGCCGCCCCTTGGCGACCGTGTGCGTCAACGCTCCACCGGCATTCACGGGGGAACCGTCATTCGACTTTCCCGACCCGTTTTGGCCATACATCTGCCAGCCGAACAATCCCAGCGCCGCGAACAGCAAGCCGCCCAGCGCCACCAAGCCCAAGCGGCGAGTCGGTCGCTCGCGACGAAAACGATAAACCAGATCATCCGCGGACTCGCGAGTGGGGGAGCTCTCTGACATGGCATCGCCTCCGCAGCCGCCGCGCTTCGCCAGAACGCGGGCAGGAATTCGTGGGGCTTGGCGAGTGTCCGAACCCGCGTTCTGGCGAAACGCGGCGACGGAGAAGGTTCAATTCGTAGCGCTGAGCCGGTGCGACGCAATTCAGGCGGGATGTCAACACGTCGCACAGCACTCGGAAGGTCAAACAGCGCATCGCGCTGCTGTTCAGGCAGGCAAGACGAGAAGGATTATCGGCCGGAGTTCCCCTGGATTCAACAGGCAACGATGAGAGGGCTTGAAAACACCCCATGAAAAATGAGCGATGGAAAATAAAAAAAGCAGATTTTCTGCGTCCCCTTTTTGCATTCTCCATTTCTCATTTTGCATTTGGCTCTTTTCCCCCCGGCGCCTCCCGTGCGGCCGAGACCGCCTGCACGTTCAACGTCCGCGGCACGGCCGGTTCCTTCCGACGCAGCGGCCACCAGCGGTTTCCCTCTCGCGACTCTGACTTATTCGGAGCCAATGCGGCATCCGGCCCCAGCACCGGGTCGCGCGGAGCGGGCGGAGGCGGCAACGCGGGATTGGTTGTCGCCTCCGAACCTCCATCGGTCGCTCCCGCTGCGTCCAGGTCTTTGAACCACTGAGCCGGAATCGCCGGCGGGATCAGACACTCGTCCGCGCGCATCCGTTCAAACTGATCGAGCGGCTGCGCGACCCACAGGCCGTTCTCATCCAACTGCATCACGCCGAGGTCACGAATCAGCGTCATGTGCGAGGCATAATACGCCAGCCAGACGCTCATCACGTTGTTCTGTACGCTGCGGAGGTCCGACAGCGCGTCCAACAAGTCGCGAGCCGCCGTCGGTCCAAACTGTTGCGGAGCCGCACCGGGTGCAGCCGGAGCGACCGGCTTATTCAAGTTCTCGCGTCTCTCATCGACGCGGCGAATCGCAATGGCCATCGCTCGACGCTGAATCTCCAGATTGGCTCGCTGTTGACTGAGCTGGCGCAGATTGATGCGCAGGCTTTGATGCACCGAGTCCTCAAACTGGATGAGTCGTCGTCGCGCCTGCTGATAGACAATGAGCTGCGCCCGATAGATGTTTCGTTCATTCAATCTCGTGAAGGGCGCGTCGAACCGCAGGCCGGCTCGCAGGCCGCCGTTTGTGTGACTGAAATCGAAGGGATTATTCTGCCCCACGGTGCCGACATCGCCGCTGAAGACGATATCGAGGCCCGACTCCAAGGCGTTGGCATTGAACTCAATCAGACGCCAGGTATCGATCAACGTGGCTCGATTGTTCATCCAGTCCACGCGATTCGCACGCGCGATCGCGAGTGCTTCGAGCGGATGTAACTCCACGGGTTCGACCGTGATGATTTCCAGCCGCGATCGAGCCTGCACCAACGACAACTCTTTGACGAGGTTATCCAGATGCACCGCCAGCGAGACCAGTTCCCCCATGACTTTGTCCGTGGTCTCGGGTTTCAACTCTGCACGAATCTCGCTCAGCGTCTTGCCAGTCTCGGCGAGATCGTTGATCAATCGCTCGCGAGTCTCCTTGAGCCGACCCCACTCCTCGCGAGTCGTCCGCTCGTCTTCCGGCGTGACGTCTTTGAATCGGACACCGTCCAGCGTCTCCAACTTTTGCAGGTCGTTGTGGAGCACCGTCAATTGTTCTTCAACATCGCGTCGCGATGCCGCAATGCGATCGGCCATCGCCTCCAGATCCGAGACCGACGGTTTCGACTTCAAATCCCCTAAGTCGGAAAGGATCTGAGACAAGGTGTCTTGAGCCGTCCCCAAATCCGGATCAATGAATTGAAACTGCTTAATCAACGAATCGTTCAACTCGATCGGTACATGGGGCGGAAGTCCGAGCGTCTGCGTCTTGAATGTATCGAGCGCCGTCTCCAACGTAATTCGAGCCGACAGCATATTGGCTCGTTCGGTCTCGATGTTCTGCCGGAACTGATCGACCTGCGCGATGTCAATCAATCCCGCCGCGAGATTCGCCTCCAAGAGCGGCCGAGTCCGCGCCTGAGCCTTCAGAAGTTCTTCCAAGTTCCGAATCTGCTGCAACTGTTGCACAAGCCCGATGAACCCGCCTTGTAATCCCGCGCCGCCACCGGCGAAGCCCGTTGTCCCACCACCGCCGCCGCCGGCTCCTTGGTTTTGGTTTCCACCGCCCCCACCGAACCCGGTCGCGTCACCCACGCCGGCAAACCCGCCCGCGCCAACCCCCGAAAAGCCATCCAAGCCCGCGCCCGAAAAACCTCCGCGACGTTGGGGGCCAGTGATTCCCCCGTTATTGCCAATCGCGATCGTCGTGAAGAAGCCCTGCCGGTAACGATACATCTGGCGCACAGCGGCCAACAGTGTTCGTTCCGCGAGCGTGAGCCGCTCCAAGCCGATGACCTTGCCGCCGTTCTTCAGCAGCGGTTGCAAAAACGCGAAGCTCGCCAGCGAAGCGCTCGCCTGTTGATCGGGGCCGGCGAACTGCCACACGAACGTGTTCGCGAATCCGACAACTAACTCCCCCGCCGTAGCAAATCGACGCTGGAACTGAGCACCAGTGGTTGTGTTGAGTTGATCTGAACCCAACCGACGCGTGATCGGAATCGGGGTTCCAGTGACGGTGAGTGGAATGGGAATGCCTGTGATTGGATCAATTGCAGTTCCGGTAAACGTCGGCGTCGTCGTACCGATTTGCTGTCGGCCGGCACCAAGACTTTGCGCACCGCCGGATCCTCCGCCAAAGGGGACACCAGCCGTTCCGCTAGGAGTCGTATTTCCCACTCCTCCGCTCGGAATCGTACCGCCTAGTCTCCCGCGAGTGTTGTACGTCGTCGCATTGCCGGCGAAGAACTGCGTCTGCAATCGAAACCGCTCGGTGCTGACGTCGAGCGACGACAGATAGAGCGTCTCAAGCTGCTGCTGATAATTCGGCGAGTGAATCAACGCCAACCGCATCGAGTCTTCCAACCGCAGCACATACGCTCCACTCGTCGAACGAGTGACGTACTGATCGAGACACTGCTGCCAAACGGGATTCTCCAACCCCGATCGGTCGCCGTTCTCGTGCCACTTCGCCCAGCCTTTTTTGCCATAGACGCAGTGCATCAACTCGTGCGATTCGGGATCGTCCGGTGGCATCGGCGGCTTCACCGGATCGTATTGATCGTAGTAGCGGCTGGCCGGATTCATCTCGATGTTGAAGCACGGCAAAGCCCAGCGCGGGTCGCACGACTTCTCTTCCACGAGAGCGCGAGCTTCGTCGTCCGCCTGCTGGCGGTACATCGCTCGATGGCAACCACCCGCCGAGCCGATCGCCAAGCCGGCCGTCAGGCCGAGCAGCAGCTTTCGCCGGAGAAACACCGACGGTCCAAACAACATCGCACGCCCCCAACAAACCTCCGCGAATCGCCGTTCCCACGTCACGTTTGTCAGCGCAGCCAACGCCGACGACGCGAGAAAAACTCTCACGGACTTTCATTGGTTTCGACGCCCTGAGTTTGCCGACTTTAACGATTGTCGCAGTCCAAGGGGTCGGGAGTCTTTTTCATGCCGCCCCAGCCTTGGACCGTCGAGCGTTTCGTAACTCATTGGGCGGCATGAAAAAAACTCCCGACCCCGTCGCATCGGAACCACACCATGCTCACCCACGGCATCACCTTCGACGGCTCACGCTTCTGGGTTACGCACCGCCGTCGTGACTACGGCCCGTTCGATTACGAATGGAGCCGCGAGTACGACGGCGTGGAGTTGCTCTATCAAGGCCAGAAGTTCGGTGAGTTTTGCAGCCGTGACGAAATCTTCGCCGACCTCAAATCCTTCTCGCTGCCGCAGCGAGTTGTCGAAGTCGCGGTCATCACTCTGGGAGCGATCCTGTTTGGAGTTCTCAACGGCTTCGACGAAGCTCACAAGCGCTGGGCGATCTACGACCACCTCACTCGCCGTGGCCTTGACCGCTTCGCGAAACAGATTCGGCGTCAAGCGTAGCCCGCTCTCGCCGAGAGCGGAGTTCGGCTCTCGGCGAGAGCCGGCTACATTTTCTTCGCCCGCGGCCCTTCTGGCGGCTTGGCGGATGTCGCGCTGATCGGCTGCCGATCCAGTTCCGACGCGCAGCCCAAGCGGCCGCGGTGAGTCCGATTCGGATCGCGCGGATTGTCTTTCGTCTGATCGTAGTTGCTCAGCAGTTTTTCTTTGTCGAAGGTCATCTGCGCACGGCTCTGGCCCGTCAGATCAAAGATGCTGGTCAACTCGATCGCGTCGCAGGGACACGCCTCTTCGCACATGCCGCAGAAGATGCAACGCAGTTCGTCGAGCACAAAACTCAGCGGCCGCTTGTCACGATCCGGCCACTCCTTCGAAGCGTCCTCGGCCACGATCGAAATGCAGTGCGCCGGGCAAGCCGTCGCACACATCATGCAGGCGACGCAGCGCACTCGGCCCTGTTCGTCACGATTCAGCCGATGCACGCCGCGATAGTTCAACGGCAAGTCCGGACGTTCTTCGGGAAACTGTTGCGTGACCGAATGCTGCGCGAGCGTGTGCTTCATCGCGACCTTCAGGCCACCGGCGACGGCGGGCAGAAACGTCTGCTCCCAGAAGCTGAGTTCCGGCTCTTCGATCCAAACGATGTCTTTTTCTTGAATAGGCATTCCACTCTCTCGCTTGGTCTAAAAGTTTGACCGCTAATCATCGCTAATCGTCGCAAATCAACCACAAACTCAGGAACGATTAGCGCTGATTAGCGAGAATTAGTGGTCGAAACCTAATGATGAGTTGCAATCAACGTCTCAGCATGCTTGACCGGCCGCGAACGGGGCGGGGCAGGGCGGAAGCCGAGATAGCCGGCGGTGCAGAACAGTACGAGCGAACTGACCGGCAGCCAGAGCCAGCTCAACTCGAATTCGCGGACGACCATCACGCAGACCATGTTGCCCAGCGACAACGGGATCAGCACCTTCCAGCACAAGCCCATCAGTTGGTCGAAGCGGAATCTCGGCAGGCACCAGCGCAGCAGCATGATCAGCACGATCACGCAGAAGACCTTCGTCAGCAGCACGCCGATCTTCAATACGGTCGCCAGCATCCCAACGCTGTCCGGTTCGGCGATGAATGGGAAATGCCAACCGCCGAGGAACAGCACCGAACACAAAAAGCTGACCGTGAAGACGTGCGTGTACTCGCCGAGAAAAAACATGCCGAACTTCAAAGCCGAGTACTCGGTGTGATAGCCGCCGATCAATTCCTGCTCACATTCCGGCAAGTCGAACGGCAGGCGATTAGATTCCGCCAGCGCCGCCAGAAAGAAGATGCCCGCGGCCAGCGGTTGAAACCAGATGTTCCAGCCAAACAGCCCGCTCCGAGCCTGAGCGTCGACCACCGTCTCCAGATTCAGCGATCCGGCCATCAACGCGATGCCGATGACCGACATCCCCAGCGGGATCTCGTAGCTGACAACCTGAGCACTCGACCGCAGCCCGCCGAGCGCACTGTATTTGTTATTGCTCGACCAACCGCCGAGGATGATGCCGTACACGGCCAAGCTCGTGACAGAGAACAGAAACACGATTCCGATGTCGAGCTTCGGAGCGATCATAAACTGAAAGTCGTCCCCCGGCGTCGTTGGTCCCAGCGGCACGACGGCTAACGCCAACATGGTCGTGAAGACGGAGATCGTCGGTGCGATGACGAACAAGAACTTGTCCACATGCGCCGGGATGATGTCCTCTTTCAGCAGGAACTTCGCCCCGTCCGCGATCGGTTGCAGCAGCCCAAACTTACCGACTCGGTTGGGCCCCACCCGGTCCTGAATCCACGCCGCCAATTTTCGCTCCAGCCAGATCGCGTACGAACACGCACCGAGCATCGTGCCCAACACCAGCAGGATCAAAATCAGCGGGGCGCTCGCCACTCTGGGGATACCCAACCATCCCAGAACCGAAATCGCAAATTCAAAGAGCCGAACCACGAAATTCGATTCGGTCGCTGCCAAAATCTGAAGAGACAGATTCATCACTGCTGACGGCTTTCGTTCAATTCCCAAGCAGGGGAGGGGGCGGCGTCCATTGCCAACCACCAATGAGGGCGAAAGTTAGTGGATGGAAGTCGTTTTGCAAAACACTCCTTCGCCTGATCCGATGACCGTACCGCGACCGTGGGGGAGCGGCCAACATTCAACCCTGTGGGCCGCTTCCTCACGGTCGCGGTACGGTTTTGAAACCGCCGCCAGTGTCGTAACGTTTCGCCTCGCTGCCGACGCCTGCATAATGCCCGGCCGTGAGTGCGTCTGACTGCTCGCGATCCAGTATTCCGAAAGGACTGACCCATGCGCCGTTTTTTGAAACGACCTGTTCTGCTCTCAATCGCGGCTCTAATCGCGCTGACTTTGACAAACTCCGGCCGCGTGGTTGCTCAAGAGAAGCCGGCGGTCATTCCGCACGCTCAGGACAAGCCCCCCAATGAGCCGCGCGATCCGCAGACGGCGGCCAAGATGATGACCGTGCCCGAAGGCTTCTCGGTTGAGGTCGTCGCCGCGGAGCCAGACATCGTCAATCCCGTGGCGATGACGATTGACGAGCGCGGACGGTTCTGGATCACCGAGAGTTTGGAATACCCGCGCAAGTCTGCCGGGCCGGGCAAGGATCGCGTGAAGATCTTCGAAGACACCGACGGCGACGGAAAGTGCGACAAGTTCACGGTGTTTCTTGATGGCCTCAACATCCCCAGCGGGATCGCCGTTGGACATGGCGGCGTGTGGATCGCGAACTCGCCGGACATCCTGTTCGTGCCGGATGCCGACCGAGACGGCAAGCCGGACGGCCCGCCACAAGTCGTCGTCACCGGCTTCGGCCGCACCGACACGCACGAGCTACCGAACTCGCTGACGTGGGGACCAGACGGCTGGCTTTATGGCCTCAACGGAGTCTTCAATTACAGCAAGGTGATGTACCCGCCCGATTCCCCGTGGTTGAAAAAAGTAGACGAGTCACTCCGTGACTCGAAAGATTCCGGTCACGGAGTGACCGGTCTACTTTCCCCGCGTACGGAATTCACCTTCACCTGCGCGATGTTCCGCATTCATCCGCGCACGCGCGAGTTCCAAATCTTTGCCGAAGGGACCAGCAATCCGTGGGGGATCGCGTTCAATGATGAGGGCGAAGCCTTCATCAGCGCGTGCGTGATCGATCATTTGTGGCACATCGTCGAGACCGGCTACTACCACCGGCAGGGAGGTCCGTATCCGCCGTTCACTTGGAAGATCGACAGCATCGTCAAGCACAAGCATCAGAAGGCGGCCTACTGCGGCATCCACTACTTCGACAGCGACGCCTACCCGGAGCAGTACCGAGGCAAGCTGTACATGGGCAACATCCACGGCGGCTGCATCAACGTGGACAAGTTGCAGCGCGACGGCAGCACGTACTTCGCGACCGGCGAGCCGGATTTCCTGACGGCCAACGACGCCTGGTTCATGCCCGTGGTGCAGAAGACCGGCCCGGACGGCTGCCTCTACATTTTGGATTGGTACGACCGCTACCACTGCTACCAAGACGCCAACCGAGACCCCGCCGGCATCGA
>CAMDEA010000086.1 GCA_945893045.1 Planctomyces sp. SH-PL62
GGCGACGGAGCCGACTCGATCGACGGCGGCGACGGTGATGACACGGCCTGCGGACAGACCGGTAACGACGATGTCCGCGGCGGTGCCGGCAACGACACGCTGCAAGGCAACGATGGCGATGACTCGGTCAACGGCATGGACGGCAACGACACGCTCGACGGCAATCTCGGCCGCGACACGCTCTTCGGTGGTGCTGGTGATGACTCGTTGATCTCCACCGACGGCAACGATCAAGTCAACGGCCAAGGTGGTTCAGCGGACACGTTCACTTTCAACGGCGATAACACGATCGCCGATACCTTCACGATCACGGCGGTCGCCGATGTGAATCCCGGCACGGGTCGCGTGGGGATCGGACTGGCTCGCTTGAATCCCGGTCTGTCGTTCACCACGGTGCTGCTGGGAGTCGAAGTCTTCACGTTGAATCTGAACGGCGGAAACGATCTGGTCACCGTCAGCGATCTGGCGACCGTCAATGATCTCACCGTGCTGAACATCAACGGCGGCGACGGGAACGACGCGATTGACGCTTCGCTCTCGACGAGCACAACGGTCGCGCTCCGCATGTTTCTGGGTGCCGGCAATGACTCGGTCCTCAGCGGTGCGGGCAACGACACGATTCAGGGCGAGGCCGGCAATGACACGATCATCGCCAACGACGGTACCGACTCGCTGCTCGGCGGTGACGGCAACGACAGCCTGAATGGCAACGGTGGCAACGATACGATCAATGGCGGTCTCGGCGACGATTCGATCTGGGGCGGTGCGGGGACCGACTCGCTGCTCGGCTTGGATGGCAAGGACACCATCCTGGGACAAGGCAGCAGCGACACGATCGACGGTGGCATCGGCGACGACTTCCTGGACGGCGGCTATGGTGTTTCCGAATCGGTGATTGCAGGCTCCGGCGACGATTCGATCCGCGGCGGTGCGGGCAACGACAAGATCGCCGGGCGGGATGGAATCGACCGGCTCTTCGGTGACGACGGCAATGACACGATCAAGGGGGGCGATGGTGCCGACAGCATCGACGGCGGCAACGGCAATGATCTGGTCAGCGGCGACCAGGGGAACGACACGATCAACGGAGGTGCGGGCAACGACTTCCTGTTGGGCGGCGTCGACAACGATCGGATTCTCGGCGGGGCCGGCAACGATACCTGCGTCGGCGAAGCGGGCAACGACTACGTCGATGGTCAAGGTGGCACCGACAAAGTGCTCGGCGGTAATGGCACCGGCACGAACACCAAGGCACCCGCCGATACCGTGTTGGGTGCCTCCAGCGAAATCAACGAGCTGTTCAAGATCCTGACCGCTCGGCCCAGCATCTTTAACGAACTGAACTTCTAACGGAGTGCGAGAACCCGGCGGGCCAACGCCAGTGCCCGGCTTCGTCCGCGAAGCCGGGCTTTTTGTTGCGCCGCGCCACCACGCCACTGGGCTTGTCCCAGTGGTTCCCGCGCTCTGCAGCTACGGCGCGGAAGAACGAAAGACGCCACGATCAAAACATTGCTGAGCGTTCGTGGCCCGTAGCTGCAGAGCGCGGGAACCACCCCGGCAAGCGGGGTGGCGGGATTTTTATTGCAGCTACGGTGCGGAAGAACGAAAGACGCCACGATCAAAACATTGCTGAGCGTTCGTGGCCCGTAGCCACAGAGCGCGGGAACCACCCCGGCAAGCGGGGTGGCGGGATTCTCGTTACTTCAACAGCTTCGTGAGTTCCTCAATCCCCGCCTTCAATCCGACAATGTCCGAGCCGGCCACCACGATCGCATTCTTCTCGACGGCGAACGGACTCCAACAGAGGCTGACCAACGCTCCGCCCGGACCTGGGTATTTCTCATCGGCGATCTGCGGCAACAGTTCGCTGGCTTGCAGGACCGCCACGGTCGGGCTGGTCGCGCTGCTGCCCAGCACGATCATGTGCGAATCGGTCGTGTAGGCTTCGGGCAACTGCGCGGGGAGTTGATACGCGCCGACATGCTGCGTCAGCCTCGACCACGGCTTGGCCCACCGCGCGCGGAACTCGGCCGATGTTTTCACTTCGGCCGACGCGGCGTTGAGTACGGTGACTTGGTCCGCCGCGGCGGACTCGTTGACGTGCAGTTGAACTCCCGGTTCGTAGCACTGTTCGACGTCGCCGCTGAAATCGACGAAGCCCTCGCCGGTGATCGTGATGCGGCTGTTGGGAAGCCGCCAATTGGCTGAGACATCTTTGCCGTCCTTGGTCTGAGCGGTGAGAGTGCCGTCGGCCGCCACGCCCAGCGTGATCTCCTGATCGACTTTCACCGCAGTCGGTTCTTTCTTCATCGAGACGGAAAAGACCTTCGCATACGGATTCCAAACGCGCGGGTACGCGATCTTGCGGAGCACCTCGGCTTCCGGTTTCACTGTGACTTTGACTCCGGCAATTCCGAGCCGGTCGGTCAGCGTGCGAATGACGTCGGGCGGAGTGTTCACATTCGTCGCGAGGATGATCTCTGGTTTACTCAGCAGAAAATCCTTGAGCCGTTCGGCGTCGAAGATTCGAACTGGCGCGACAAGACGCGGCGTGCGGGCGTCGGTCTTGTGAGCGGCCTTGGTCTCACCGACGAGGTTGGCGACGGGGCTGCTCAACTTGATGAGGTAGTCGCCGCCCGGTGCGTTCGAGCCCAGCGACAGGGACTCGTGATATTTACCGGTGAGGTTCATCGAGCGATTCACGCGGTACACCTCCTGGCCGGCGGGATCGGTGACAGAGACGACGATCGGCCAAGGCATGCTCAGCCGCTTGAGCGAGGCGGCGATCGACAGCACGCCGTTGTGAATACCGGCGGTGACGTCGATCCCTTCGGGCTTGCGCGGCGCGGCGAAGAAGACTTTCATCTCGCCCGGCTCGAACTGAGTTTTGAAAGGCTCGGTCGGATTGGCGAGCAGGGTTGAGCGATCGAAGTGGGCACCTTCCAACGAATAGACGACCGGCATTTCCGGAGGCAGTCGCAACGCCAACGTGGCCGAGTGCGGCGCGTAGTTGTAGATCACGTGCTTCTTGTCATCGGCGATGGCGGGCAGTTCTTCGTTGCCGTTGATCGCCAGGACGATGATCCCTTCGCCGCCGCGCTGGTGCTCGATGAGCAGTTCGTTGGAGTCGGTCTCGATCCACGGCTTCGAGGCGGTTTGCTGCAGCGTGGCTTTGAGCGGGGCGACGGCGTTCCGCACTGGCTCATCCATGAAGTGATTCGTTTGAAAGAAGCTGGCCTCGCGAGCCGTTTTGAATTGCTTGGCGTCGGTTTGGAACAGCACGTTCCAGCGATACGACAGCCCCTTGAGATCGACGTCGGCCACGATCGGGATCGCGTTGTCGAACTTCACGGTCGTGCTCTTGTCCACGACGATGCGGCCGCCGGCGTCGGTGAACTTTTTGAGATGCTCTTCGATCAAATCGGGCAGTTCAAATGTCTGGCTGACGATGACCAGCGTCTTGTAATTCTTGAGCGCCCCGTAAGGCAGCGTCCGTTCGTGAATGATCTGCGCCGGATAGCCGGCTCGCGCGAGGGCGTAGTGCGCGGTCAGCACGGACTCTTTGTAATCGCCGCCGACGTTGTAGGCATTGATGTCGATCTCTTTGCTCTGGAACGCGGAGTTCTCCGGCAGCGAGGCGATCTTCCGCTTGATCTGCTCGCAGGCTTTCTTGCTGGCCTCTTGGAGCGTGATTTCTTCTTCTCGCAGCGCGAGTTCGGTGAAGCTCCACAAGACCGCGACGTCGTGGCCGGTCAGCAGCGTTTCCTTCAGCACCGGTCCAATCTTCTTGGCGGCGTTGTTGACCTCGGCGAGATCCGCCGGCTTCATCGCCATCGTGTTCAGCCACCAGTTGCTGGTCAATCCGGCGGCGAGCATCCCGTTCATCGCGGCGCGATAAGCATGCGCCTGTTGCGGCGGCGGCACCGGATCGCCGAAGAGCTGACCATTCATCGCGTGTGCCATGCGAGAAGACGGATCGTGCGACTTTTCGAGTTGCACGCCAGAATACACGCCCAGCCGGTCGATGCCCCAATCGACGAAGACGTGCGACGCAGGAATGTCGTTGACCTCCTGGTTAAGCGGGTCGGTGCCGTCCATGATCGCGTGCGGGGCATACAAGTCGGTGCTGAACGTCGCCTGCGGCCAGACCATCTTGATGTCTCGGCGCGCTTGCCGCTGGCAGTCCTTCATAATTTCGCAGCGGACCGTCATGTACTTGAGCCAGTCGTCGCTCGATCGCGCCGCGGGGTTGTCGGTGAATTGCCAGCCGCGCTGCTCGTACCACGCCTGCTCGTCCCAATCCGGGAAGCCGGAGGCGGAACCACCGGCGGGTGTCTTGCCCCAACCGAGGCCCGGCTCATCGAGCGTGCCGACGCTGATGATGTTCGGCGCGAACCGCCGCAACCGTTGCGACGTGTGAAAGCTCAGCAGCCGCATCGCATTGTTCATGTCGGCCGCCGCCCAGCTCTTCATCGAGCCGAACGGTTTGTGAGTCACATAGCCGGTCCAATACATGTAGACGACGGTCGGCAAGTTCGCGGCGATCGCGTCCTCGAACACGCGCATCCCAATCGTTTTGACTCCACGCGGCGTGAGACTCGGCCCGGTCTGTTGCGGGTTAAGCCGTCCATAACTGAAGGCGTTGCCGAGCAGAAAATTCGCTCCGCCAGCCTTCAACTCGTTGAAATTCGCCGTCTGCGAGACCAGCAGCGTCGAGTCGATGACGCCGCTGCTGATCGTCAGCTTGCCGACCTCTTTGCCGTCGAGCTTCACGGCATAGACATCTGGTGCAAGCGATCCGGAGATCAATTCCACGGTCGTTGTGCCGGTCTTGCCAACGAGGGTAAACACCAGCGGCGCGACACCGGCCCTCGTTGGCACGACTTCGACTTTCGCGGTCGATCCTTCCGGCAATCCGGCGACGGCGATCTCAATCGGCTCGAACGCATAGAACGCCTGCCGCTCTTGCGGGAACAACAACTCGGCGGCCGGCAGAGAGGAAAATCCGCACGCGGCGACAACGAGAATCATGAGCAAGCGACGCATCAGTCGAGGTCTCCTAACAGAGTCGTTGGGACAATTTCATACGGCCGAGATTGGAGCCGTGTATTGTGATCATTGGCGAGCGGGGCCGCGCAGGCGGCCGGCAAACTGCTGTCGGAACTTGCCGACCTTCGGCGAGATGACCGCTTGGCAATAACCCTGAGCCGGATGCGTGCGGAAGTAGCCTTGGTGATAGTTCTCGGCCGCATAAAACACCTCGAACTGCGCGACCTGTGTGACGATTGGTCCGCTCAATCTCTTCTCTGCATTCAATTCGGAGATCTTGGCGGCGGCGATCCGTTGCTGCTCGTCATCGTGGCAGAAGATCGCGGAGCGATACTGCGTGCCGCGATCGGCTCCTTGCCGATTGAGCGTCGTCGGATCGTGCATCGCGAAGAACACGTCGAGCAAATCGGCGAACGAAATCTCGGCTGGATCGAACGTGACTTGGATCACTTCGGCGTGCCCGGTGCCACCGCCGCAGACCGCATCGTAAGTCGCGTCCGGCACATGTCCGCCGCAGTAGCCGGAGACCACCTGGCGGACTCCGCGAAGCTGCTCGAAGACCGCTTCCAAGCACCAGAAGCAGCCGCCGCCGAAAGTCGCCTGCGGAGTGATTGAATTCGGCATCGTGGAAGGTCTCCTGGGATCGAGTGTGCTGCATCGTCGCGACCGTGCGCCGTCAGGCGTGTTGTCCCAACCGCGTCATCTGCCAGCAAGCTCGGTCGCAGAGACCGGCCGATCGTGGCACTTGCAAATCATGATTCAAGGACCACGGCCGGCCAATTTGTGAATTTGGGTGGCACGTCCTGACCATCGGGAAGGGCGTGGGAATCGCGATCAACTCTGAAAACCACGCCCTTCCCGATGGTCAGGGACGTGCCACCCATGACGGTAGAGTTGACTCAAACAAAACTTCTAGCCGGCCGTGATTCAAGAACTCCGCAGACTTGGCCTGGACCACATTCGCTGATGAAATCTTGCGGAACCGAAGAATCCGTGACTGCTGGGCCGGCTGCGTTACATGAACTTCGTGAACGGTTCGGCTCAACTCGCTCTCAGTGCCGCCCATCCGAGGTCGTCATGTTGTTTCCCATCCCGATGCAGGTCTCGAACCCGCGACATGTTGGCGCGAAAACGCAGCCGGTGGCGAATGTCGTCCTCATCATTCTCAATGTGCTGGGGTATTTGCTGCTCTCGCCCCTCACATGGGCCGTGGGGCCAGGCTCGGCACCTTGGACTATCCTGACTTACGGGTTCGTCCACATTGGCTGGTGGCACGTGTTGTTCAACGTGTGGTATCTGTGGGTTTTTGGGAACCCAGTCAATCGCCGGATCGGCAACGGGTACTACCTCGCGACGTATTTGGGGACGATCCTCCTGATCGGCCTCGTGGGCCGGCTGATCCTGCCAGGCTTTAGCGTCGGTGCTTCCGGAGCAGTCTTCGCCATCATTGCGATGATGGGCCTGTTGATGCCGTCGGCGAAAGTCGAGGTGCATTACCTCGCGTTCTTTCCGATCACGATCGTGATGGGATTGCTGAAGCGGCCGAGCTATTGGCTGTTCTGGATCGTGCGTTGGGGAACCGGTCAGTGGAATGCTCTGGCCCTGTGCGCGGCGTATCCGCTGTTCGAGCTGTGCGCGATGTTGTTTGGCGGATTGAGCTGGACGAACTTGGGACACTTGGCCGGATTTGTTTGCGGCGTGGGAGCGGTGTTGCTGCTGCCCACGTCGATTTCGATGGGACGCCGAAGATAGACTGGAAGCGATTTCAAAGCCGCAAAGCGGCGACGGAATTAAGCCGTGGGCGTCAGCCCACGGAGAAGTACTGGCGTCGCCCCTATCGGGGCTTGATCGGCAGCAAGACCCGAAGTCCGTGGGCTTTCGCCCACGGCTAAACTCCGTCGCCGCTTCGCGGCTGAAAACACAAGAACTGAAAGGGGTGCGGCGATGGGATTGTTCAAACGAATCAGCGACATCATCTCGGCGAACTTGGGTGAGCTCGTCGAAGGTATGGAAGACCCGGAGATGTTGCTCAAGCAGGCCGTCAGCGAGATGGAGTTCTCCATCGAGGACGCGACTCAGGAGACCGCCAAAGCCCTGGCCGGCGAGAAGAAGCTGCAGAAGGAACTGGCTCACAACCAGGGCGAAGCGAAGGTCTGGCAATCGCGCGCCGAGAAGGCCGTGGACGAAGGCAACGATCAAGCCGCTCGCGACGCGCTCTCGCGCAAGCAGGAACACGATCGCTTGATCGTCGCCCTGGAAGATCAAATGCGTGCGGCTCATCAGGCCACGGAAACGTTGCGGCACCAGCTCGACGGCATGAAGGCGAAGCTGGCAGAAGCAAAACGCAATCTCGCCACGCTGAGTGCTCGGCAACGAGCTGCCGACGTGCGCAAGAAAGTGCTCAGCAATGCCAAGGAGAGCGACCTGACCGTCAGCGACGAAGCCTTCGCGAAGTTCGAGCGGTTGCGTGAAAAAGTCGAGCAAACGGAAGCGGAAGCGGAAGCGTTGGCCGAGTTGCGCGGCGTCGATTTCGGTCAATCGGCTGCCCAGTCGTCAGCCAGCGATGCTTCGGACATTGACGCGCAGTTGGCGGCAATGAAAGCCAAGAAAGCGGCTCAGTAACGCAGCCGGGAAGGCATCGGTCATGCCCACTGGCGTGAACACACTTGCCGAGCCTCTTACGAACGAACTGTTGCGACGCGAAGTGCTGCCAGCAGCGGAGGCAGTCGAGATCGTCCAGCAGTTGGCTCGCGAGATTGCTCAGCGGCACGAGTCCGGGCGGTTGCACCTGCGCATCGCGGTGGAGACCGTGTCATACAACTCGGACACCGGCCGGGCTGAGCTAGGTGAGCCGCTGCATGAAGCGTCTTCCTTCGGTGGCGCGGAGAGCGATGACGAATTCTGTCCGCCGGAGTTGCAGCAGGCGCGTTCGGTTCTGATGGCCGTGGACCTCTCGGCCGCGCGTGCAGCGCTGCAACTGGCTGGCTTGGCGGCTGTCGATCCTCGGCGCGTTGACATCTACCAGTTGGGGACGTTGCTCTGCCGGTTGCTGACCGGGCAGAGTGTGAATGCGTTTCTCAGCCGTCCGCGCGTGGCGGCCAAGGTGCCGCCGGAAGCGCGTGATCTGATCGAACGAATGTTGGGGCATGATCCGCAACGAGCGATCCGCTCGGCGGAAGAGTTGCTGCGCGCTCTGGAGACTTTGGACGCCGCACGCACGCAGGCGTTGCTGAACGCGCAGCCCGGCAGCACACGCAACGTCAGCAAGCCGGATACGACTCCGAGTTTCGTGAGCATGGACGCGGCGGACACGGATGCCGGTCGTCCTGCACCGTCGCCAGTGGATGAGGCCGCGTTGCCGTTTCAGAAGCTGGGGCATTACGAGATCGTCGGCCGGTTGGGTCGCGGCGGCATGGGGGATGTCTACAAAGGCTATGAGCGGCGGCTCGATCGTTATGTGGCGATCAAAGTCTTGCCGCAGGAGTTCTCGCGGCAGGACGAGATGGTCAAGCGGTTCAACGCCGAGGCGTCCGCTGCCGCGAAGCTCGTGCATCCGAATACCGTCGAAATCTATTTCATCGGCGAGAACGAGATTCCCACGGGCGAAGGTCAACCGCCAGCGACCGTCCACTTCTTCGCGATGCAGTACGTCGAGGGAGAATCGCTGGCCGATCTGCTGGCACGTCGCAAGCGGCTGAACGTCGAAGAGACGTTGTCGATCACCGAACAAGTGCTGGCGGGATTGGACGCGGCGCATCAACTTGGCATGGTGCATCGGGACATCAAGCCGGGAAACATTCTGATCGACCGGCAACGGCAGCGCGTGCAACTGGCCGACTTCGGACTGGTGAAGTCGTTGCAAGGTTCGGGAATGACCGCGTCCGGCGTGATCGTCGGCACGGCCGATTACATGGCTCCCGAACAGGGACGCGGCGGCCACGTCGATGCGCGCGCCGATCTCTACGCGGTGGGCGTGGTGCTGTTTCAGATCCTCAGCGGCCGATTGCCGTTCAAGGCGGACAGCGTCACGGCGATGATCTTTCAACACGTCTATGAACCGCCGCCACCGTTGCACGAGGTGGCGAACGACGTCCCCGAAGCACTCGCGGCGATCATCGCGAAACTGCTGAGCAAGTCGCCCGACGCACGCTATCAGAACGCCGCCGCGTTGCTCGCTGATCTGCGAGCGTTTCATCGAGGCCAATCACTTCCGTCCGGCGTTGATCGGATCGGCGTACTGGTTTCCACGGGAACACGTCGCGCTTCCCAACCTGATGAGGTTGCCGCCGTCGATCCCACCGCTCGTCCGCGCACCGTCATCATCCCGGCACCGCGCTTTGCCGATGAGGCGGTCTTGCCGGTGACGTTGACGCAACTCGCCACGCCCGATCGTTGGCAGCGATACCGCCAGGCGATTCGGGATTTTCTGCTGCTGCAATCCGAGGAATTTGTCCGCGAGATTCAAACCACGGAACAGCATGTTGACGCGGCGATCGCGAACTACGAACAGCGACACTCCGCGCTGGCCGACGCGATTCGAGACGCGAACTCCGTCGTGAAAGAGTTGAAATCTCAGCAAGACCTATGGCGACGTGCGAACGCTGAGGCGGAACAGCGGGCGGCCCGCGCACCCGACGACGACACGGCTCGCGTGGCGCTGGGAGAAAAACTGCGCGGCGAACGAGTACTGGCCGAACTGTCCGAGCAGTTCGAGTCGCAGCAGACGCAACTCGATGAGATGCGCCGCAAGCAGTCGCAGATCACGGCGACGTTGGAGCGGCTACACAGTCAGCGGGACGTGCTCAATGCTCGGCTGAAGGTGGCTCGTGCGCAGATTCGGATGTCGGGCGGAGTCAGTGGCGGTGTGGGCGACGAGTCATTCGCTCGTCGCGCGAAACTTTTGATGCACCGACTGCGTTGGCTCAACGTATCACTGCTGGTGCTCGTGTTGATGGTCCTCATCGGTGCGACGACGATCCTGTTCAAAGTCGCGGTATTCGGCTTGCGAGGAGATGTCGGCCTCGCGGAGATCGAGAAAGCTCCGCTCGCCGTGAAGGTTGAGGAGGCGTTGGAATCCGCCAGCACGATGGCGGAACTCTTTCGGAACCCACCGAACACATTCGGTCAGCCGTTTTCCGGGGGCGGCAGTCAGAAACAGGTCGTGAGCCTGGCGGTGAGTTCCACCGGCAAGCACGTGGCGACGGCGACCGGTGAACGTGCTGTGTTCCTGTGGGATGCAGAATCGGGACAACTCGTGCGTCGTTTGTCGGAGAATCTGCGCGAAGTCAACGTGGTGGCGTTCAGCCATGATGGGAAAATCCTTATTACGGGCGAGACGACGGGCGAGATGTCGCTGAAACTTTGGGATGTCGACACGGGCGAACTCTTGGGAGGACTACCGGAAGAACGCAATAGCATCTATCGGCTGGCTGTTTCGCCGGCTGGTCCATTCGTTGCAATCAGCGAACCATCGGGACGCGATCACTTGGTCATCTGGAACTACGAGACTCGCACTCGGCATTGGTCCACCAACGCCAAAGAAACTCCCGCCAAACTGGCGTTCAGTCCCGATGGAATCCTACTGGTGGGAATGTCGGGACGTGGCGAAGTCTGTGTGTGGGATTTGGGCGAACGGAAACTCCGGGCCTCTTGGATCATTAGCTTCGGGACATCGGTTTACAAACTCGGCCCACTGTTCTTGCCGAGCGGAACGGAATTGCTGACGAATTACAGTGGTGACTCGATCGCGAAATGGGATGCCCGGACTGGCAAGCTGCTGTCACAGACACCCGGTGGATTGCTGGCGAACGTTTCGTCGCTGTCCTTATCCAAGGACGGTCGCTGGTTGGCCGCTTCCAGCCAGTCCTGGGTCACGATTGTCGATTCGCAATCGGGGCTCTTGCGCGCCGCGATGCCCGGACACCAGACCACGGCGACTGCATTTTCTCCTCAAGGAGATAAGCTTTTCTCGGCCGGCGGGTCACCATTTCTCGTGCGTTGGGCCACGAATTCTCCTGTTTTGACTGGTCGAGGCTGGTCGCGAGAAGTCATTGCGAGTCCGCCATTTGCCGTTGCTGCTCTGAAGCCGCTCAGCCTGATCCGTGAGGGGACACAGCTTGGAATTTGGAATTTCGAGTCGCAGTCTCCCCTCGTAAGGTTGAAGTCCAATTCACCGATCGCGGTGGAGAAGGCCGCGGCCGCCTTCTCGTCGGACGCGCTCCGAGCGGTGGTGCTCGATGGAGCCGGAAACTTGCAGTTCTGGGATCTCGTCACCGACAAACACCGCAACATCGGGCGGATTCCAGATTCGGCGGTCCAGACTGCAACTTACCGTCTCACCTTCTCTCCGGATGGCGAGGTCGTTTGGGTTTCGGCCGACACTCGCTTGTGGCGTGTGGACCTACAGCGCAACTCGGTGGAATCTTGGTTGGAGTGGCCCCTTGGAACCGAACGGACGGCGCTCTCTGCGGATGGACGATTTGCGATCGCGGCGGCCGCGGACATCCGATCGCAAGAATGGCAGGTGTGGGACATCGCGAAGCGGCAGCCATTGATCCCGAACGATAAAACGTCCGAATCGTTTCACAGCTTCGCGTTCGCTCGCGACGGCCATCGGCTGCTCGCACTCGATACGAACGGAGGCTTTCATCTCTGGGATTTAGAGCAGACGAAATTGCTCGATCGCTTTGAGGTTAATCGCGCCCAACAGTTTTGGAACTCTCAGCTTGCATTCCTTCCGGGCGATCGCCACGTCGTGGCGTACTCGCATCCCACGATGCGGGTGATCGACGTCGAACGTCATGAGGAAGTTTTGAATTTCGAAGCTCCGCAGATGGAGAAAATGCCGACTGGCGAAAACGCCAGCCCTCGCGGAGTCGAGTACTTCTTGCGGATCACGCCCGACGGCCGTTATGCCGTCACCGCCGGCGCGAACCAGGATCGCCTCGCTTTCTGGAGCCTCTACCCACAACACCAGCTTGGGAGAGTTGCCCCACCGTCATCAAGGAACCAGCCATGAACGCAGTTGCTCCAACGAATCCGCCGACCGTCAAAGCCAAGAGCCACCGCGCAAAGATCATGTTGAGTTTGATGCTCATCATGGTGGCTGTGATGGGTTGGGAGTATTGGGTGCTGACCTGCCATGACAAATCACTGGCTCGGTTGCAGGCGGAAGTGGATCGTCGGAAGGGATTGAGCTTGCCACTGACCCGAAACGATGTCGCGACATTGCTGAGCGGATCTCCAAAAACAACGAGCAACGACCTCGCAGCCGTCAATACCGACTTCTATTCATGGAGTGGGCTGATTTATCAGCGCCATATCAGCGTGGAGTACGATGCCGCCGAAGCAGTGGTGAAAGTGGAAGACGCGTACGAGATTCCGCGTTCGATGGAAGAATTGATTCAGGCGTTGAGCCAGAAGACACCTCCCCCGCCAACTCGCAAGGTCACTCAAGAAGAAGTCGATGCCGCGCTGGCTCATGCCCAAGAGTCCTATCTGCGGACCGAAGATCGCTTGCCCGATTTTGGGGACTCACTCCGCAGCGTCTTCGACGGCTTGCCGGAGATCAAAGTCAGCTCGGTGAAAGGCCAGTTGATTTGGAATTCGTTTCATTTTTCCAGAAAGAAGTGCGGGCTGTTCGCATTTCGTTTCACAGTGCCTCAGGCGGAATCCGTCGAACTGGATTATGTCGGGTGGCTGAATCAGATCGGGTGGCAAAGCATCGCCGTGAACAACAACGTGATCACTCGCAGTGACCCCCCCGCCGCGAATGCCACTGCGAATCCCATTGCGAGGGTCACCGATTGGCACAAGTTTGATTTGGAGTCGTACGTTGAAGCCGCGGGCATCGGGCCACTGGAGCATTTGCAATCTGGGTCACGGTCGCTGAATCAACACGGAGCGGAGAAGTCGTTCATTTTTTGGATTTACACGGGCACTCATGAACCGGATCGCGACTTTGAATTCAAGACGGTGTTGTTCTCCAGCCCGGCCGACAAAGTGCCATTGCGGCGTGGGGTTCTTGAGGTCTGCGAGCACATCGGACTGCGGACCAATATTTCAAAAATCGCGGCCACGCCTGACGGAGTTCGCGACGCGCTCCGCACATTGGATATTCGCTATCTCAGGTATCCGCTGTATGCCGCCACGTATGACCGCCTCTTCGGCCCGATTCTAAGTCTCGTCCCGGAAGTGACGATGAGTACGACGCCCGGAGAAGCTCGGTGGCAGAAGATCGAGTTTCCGCAGGGACGCTGCGCAGTCGTGCGAGTTCGCGTTCCGAAGTCGCTGAGCGGCAAGGCGGATTTGTTCGGAGCCATTTTGGGTGCGCAGCCCCGAGAATTTGGTTGGCATTGTCACGACTGGCAGAACGCCAAGTGTCAGGTCCGTGTCCTGCAGAATGCCTCGCTCGGCGATCCGTTTCCGGCACCTCCCAATCAACTCACGCTGTTCTCGGAAACCACCGGAGTTCTGGAGCCTGGCCAGGAAGTCGCGCTCTTCTGCATTGAGTTAGACGAAAGTCAGCCGGTGCATGGTCCGCTTTTTGTGACGCTGACCGCGGTGCCGCATGTTGAACACAATTCGTTCTCGGCTCGTCGTCGGTTGCAGGTGGATCAACCGTGGTCGTGTGCCAAGCTGTTGGGAATCGAGGCCCCTCGACCTGCGGAGCCACCCGGTTGCCATGTACTCGGCATGCACGAAGAGACCATCACTCACTTGTTGTTTTCCCCGGATAGCCGTCGCTTGGTAAGCGTCGGTCTGCATAGTGATACGCGGGTGTGGGACGTGGAGAATCACAAACTGACGAGCGAGTTCCTCGATCGCAAACTGAACTTGGCGTACGACAATGCCGGCACGGTATTCATCACACCGAACAGCCAAAACCTGCTGACGTTCGATACCGATCAGCGCTCTTTTTCTCTATGGAACCTCGACGAGCGCACGCAAACCTCGACTCGAAATGTGCCTGGCCCACCGGCAGAGAAACTGAACGCAGCCGCGTTTGGTGCTTCGCCACACCAGCTTGCGATGGCTTATCAACTCCACAACAGCTCTGGGCCATTCCAACCCCGCGCTCGATTCGTGACGTGTGATCTCAACAACGGACAAGTGACCGACACACAAATGCTCGTCAATCGCGAGGCGGGCCACATGATCTATCTCCCTGTGGGGAATCTCTTCGCGGTGGGCCTCACGCATCAGCAAGTCGATCCCGCAACGCAACGCCGGCAAATCGTATCGGCCGTGCAACTCTATTCGCCCGATTTCTCCAAGATGATCCTGGAGCTTCCCATGAGCAGCCTTCCGATCGAACGACCGGAACAGGTCTGGAATTTCGTGCGATTGTCCCATTTCGGAAACAATCGCCGTTTGGCCGCCATTGATGGGCGCGGCCAACTCAAGGTGTGGGACATCGGAACTTGGACCGAACTGCTGTCCAAAAGACTTGAGCCAAAGGAGCTGACTCCGTTTAAGGCGCACTCGGTGTTCTTATTCACGGACGTCTCTTTGGCACCGGATGGCGACACCGTGGCGACGACCTCGCCCGAAGAGAACGCGGTGACTCGTTGGAACATTGCCGACGGCCAACGAGAGCCGATCTGGCAAACCGACGAAATCGAAGTGACACACGTTGCTCATTCACCCGACGGCAAATGGGCCGCCACCGCCAACACCGACGGAGTGATCCGACTGTGGAAGATTGCCCCGTGACGGAAGAAGCCAAGCGGTTTCAAAAATCGAGCTTCCTGAAGCTCTTCTTCGAGCGGTCATCACGGAAACATTCTGGCAAACGGTGCGGCGTTGGCCACAAAGCCGCGTGCGGTTCAGCCGCAAGGCGGCGCGACTCGAAAGCCCAGGGCGATAGCCCTGGGAACGCGCGACGACACAATCCTGGAAGGCCCAACGGGCCGTAACGATGTTGTTCCGAACCGTCTCAGGCTCGTTGAGGTCACGGCCCGTTGGGCCTTGTGGTTCTTGGTGGTGATCGTTTCCCAGGGCTAGCGCCCTGGGCTTTCGAGTTTCGCTCCGTTGGAGCTAAGGCAGAGGCAGACGTTCGTCCCTGGAGGATCACCGCCCGTGGTCGTCGGTCAGCGTTTTCAACACAGACTGCATGATCGCGGAACCTCGCGGGCGCAGGCTGATGCCTTCATCGCGATCGAAGGTTTGGCGGAGCATTCCATCGAGGCCCCCTTGCCGAGCGAGATACTCGCTCAAGCGTTGCCATTCGTTTTGGAACTCGGCTTCCACGTCTTCCACGGGACAGTACCGCGCGACGTGACGCCGAGTCGCTTGCTCCAACTGGTCGGCCAAACGCTGTTTGGTGCGCTTGAAATGGTTCTCGACCGTCGTGGCCGGCAGGCCCAGGCAGTCGGCGACTTCCGCGGTTGTCAGCCCCTCGCAGACGCGGCCGAACAGGACGCGGAATTGATCGGCTCGTCCTGATTCCAACAACTCCGCGTGCAACGTGCGGAGCGTGCCGGTGATCAATTCCTCGGCCCAGGCGGCATAGAACGCATCTTGCGGCTCGGACGAAGCCGGTTCGTCTCCATCGAACGAAACAGCCATCAACTCTTGCAGCAGTTCGCGGTTCTCGCGGAGCAACCGTTGGCGTCCGATGTCCACTCGCTCGCGATTGGCGAGCACCTTGCGGACCACCGCACACAACAACGTCCGCAGCTTCGCCGTCGGCTGTTGCAGCCAGCGCTGCAACAAGTTTCCGGCGAGCACCACTTGGAACGTCGCCGATCCGACATCCTCGGCATCCTCAAACCGCAGCCGTCCCCAATTGGCCGCGAACCGGCAGACCGGCTGCCAATAGTCTTCCAGGAATTGACGCCAATCCTCTTCGGCCCCGGTCACCGCCAGCCGTTGAATCAGAGAATGTCGTGTCGCGGGAAAGCTCATCGAGAACTCGTCGATTGAAAGTGAATTCCAGACCGATCGAAACGTCGGAGTGATGGTATCAGCCGACGGCGATTTCCTCTCGTGCGAGTCCTCAATCGCGAGCCGGGGTCAGGTCTTCAAATTTCATTTTTGGCCACCCAAACCACCCCAGACTCAAATTCCACATCGCTATTCCAAATCACATCGCGCCTGATTTTCGAGGCCAAAAATGAAATTTGAAGAACTGACCCCGGCGCTGGTTCTTGATTGCGTCGGCGAACAAATCCGCTCAGTCAAACCGTGCGGGTCAGGCAAGTTCTCCGACCCTCGGCATGATCCGTGTCTTCGGAGTCATCGCTTCGAGACTGAACCCGCCCCCTTTCGCCAGTCGATGGAACGGGCATGTCCACGTCGCTCGCTATGAACGAACAACTCCGGCTCGGCTTCCTGACCGCTATTCATCTCGAACACCGCGGCCACGTTGCGGGCTTGCTGGTGACGAACAAATACGGCCGGCCGCTGGAGTTCCAATGCACGGCTCCGGTGCGGCCGAATCGGACTCAAGAGTTGTTGTACGGTCCTACGCTTGTGCCGTTCCTGCTGGGAGAACTGCTGAGCAAGACGCTGCTCGAACGGATCGGCGTCAAACCGCACGTCGTGCTGACCGATCGGGCCGAAATGCTGGACTCGCGACCGCATGTGTCACTGCCGGTCGCGTGCGTTACTGAGGGGGAGAAGGCGAGAGGGGGAGAGGGGGAGCGGCTGCGGATTGGGAAGCAACAGTTTCGATGTCATCTGGACTTCAGCGAAGACCTCAAGGCCTTTGAGAAGCTCGCGAAGGACTTAGCCACTGACGCGGACTTACTGGAACCGCTCGACCGGGTGCGCGAAGCGCTGCAAGAAACGATGAAGGCGGCGGCGTAGCACGGTCCCATCAAGGAGCAGTTCCATGAATCTTCAAATCAGGGGCGGCGGAATGGAAGCGTTCGTTTTTCTTTCGTTTCTGATCGGGATCGCGACCGCGATCTATTGGATGGTCGTCGGCTGGCGAGCCATGCGTGCCCACGAACAGATCGCGAATTGCTGTGAAGGCTGGCTGCGCATTCGTCGCGACGAACGAATCAATGCCCTCCGCAAAGAACAAGGGACGACAACCACTCAACTCGATTCCGGCGAGGACAAGTTCACTCCGCACAAGGACGCACCTCCCGAATACCCTTGGTCGAAGGAAGTCTGAGACATGAACGTCGTGGACGACTTGGCTGACAATCCCGCGCCGGACGTGCGGGCGGTGAGTGTCGAGTTCACCGCCAACTTGTACTCGGCAGGTCTCAATGGTGCGCTTCGCCGCTGGTTATCGGTCGAAACGACATCGCTGCCATTGTTCGACAAGCGGGCTGGTTTGACTCCGTCGTGGAAGCCGCATTGGTCGCGAGTGCCGACGGTCGGGCTGACGTTTCCGCTCGGTTTCGAGTTTCAGCCGAAGCCGGATGAAGCGGCCGAGGGGCTCCAGAAGATCGAACCGCCAAAGGTCGCGGACTCAGAATTGACGGAGCGTGCGGCGCGTCCGACGGAAAAGAAAGTGACACGACTGAAGCCGCCCAGCGATGCGATCTCGCTGGAGGATCGGCTGTTCTATCTCTTGCAGCCCCCCTTGCAGACGATGCTGGCGGGGCAAGAACTCATCATGCCGTTCGAGCCGTTCCCGTATCAGTACGAAGGGATTGCGTGGTTGTTCGAGCAGAAGTCGGCGCTCCTGGCCGATGAGATGGGCCTTGGCAAAACCATGCAGACGATTACGGCGATTCGGCTGCTGCTGCGCGGCGGAAAGATTCGCCGAGTGCTGCTGGTCTGTCCGAAGCCGCTGATCCCGAACTGGCAGCGCGAGTTCAAAGCGTGGGCGGAAGAACTGCCGCTGACCGTGTTGGAAGGGGACAGCGTGCGGCGCAGGATGCTCTGGCAGATGCCGGTGCCGGTGTTGTTGGTCAATTACGAATTGCTGGTCCGCGACTGGGCCGAGATGCTCGACGAGGAACGGCCGACGTTTGATCTCGTTGTGCTGGACGAGGCGCAGCGGATCAAGAATCGCGACTCGTGTACGTCGGAGACCGCGCGGTCGGTCCCTCGCAAACGAAGCTGGGCACTGACCGGAACTCCGATCGAGAATCGTCCCGAAGAGATGCACACGCTGTTTGAATACATCAAGGTCATCCCGAAGGGCGGCTCGCCCGACTTGCGTCAGATGCAACGGTTGTCTCGCGACTTTGTGCTGCGGCGGACGAAAGACCGCGTGATGAAGGACTTGCCGCCTCGTCTGGATCGTGACGAGATTCTCGAACTGACTCCGGCGCAGAAGACGGCGTATATGGCGGCCGAGAATGATGGGATCATCCATCTGAACGAGATGGGGGACCAAGCGACCGTGCAGCACGTCTTCGAATTGGTGCTGCGGCTCAAGCAGATCACGAACTTCGATCCGTTGACCGGCGACAGCGTGAAGTTCGAGCGGCTCGCGGCGGACATGGAAGAAATCTCGGCCAGCGGCGGCAAAGCGATCCTCTTCAGCCAATGGACCAAAACGATCGACTGGCTGGCGGAGCGATTGCCGTCTGAATGCGGCACGCTGATCTATCACGGTGGCGTCCCTCACAAACAGCGTGAGCCGATTCTCAAACAATTCAAAGAGGATCCGAACGCGCACCTGCTGCTGATGAGCTACGGCACCGGCGCGGTCGGCCTGAACCTGCAATTTGCCGGCTATGTTTTCCTTTACGACCGCTGGTGGAATCCGGCCGTCGAGGACCAAGCGATCAACCGCGCGCACCGCATCGGCGTGAAGAACGCGGTGATCGTCACGAAGTTCATCTGCAAGGACACGATCGAAGAGAAGATCGACAAAGTCCTGCATGAGAAGCGCGAACTCTTCCGCGCGGTGCTGGGGGACGGAGACAGCAGCAACGTCTCGCTGAGCCTGACCGCTTCGGAAATCTTTGGCCTGTTCGATTTGAAGGCTCGGCACGGCAAAGGGACGAAGAAGATCGCTCCGAAACCGGTGGATGCGACGCAGCCCGAAGCCGCGTGATTTGAACGATGGCGGCGAATACGTAGTTCGGACGCCTACGTCCGAACGAAATCGGTGACCGGACGTAGGCGTCCGGTCTACGCACTATCGCGGCTTGGGGCGGAAGCGGATGTCGTCGATGTCCAGGCGGCCGGTCGCGCCGTTGAGGCCGATGCGGATGATCGCTTCGCGGGCTTCTTTGGGAACCGGGATTGTCGTGCCGACCAATTCCCAGTCGGACTCGCGAATCCACGGACCGATCACCTGCGTGTCGATGTCTTTTCGTAGTTGATCGTAGAAATGCACGGCGAGCAGCGGCTTCGCGATCGGTTCGCTGCCGGGGCGGATGTCTTTGACGCGCATCTGCAGGCTGATCGCGACTGAACCGATCTTGCGGCCGTCGATCGCCATGCCTTGCAAGGCTTGGGCGAGACGGCCGGGGTCCGAGTTCTCCATCCGCAAGAACACTTTGCCGTCCGGGGATTCCGTCGTCAGCAACTCCGTCAGCCGTTGATAGTGCCAACTATCGGGCAGACCATCTTTGTTCTCGTCGATCTCGAAGCTGGCGTTGAGCAATCGTGGGTGCAGCGGATCGGGTCGCGCTTCTCGCAGGTCTTCCGACTTGCCAGTCATCGGTACGAACAGCGTCGGGATCAGCCGCTTCTGTTCGAGCTTGCCGTCTTTCTTCTCGAACAGATGAAACGCCTGCTGATAGCGTTCGCCCAGTGGGATCAGCAGCTTGCCCCCTTCTTTGAGTTGTTGGACGAGCGGCTGCGGAACATTCTCCGGTGAGCAGGTGACGATGATCTTGTCGAACGGCGCGTGCTCCGGCCATCCGAGGTATCCGTCGCCGACTTTGCAGAAGACGTTTTTGTAGTCGAGCTTTTTGAGCCGCCGCTCCGCTTCCTTGCCGAGCGGTTCGACGATCTCGATGGTGTAGACCTCTTTGACCAGTCCGCTGAGCACCGCCGCCTGATAGCCGCTGCCGGTCCCAATCTCCAAAACGACGTCCATCGCTTTGGGTTCGATGGTCTCGGTCATGTAGGCGACGACGAACGGCGGCGAGATTGTCTGCTGATTGCCGATGGGGAGCGCCGTGTCGTGATAAGCATCCTTCTGCTGGGCGGGCTTCACGAATTCATGGCGTGGCACGGTTCGCATGGCATCGAGCACACGCGGGTCTTTGATCCCTTCCCGCTCGATGCACTCCTTGACCATTCGCAGCCGAGTGTCACGAAACTTGTCGGGCGGCTGAGCGTAGGCCGAGGTCGTTGAAGCGATGAATAGGACGAATACGGTCCAGCTTTGCCGTTCCATCGGTGGACTCCGAGAGGGCCGGGGTCGGGTTTGCGAATTTCAGATTTCGCCGACAGCGATTTATGAAGTCGGAAGATCGGCCGCGGCGAAATCTAAAATTCGCACACCCGACCCCTCGTTGGTTACTTGAAGTCGGAGGGATTGCCGAACATTCCACCTCGGCTCGGTTCTTCTCGCTCGCGGCCCCCCTTGAGCGGCGTCTTCCGTTTTGGCGGCGGGGCGGCTGGTTCGGCCGCTTCTTCCGGCGGTGGCGGCGGAGCTTCCGGCTTCGCCTTGAACGCTTTCAGCGACAGGCCAATCCGCCGTTTGATCGGATCGACGTCACGAACTTGTAGCTCCAGTTCCTGGCCGACAGCGACAACGTCCGCGACGCGAGCGACTCGTTTGTGGTCCAGTTCGCTGATGTGAACCATGCCCTCGACGCCCGGCTCGAGTTGCACGAATGCGCCGAAGTCGGTCAACCGCGTCACCGTGCCGGTCACCTTTTCGCCAACGGCATACTTGAGCGCGGCGTTCTCCCATGGGCTGATGCTGAGCTGCTTGACGCTCAGCCCGATTTTCTTTTTGTCTTCGCTGATCGAGATGACTTTGACCTGCACCGCCTGACCTTCGCCGAGCACCTCTTTGGGATGTTTGATGTGCTGCCAGCTCATCTGTCCGATATGGATGAAGCCATCGACCCCGCCCAGGTCCACGAACGCTCCGTAATCCTTGATCGTCTTCACGGTGCCGTCGAGCGTCTGGCCGACTTCCAGCGTGGCGAGGATTTTTTGTTCGGCTTCCGCGCGTTCTTCGATCAGCAAGGCGCGGCGGCTGACGATGAGATTCTTCTTGGCCTTGTTCGCTTCGAGAATTTTGACGGTCAACTTCTGGCCGATGAACGAATCGAGATTCTCGATGAAGTGCAGTGCGACTTGCCCCGACGGCAGGAAGCCGCGCAGCGAACCGACGTTGACTTCCAATCCGCCCTTATTCGTTTTCGTGACCATGCAATCGACGACCAGGCCGACTTGCACCGCATCCCAGTTGCCTTGCACCTTCTGGCGGCCGCTGGGCAAGCTGACGTGAATCAGACCTTCTTCGGGACTCACCTTGTGGACGACGACGGTCAATTCCGTTCCCACCGGCGGGACTTCTTTCCCCTCGAACTGCTTGAGCGGCAGGATGCCTTGCGAGCGGAATCCGAGATCCAGAAACATATCTTCGCCATGCAGCAGCGCGACCTTGCCCTTCAGCTTCCGGCCCTGTGTGAGCGTGTCTTCGGGCGGAGTCTCTGCGATCGGTGCTGTGACTGTGGCGACTTCGCCGACGGAGGAGCTTGTTCCGCCCCCCATCGCGGCGTTGATCTCGGCCTCCAGCGCGGCGTCGAGTTCTTGTGCGACGGGCATTTCAACGCTGCTCGTTTGCCGCGGCATCGGCAGATCGTGCTTCGACAGTTCACGCATCGGCCGAGCTTCGAGTTCGGCTTCGGCGTCGATGTCCCGTCCCCGTTCGAGCTTCGCGGGATCGATCGATCCGACCGCCTTGAACTCTTCGGTGCCGGTGGGGTTGAGCGTGACCCGGCGTGCCGCTTCTTCCGTGGGCGGATTGGTCTCCGCAGTCGAGTCAGTGTTCACGGTGGGATCGGCGGGGGTGAGAGAGGGATCGGAGGACATTCGCAGCACATCCTGAAACACAACCAAAGCATAAGTTCGCGAGCGATAGCGAACGATTCACGACCGCTTGGTTGACGCGGCCGAAACTGGGGCGACAGCATACCCGCGCGGGATTCAATCGCAATGCTTACAACGTCGCGAGTTGTCAGCGGGACACTGATAATTTCGGGAGCTGAATAAGTAACCCGAAGCGTCAGCGAGGGCGCACGCTTCAAGCAACGCCGATCTGGCGGTCGATGTCTGCTGAAGCGCTCGTCCTCGCTGACGCTTCGGGTGAGTGTGTCTTCAAACATAACGGATGCCCTAATGCCAACCGTTGCCGTTCTAGGAGCCAGTCGCGATCGCCGCAAATACGGCAACAAGTCGGTGCGTGCTCACGCGCGAGCCGGCTGGCAAGTCTTCCCGATCAATCCGCGAGCCGATGAGATCGAAGGCTTGCAGGCGTATCACTCGTTGCGAGACCTTCCGGTCCGGCCGATCGACCGCGTGAGCGTGTACGTGCCACCGGAAATTGGACTGACGCTGCTGAACGACATCGCTGCTTGTCAGCCGCGCGAAGTGTGGCTCAATCCTGGCAGCGAAAATGACGAGTTGATCGCGGCTGTGGAGGGGCTCGGTCTGCCGGTGATCTGCGCGTGCAGCATTGTGGACGTCGGCTTGTCGCCCGCGATGTTCTCGTCGAGTCAGGACCGAAACTAGCCAGTCATTCGCATCGCCAGTACCATGCCCCGCACTTGAACGGGCCGGATTTCACGCTTTGGCCGCAACGACCGAGAGTGCGGCCGATGGCGGATGAGTAGTAGCCGATGATGCGACGTCAGGGGAATGAATCGGAACGAATGCGCTGGTGCGGGCGGATCGTCGGCAGCGTGCTGCTGCTGACCTTTGTCGTGGCCAGTGTTTCACTCGCACAGCCAGCCCCCGCGAACAAATCCGCTGCCGAGCCGGCCGCCGCTCCCGCCGCGGCAGCCCCCAGGGTTCTCGATCAGAATCGGTTTCCGCCGACACCGACCCCCTTCTTCCGTGGCAACCTGCCCATCGAGTTGAGTCGCAGCGGTGCGCCACAGGTCGGCTTCTATCTCAACCTGTGGAGGTTCGTGCCGTTCCTCGCGTTGTTCTTCGGCTGGGTCTGGCTGGGACAATGGGTCAACGAAGACAGCAACGCACTGAAGGTCAACAGCGAGTTCTGGAACTCGGCGCTCTTCGCGGGGGGCTTGGCGTCCATGCTGACGGGCGTGTCGATGGCTCCGTTCGCGCTGGGCTTTTTTTTGAGCATGGCACTGCAAGGTCTACCGTTGGGCTTATACATCCGCGAACGCAACGCCTGCGTGCCGGAATCGGCTCGGCTGTTGACTCCCAAGCACATCAAGAGCGTCGCGTTCCGATTGGCGGCGCGGCTGGGTCTGTCTTTGGGAGGCAAGAAGTTCAAGCAGCAATTGCTCGGCCCGGACATCGAGTTCGTCGGCAAGACTTCGACCGGCCGCCGCGACACCAGCCGCACGTCACAGGTGGAAAACTCGCGCGGGTTCCTCGCCGCCAAGGAGCTTGTCTACGACGCGCTCATTAAGCGTGCGACGGACATCCACATGGAACCGAAAGAGGATGAACTGCAAGTCCGTCTGCGCGTCGATGGTGTGATGTACGCCGTCGAGCCGTTCGATCGGGCGCTGGGCGACAACGTCGTCAACATCTTCAAAATCCTCGCCGCGATGGACATCACCGAGAAGCGCAAGTCGCTCGACGGCAGCTTCCGTGCGATCACCGGTGGTCGCGAAATCGACTTCCGCGTCGCCACGCAGGGGACACGCGACGGCGAGAAGATGACGCTGCGTATCCTCGACCAATCCAATTCGGTCAGCACACTGAATGACCTTGGCTTTCGCAAACAACTGGAAGAGCAACTCAAGGAAGTCGTGCATCAGCCGCACGGCTTGCTGCTGGTTTGCGGTCCGACCGGGGCCGGTAAGTCCACGACGCTCTACGCCTGTCTTAACGACATCGACTCGTTTCAGCAGAACATCATCACGATCGAAGACCCGGTCGAATATAAAATGGCGAACGTGACGCAGATCGAAATCAACACGAAGGCTGGCCAGACCTTCGCGACCTCGCTGCGGAGCGTGCTGCGGCAAGATCCGGACATCGTCATGATCGGCGAAATCCGCGACGGCGAAACCGCCAACATCGCCTGCCAGGCCGCCAACACCGGTCACATGGTCTTCTCCACCGTTCACGCCAACGACGCCATCACCGCGCTGTATCGCATGGTCGATCTGGGTGTGGACGTGTCGATGTTGTCCAGTTCGCTGAGCGCGATCCTGGCGCAACGATTGGCTCGGCGGCTCTGCACCGAATGCAAAGAGTCGTACGTCCCCAAGCCGGAGTTCTTGAAGAAAGCCAACCTGCCGGCGGAGAAAATCGAGAAGCTGTATCGACCGCCCAAGGCCGGCGAGAATGCCGCTTGCTCCTATTGCGGAGGAATGGGCTACCGCGGCCGAGTCGGCGTCTACGAACTGCTGGTCATCACCGACCGGATGCGCGACCTGATTCGCGACAAGGTCGCGCTCTCCGTCTTGAAGGCGGAAGCTCGCAAGGGCGGAATGCTCTACATGCAGGAAGAAGGACTGCGGCTGGTGGTGAAGGGAATCACTTCGATTGATGAGTTGTTGCGTGTGGTGAAGTAGGCACGAATGAGGAATTGCAAATTGAAAATTGCAAATTGCAAATTGCAAATTGGAAGGCAGAGGCGACGGCAGGTTGGTCGGTGCGTCTGCCCTGTCCGTCAATTCGCAATTTGCTTCGCCGCGGCGGATGCAATTTGCAATCTCCTCCCACAAATGGAGGCTCAGCCATGATCGATGCTCTGCTGCTGATCATCCTCGCGGTGGTGACCTACATGGTCGCCGGTGAAGGCGCGTGGGGTGCCGCGATCACCTGCATCAGCGTGATTCTGGCTGGTATGTTCGCGATGAATTTCTTCGAGCCGATCTGCAACAGTCTGCTGGGCAGTGACTATTACTGGCAGGCCCGGCTCGATTTGGTTGTGCTGGTCGGTCTGTTCGCCGCCGCCGTCGCGGGGTTACGTGCCGGCGCGGACTACCTGTCTCCGACTTACATTGGCGTGCATCGCATGCTTCACGAGGGAGCTCGCTGGGGCTGCGGCTTGCTGACGGGCTATGTCACGATGGCGTTTCTGCTGACCGCTTTGCACACCGCCGCCTTGGATCGCGAGTTCATTGGCTTCAAAGCCGAGCGAGCCAATTTCTTCCAGACCTCTCCCGATCGCCAATGGCTGGGCTTTACACAGTGGACCACCGAACGAGTCTTTTGCAAATCGCCCGCCCGCATCTTTGATGGTCCCGTCATCGAACTTGGCGAACCGGGGGCCGTGCCGAATAAAGTCTGGCCGTCGTTCCCAATCCGTTACGCCACGCGCCGCGAACGAGGCGCGGGAGCGGCTGTCGCGACCAAGCAGACGCCGGTCCAGCCAGTCGCGCCACCGAAGGCCGGCGGACCAGCGTTTTAGCGGGGACTTCCACGCGATGACTTCCCGTCTCAGCACCGGTCTTTCACAGCTCGACGAGATGTTGGGCGGAGGCTTGTTGCCCGGCACTCTGACAGTGGTCGTCGGTGCGACGGGCATCGGCAAGACGCAGCTTGGGCTGCATTTCGCTCACGCTGGACGCGCGCAAGAAGGTGAAGCGGGCATTCTGCTGGACCTCACCACACGCGGCGATTCGCAGAATCAGGCCGAGTACGCGCTCCGGTTGTTCGATTGGAAATTCCGCGAGTTCGCCACCGAGGGAGTTTCTGACGTCGGCGACGTGTGGCAGCGCGATCTCGCGCGGCACGACTTTCTGCATCTCTTCCGCCGCAGCGGTCGCCGAGTCACTCAAGCCGATCTCACCGTCGAAGAGTGGCAGGAATGGAACGCCGAACTGGCTCGCAAGCTGGATCGCGCAGTGCAGTTTTTCTACGGCAACTTCGTGCAGGGCGTGCGCCGCTGTGTGCTCGACGGCATTGAACCGACCGAGCGGGATAGCGACAGCTTTCAGTTTCAGGTGATCGACTACGTCTATCACCAAATTTTGCGGAAGGACGACGACTGGGTCGCACGCGATTTGTTCCGAGTCCACTTCCGCTCGCAAGCCGACAACGTCACCGCGCATCGTTACGACCATCGCGATATCGCGTGCGTGTTGCTCTACACGTCGCATGAAACCCTGCTCGACGATTTGCTGGCCCGCCCGATCGAAAGCGGCGATGCGCTCTCGAACGCGAACACGGTCATCCTGATGGGCAAGGTCCGTGACGGCTTGCGCATGCGCCGCGCTTTGCACGTCGCCAAGCACCGCGGCAGCGCGTGCGACGATCGCATCGTGCCATTCGAGATCACCGAACGCGGACTCGTGATCGAATCGTAGCAGGCACACTCCGTGTGCCGTCCGTGTGCCGTCGGTACGTTGGCCTTGGAAATACGGCTGACGGCACACGGAGTGTGCCTGCTACGATTCGAGTGCTTGAGAACGCTCTCTCAGCGACCTACTATGCGACCGACGCCAGTGCAAACACTCTCCGAGGGAACTGCCATGCCGGCCGGAAAATCCATCTTGCTGATCGAAGACGATCGCGACATCGCCACGACGTTACTGAAAGTCCTCGAAGGGGCGGGCTACAGCGTCCAATGGGGCCAGAACGGCCTCGAAGGCCGGCGTTTGGCCGAGTCCATTTCGCCGGACCTCGTCATCACCGACATGATGATGCCCAAGATGGGCGGCTTCCCCGTGCTGGAATTCCTTAAGGGCCTGCCGAACCCGCCCAAGGTCATCATGATCACGGCCAACGAAGGGGGCCGGCACAAAGCCTACGCCGAAATGCTCGGAGTGGATGATTACCTCCGCAAACCCTTCGCGATGGAAGTACTCCTCGAAGCGGTCGAACGCTCGCTCAAGTCGATCGAATCGGACGAGAAATCCGGTGCTGACAAACTCCGCCGCGCGATGAAGAAGAAGACGTAAAGTAGCCGAGTCACGGAGTGACTCGGCTACTTTACTCACGGCGCATCAATCAGCCACAAATCGTGATGCCCCTCCCGTTCGGAGACGATCACCAGCCGGCGGCTCTCGTGATGCCAGCAGGCATAGTCGTCCTGTTCGACGTGGTTGGTGATCCGTGAGAGACCCGTCCCATCCGGCGCGATCACATAGATTTCATAGTTGCCATCGCGATTGCTGGTGAACGCGATGCGGCGTCCATCCGGAGACCAGCGCGGACGAATGTCTTGCTTGGGACTCTCGGTCAACCGGCGAATGTCGGTGCCGTCGGACTTCATCACGTACAGGTCATAGTCGCCGTCGCGGGTCGAACTAAAAACGACCTGCCGGCCATCGGGCGAAAAGCTCGGCCAGTTATTCACACCGGACGAGTCCACCAATCTGGTTGGTTTCTTCGCGTCGATGCCGGTCGCGAACAGATGCTGACGGCCTTCTTCGGGATAGCTGTAAAGCACGCGCGAGTTATCCGGTGCGATCGCCGGACTGTGCATCCCTGAGAATCCACCACCCGGCGGAATGTCAACTTGAGTGCCGGTCATGAGATCCTTGATGACCAGCGCGAGACTCAGGTTGCCGCGATTCTGCACAAACGCGAGATAGCGACCGTCGCGCGACACCGCCGGCTCAAACTCAGACCGCGTTTCATCGGGATGCAACGGCTCGACCTTGCCGCTGGCGAGCGTCAGCCTCATCAGCCGCAATTGCTTCGGCTGATCGAGAACCGAAAACAGCAACTCGCTGCCATCGGGTTTCAAGAACACCGGATCGCGTTTGACGCGACCGTCAGTTGTTAGACGAATCGGCTCGGCAGCGAGCGAGAGTTGCGCGAACAAAACTCCTGCGATCAGAGTGACACACGAACGCGAACGACTCATTGGCAACAGACCTCTCGAATCGAGTTCGCTCAGATCAACTCGTGAATGACGCTGCCGCCGTCGAGGACTCGGAGTTCGGCGCGGGCTTGCGTGTCGAGACCGGCGAGTTCACTGAGTGTCGTGCCGACCATCAGCGGAGTGATGCCTTCGGTGACGGGGTCTTCGGCGTACTTGTCGCTCGCGCCAATCACGCGGCCCGTTTCGATGCCGGCTCCCGACCACAGCGAGAAATAGCAGCGCGGCCAGTGATCGCGAGCGGCGCGGCCGTTGATCCGCGGAGTGCGGCCGAACTCGCCCATCGCCACGACCAGCGTGTTCTTCAGCAGGCCGCGCGAGTCGAGATCATCCAGCAGCGCCGAGAACGCGCGATCGAAGATCGGGCAGTGATTGTCTTGCAGCAGCTCGAAGTTGTAGATGTGCGTGTCCCAGCCGAAGTCGCAGTTCGGAGTGATCGACTCGACGTACTCGGACCAGTTGACTTGGATGTACGGCACGCCGGCCTCGACCAATCGCCGCGCGAGCAAACAGCTTTGCCCAAACGTCGTCTGCCCGTAGCTGTCGCGCATCTTCTGCGGCTCGCTCGACAGATCGAAGGCCGCGCGGGCGGCGGGAGTTGTCAGCAAACCATAAGCTCGTTGAAACGTGCGGTCCCAGGCGTCGATGCCGGCCGCTTCGAGTTGTCGCGGCACTTCATCGACCAGCGACAACAACGAGCGTCGATCAGAGACACGATTCGGCGTCAGTCCATCCAGCAACTGCAACGCGGGGATTTCAACCTCACCACGATCCGAGCAACTGACCATGAACGGGTCGAAGGTCTTGCCGAGCGTCCCACCGCCATACCCATCGACTTTGCGGACGACATCGCGCGGGATGCCGCGTCCGACCGACACGAATGGCGGCAGCGAGCCGCGATGACCGCGGTGCTTGGCGATGATCGAACCGAAATTCGGTCGCACCGGTTCGGGCTTTTCTTTGAAGCCGGTGAGCCCAACGGTGCCGGCATCGGGGTGTCCCGGTTCCGAGGTGACATGGCTGCGAACCACCGCGTACTTGTGCGATCGAGCGGCCAGCTTCGGCAACAGCTCGCTGACCAACAGACCCGGTGTGCGAGTCGAGATTGGCGAGAACGGCCCACGATACTCCATCGGCGCATCGGGTTTTGGATCAAACGTGTCGACGTGACTAGGAGCTCCCCACAGCCAGACGAACACGATCGACTTCGCCCGCGTGGCGGCAGCCGCTTGAGCGATGTTGTTCGCGCTCAATGCTCCGAGCGTCCACGGTAACGTGGCCCCCACGCGAAGGAACGAACGGCGGCCAACGCCGCCGCAAGTCTTCGCTCGAAAAGTACCGACATCCAACATGCTCAAGCTCAGATCATTTGCCAGAAGGAACGCGGCATCCGTGATTACCGGGACACTGTATTTCGCGCGGAGGTCATCCGAAAGTCTGTCATCGGACGTTATTCACTAGCGGAAAGACGGCTTGTTGATCCGGCCTGCCTTCAACAATTGTAAACCCGAAGCAGGGGAAAGAATTTGGAACGCTAATCCTCACTAATCTTCGCTAATCAGAATTAGCGTTGATTAGCGGCGATTAGTGTTCCTTTTCTTGGATTGATTTCGGAAGAGTGTTTTTTCACTCGTACAGCGCCGCGAGTTCGAGTTCGTACTTCGCCAGAATGTGACGGCGGCGGACCTTCATCGTCGCGGTCAATTCGTCCTCGGCCAGTTGGAAGGGCTTGTCGAGCAGCAGACAGCGTTTGACTCGTTCTGGCTGACTGACGACTTCCATCACCACGTCGATGCGTGATTGCATGAAACTGACCAGCGCCGCAGTCGCCACGAAGCCGTCAGACTCGATCCAACCGCATCCGAATTTCTCGGCCTCGGCGCGCAGCAAGGCCGCGTTCGGGACGATCAGCGCGCTGATGAAGTGTCGACCGTCTCCGTAGACCACCGCCTGGTCGATGAATGGATCGCTGGTCAGCAGCCGTTCCAGTTCGCTGGGGGCGATGTTCTTGCCGGCCGACGTGACGAAGAGATCCTTTTTCCGATCGGTGATGAAAAGAAAGCCTTCCTCGTCGAGCTTGCCGACATCACCCGTGAGCAGCCAGCCGTCGCGGATTGTTTCGGCGGTCGCGGTCGGATTCTTCCAATAGCCCTGCATGACGTGCGGGCCGCGCGTGAGGATTTCGCCATCGTCGGCGATGCGGACTTCGACGTCCTCGATCATTCGGCCGACAGAGCCGATCTTGAACGACTCGGAGTTGTTGAACGAGATGACCGGTGAGCTTTCCGTGAGGCCGTACCCTTCCAGCAGCGGAATCCCCGCCGCATGAAACGCCGCGCACACATGCCGAGGCAACGGTGCTCCGCCAGACGTGAGCTGCTTGATGCGCGGCCCGAACAGCTTTCTCAAAGACTCGTCGCGCTGCACTGGCGGCTGTCCTTCGACGTTGTTCCAAACTTTCTCGTAGAAGCGCGGCACAGCCGTCAGCCAGGTCGGCTGAATCTCCGCCAGGTTACTGACCAGCGTCTCGATGGATTCCGCCAGCGCCAGCGTGACTCCGGCCCACGTCGTCAGGTAATGATCGACGGTCCGAGCATAGATGTGGCTGTACGGCAGCCAGCTCAGCAACACATCCTCCGGTTCCATGAACGAGATTTTCCCGGTGGCCGCCGCGTTGGTCAGCAGGTTGTCGTGCGAGAGCATGACTCCCTTCGGATTCCCGGTCGTGCCGCTGGTGTAGATGATCGTCGCCAAATCACGGCCGGTGAGTGCCGCCTCTCGCCGAGCAATCTCTTGCCGAGCCGTGTCGCCCGCTTGCCAGCCGCGATGTTTCAGTCCTTCCCAAGTCAGCAACTTGAGCCGGCAGTTCGCTGGTGCCGTGATTGGCTCGAATGAAACCAGGAATTCCAGAACCGGCAACGAAGCCAAGACCGCGAAGACTTTGTCCGCCTGCGTTTGCCCGCTGATGACGATACCACGCGACTCGCTGTGGCCGACTTGGTATTCGACCTGAGCCGCCGCCAACGGCGCGTGCAGCGGCACGTCGGCCGCTCCGCAACTGAGGATCGCATGGTCAGCGATCAGCCACTCGAACCGGTTCTCACTGAGGATCGCCACGCGGTCGCCGGGTTGAACGCCGAGAGAGATCAACCCGGCTGCCGCCCAGTCCGCTTGCCGTCGGTAGTCGATCCAATTCAGATCGCGAAACAATCCGTCACGTTTGTGACGCAATGCGATTCGCGATCCCAATCGTTCTGATGTGTGTCGATGCAAGTCACAAAGATGCCGATGGCGCATCGTCCGTGCCTCCGAAAGGTCGCGAACGATACGAACTACGGTCGATGCGTGCCACAAGTCCGATGGCGGTAGTCGTAGCCCGCTCTCGCCGAGAGCGGCCGAGCGGTGCGCAGCACCGCTCGGCGTGCCATGTCTTCTCCGAAACGATCCCTCGTCATTTCTTAACGTGAGTAAAAACACGCGCGAGCTGCGCTCGCGTTTCCGCTCTCGGCGAGAGCGGGCTACATTGCGGGCGACATTCCGTTGGCGACTGCTAATTCACGTCGATGGCGAACTCGTCATTCTTCTTGTCGGTGATGGTATCCAGCACGCCGAGATCGAGGTTGGCAAAGAACCAATCCGTTCCCGCGCTGCCGGTCAGTTTGTCGGCGGCACCGTCATCAAAGACGCTCGAATCGTTGAGCGTCGTGGCGAGATTGGTGACACGTTGCTGATAGCTCAGATTCGCCCCCCACTGCGCCATGATGCCGTTCAGCGCCAAGTAGTTGCCATCGAAGGCGGTCGTCCCGCCGATCAGCAGGTCATCGCCGTCGTTGCCCACCAGGCGGTCCTTACCCAGTCCGCCGATCAGCACGTCTCGGTCTTTGCCGCCGAGCAGTTCGTCGTCCCCGCGGCCACCCAGCAGGATGTTGAGTCCCCCGCCGCCGTTGAGATGATCGTTGCCCGCTCCGCCGTCGAGGATCACGCGGGTCGTGATGCTGCCGGCGATCGTGGCTTCGTCGTCGCCGTCGCAGAGCAGCACCAGAATCTGCGAGATGCCGGCGGTAGCGAACGTCCGGAAGTTCGTGGCGAAGAAGTCCGCGTGGACTTTGAACAAGCCGTTGCCTTGCAGGTTCACCGTCACATGATCATTGCCGTCGGTGCCGATGATTTGCAGCACGCCGTTGTGGATTCCGGCACCGGTGATGATGGCGGTTGATGTCTCGGTGTCTGACGTGGAGTGATTGTCAGACACCGTCACCGTGATGGTATAGATGCCACCCGCCGCGTAGGCGTGGCTGCCGACCGCCGAGCCGGAGCCGCTCGACTCTGTCACAACTCCAGACGTTATCGTTCCGTCACCCCAGTTGATGGAGGCCGTGTGAGTGTCGAGCGCGTTACCGTCTGTGAATTGGGCCGTCACCGTCACCGGCTGACCTTCGGCGGCATCGCCGCAGTCTTGAGCACTGCTCGTGACGAAACTAATGTCCGGTGCCACGTTGGTGATGACCGTCACGGACGTTGTGCCGGATGCAGATCCAAGATCGTCGTCGTCCAAAGTGGCCGTGATCGTGTAATTGCCGGCCGACGCGTATTGATGATTGATCATGAAACTTCGATCGCCGATCGGCAGAATGATGACCTGCGCGGGTCCGTCTCCCCAATCGACCGAGAGCGTGTGGACGTCGAGCGATCCTGGATCATTGAAAGCACCGATCAAAGTTGCGCCACCCGAAATAGCGGTGGGTGTTGCGTTGAACGACGTTATCGTCGGTGCGACGTTTTTCACCGTGACACAAGTGATTGCCGGCCCATCAACGCTGTTGAGGTAAAGGCCCAGGATTTCGCAGGGATTGAGTGCCCGCCGAAACACAGCCACATCGTCCTCCAGCCCGTTGAAAAACGCGCTGACGCTCACTGGAGAACTTGGGGAGGAACTTTCGACTGCCCCAATCCGGGCATAGCGAGCCGTACCCGTATCGATGGTGCCAACGGCGGGGTTACTCTGGGTCGTCGCCAAAACACCATCCACATAAAGCAATGCAGTGGTGCCGCGTCGCACCCCGACTACTTGATGCCATTGCCCGTCCCCGAGAGGTGTTGAGCTCAACACATCAACTCCGTCTCCCTCGTTGTCCCGAAACCTAAAATGCACGTAGTCGCCTGCATCGACGTAGATACCGTAGGTTGCATTGCCGTTGTAATTGAAAAAGAGCGCTCCAGTACCATCGGAGACAGCGAAGTTGATCCACGTCTGGACCGTGAAATCGCCGGAGCCCATATCCAGGTTTCCGTTGTCCTTGAACACGTTGACTGCACTATCAACGCCGTTAAAGGCGAACGCCTGTCCGAACCGGCCTTGGGCAAAGGTGATTCCGCCCTGGGGCGTTCCCGGATTGCCATCCAAAGCACTATCCAGGCTGTTTCCATCTCCCGCCCACCAGCCCGCCAAGTCAGCGGGCAGTGTCGAGATCGCGCCGTCGTCATCGCTGACAATGGCTGAAATGATGTAGTCGTCGCTGGCGGTGTTCGTCGGGTTGTCGTCCCGGTACTGGTGGGTCAGGGTGAAGACCTGGCTGCCGGTGATGCTGGCACCGACGGCGAAACTCTCAATGTTGTTTGGCGAAAGCGGATCGCCCCAGTTGATGTCCAGCGTAAACGTGTCGGGCCGGCCTGGATCGGTAATCGTGCCGGTGACAGTCGCCGTGCCGTTCTCGTTGATCATAACAACTGGATTCAGGACCACCGTCGGAGCCACGTTGTTGACAACGATCTGCAAGTTTTCCGTGGCCGTCCCGCCTGCTCCATCGCTGGACTGGACGGTAATCGTGTGCGTTGCTGGTCCATCTAAAAGATTCCTGTTCGCGACGGACACCACGCCCGTCGTGGCGTTGATACTGAAGCGTCCACCCGCATCATCGGTCAGGCTGTAGGTCGGAATGGTGGCCGCGGCTTGGATTTCGGAGGCGGTGAGGGCACCGTTGTAGATTTTCACTTCGTCGATCAAGCCCTGGAAGAAATGGTCTTCCAGCAGATTTGGCGTTGGAGAAGTCAGATGACCATGGGATGTGTGGACGGCTCCGATTCTGGCATACAGCGAAGCACCGGTATCGACAGAACCTCCATTGACCGTAAGCACCGCCGGGTTGGTGACCGAGCCTTCAAGCACACCATCGACGTAAAGCAGTGCAGTCGCGCCGCTGCGGACACCGACCAGATGGTGCCATGCCCCTTGGTATGCCAAACCGGTGATGCCGACGAACGAACCATTCGCCGCGCCCTCATCCACGCTGTTGGTAGCGGCGTCATTGAGGCTTGTTGTCCCAGTCACTTCAGAACGGGGATCATCGTTGCCGCCAGTAATGGCGACACCCGGTCTAAAAGAAAATTGTGGTTTGCCGTCTGCGGTAATGCGTAACTGATAAGCGGGCACGCCTGCATAGTTCAGGAAAATCATTCCCTGAGGCGTTGGCGTTTGAGCGACATTAACCCAAGCCTCAATGGAAAAGTCACTGGCCCCCAGATTCAAATTGGGCGTCTTCAAGATGCCGATCGCATCATCAACCCCATCGAAACTAAACGCTTGCCCGACGATCCCAGCCGCGTACGTTGCGCCATTTTACAGCGTCCCATTGTTACCGCCCTGAACGTCATTTGCATTTCCATCTCCAGTCCACCAACTGATCAAGTTCGCGGTCAGCAGCGTGCGGTCTTCCAGAGGTTCGACTCGCGAGACAGTCTCGATTCTCCGGCGACTCGGCCGAGTTGCTGAGAAGCCGCGTGACAACTTGCGAGCGACACTTTGCCGAAGCGCGCGAAACCAGGGGGTAATCAACATGATGCTGGACCTTTCAGAAGTGAGTGAGTCGAACGACGTGTACGGCAACAACGAGCGTCTGTTTCGCGGGCGACGCCGGCAAGCGCATGCCCGACGGTAAACACGACCGATGGGCCACGTCGTTCCCGGTCGCCGTCGCGGCAGCACTGATCGCCAGTCGGACAAGCGATTCCGAGTCCGGCGTTTCAAAAAACTGTGGACGCTGGCCGAGTCCTGCGCCGCGGCGAAGGTGGTCGCTCCGGCCCGTGCGCAGCGCATCAAGGAACCGGCCTCGCAAGAAACAGTCCAGGAAGCTGGGAAACTGGGCCCCCTCTGGCCGCACGAACTCTGCGACCCGGTCGTGCGCGATGGCGTCAATGATCCAGAGCGCCGCAGTCTGCTGCGCGTCCTGAGCCGGACAATTGGCGGAAGAGGTCGTCATCGGAATTTCCTGCGCTCACCATGTTCCCAGGGAGCGTGTGAGAAATTACCGAAGCGTTTCGTCAAGGGCATACGTTTATAAACGTAAACCGGCGAAATCGCGGCGAGCACGGATCGTGGCCTGAACTGATCCGCGTCACAGAAATTAGCCGCGCGGCGCTAGCCCCGGTTACACGGCTTGAACCGGGGCTAGCGCC
>CAMDEA010000087.1 GCA_945893045.1 Planctomyces sp. SH-PL62
CCCTTCAACGGATTGTCCCAGAGTTGCTCGCCGTTCAAAGCGTCCAGGCAATAGGTGTAGCCCCCGCTGCTCGCATAGATGCGATCGCCCTGCACTAACAACGCCACCATTTGGTAGGACGGCTTCGGACAATTCCATTCCCAAACGAGTTCCCCGGTGCGTTGTTCCAAGGCAACGACGCGACCGTTGAAGCCGACGAACAACAGGTCTTGAAGCGACATGGAAAGTGCTCCTCAAGTTGGTGGGTGTGGTCGCATTCGATTCCAAGTGGCGAGCAATCTTCGGCGACGATGAAAACCGCGCTGCGTGATCAGCCGCAACGCTTCAGTGACCTTGTCGGCATCCGGCAGTGACAGTTCTTGTAACAGAGCCGACACGTCCAAGTCGTCTTGTTGCCGCGTGCGGGGATCGCGAGATAGCAATTTCATCGCCAGTAAATGTTCCACGCGAGCAACCGGCGCGAAAATTCTCGGAAACAATTCCAACGATTCGGCCGCTGCGACGATTTCCGGTTCGATGCCGCACGACGCGAACAGCAAGTCCACAATCGGTGACTCGGGCAGGCCGCTGCGTCGCAACCGCACGGTTGCCAATCGGCCAGTCGCGGTTTGTTCGGCTCGAGCGAACACCCGAAATCCTCGGTCACCAAGTCCAAGCACCAACGCTTCCGCTTCGGAGTCGGACGTGACCGCGACGGCCAAGTCGATGTCCTGTGTGAACCGCGGGCGCGAGCGTGCCGACACTGCCAAGCCTCCGACCACCGCGAAGGCCACTTTTTGCCGGCGGAGTTCCACCAGAATTTCGCGAAGCGTCGTCGCCATTTCGGGCGTGCCGCTCATGATGCCCGCCTCGTCCCGCGAGTTGGCGGACGCAAAGGTCGCTGAGTTGGCTGTCGTACCGGGACAGCCTTCAAATCCGTACCACTGATGAGCGGCGGATTGCTGATCCACTCCGCATATTTCTCGCTGAGTTCGGCCTCTGTCGAATTCGGAAATTTGCGGCGCAGGGACTCACGCATCAGGTGGAAGCCAAGGTCCGCCATCTCCAGCGCTTGCCGCAACCGAATGAGAGTCGCATTCGCAGACATGGACGCCTTTCGGAATTTCCCTGGAGTGCGGTGTGACCCAGATGCTGGGTGCCCCAACACCGCCCTCCATCAATGGATGACAGACATTGATTGCTCAATCACACGCCCGGCAATCAGGCGAGTCGCATGGCGGCGGTTCTTGGGATTCGAGAGTCGCTATTTCAACCGAATGGAGGGCTGCGTCGAGCCGCAGCACTCCAGGTTTACGCCGCCGCATTCTGACGGCGACTGCGCAGCACGCCAATCGCCAGCACAAGGGCCGCGAGCGCGAACATCAGGAAGCAGAGTTCGCTCAGCGGCGACGGCAGGAAGAACATGCCGAGCAGTCCGAGCACGCTCAGGCCGGTGGGTGCTTGCCGCCACACACAGCCTCTTGATGTGCCGGAGATCAGACGCAGCAGCCACAGCGCGATCGAGGCCCAGATCGCCGCCCACACCAAACCCAGCCCCAGCTTGTCCGATTCATTCGGCCGCACGGACAACGCCAGACGTGGCGAACCACTCGCGCGAGAGAATCGTAAGACGTTTCCTTCGCGTTGAATCTCGATCGGCAGTGACAAACCACCGGATTGTGTCCAGCCGGGGAAAGGAACGTATTCGAGTTCAACTTGTTCGCGGGAGGTATCGAATAGGGATTGCCGTGTGACCTCGCCCGTAATGAGCGAGCCTCGGACGCCCGGATTGCTATTCACGCCGAGTCCAAACGAAAGTTGTGGAGTGCCGCTCACACGGCCACTGCCGGCAGCCGAGAAGCCTCCACCGCCTTGACCGCCTCCACCGCCGAAGCCTCCACCGCCGCCGCCGAAACCTCCTCCTCCGAAGCCTCCGCCACCTTGAGCCATGCCGTAACGGCCGCGACCGCGGGCAAGGATTTCTGACTGACTCTTCGCAGGCTCTTCGATGCGCTTGGTCAGTGATTGAAAATCGGCGGTGTTTCTGCCGTCCGCATTGGGTTGGGACGGCGCGTTGAAGTTGGAAACGCCCGATGAACGGTTCTGTGGCTGTGGATTGGCGGGCTGTTGAACCTGCTGCTGTTGAGCTTGTTGCTGCGCGAGTTTCTCGTTGACCACCGTATTGTTGAGATCGCCGAGTTGATCGACCGCTTGCTTGCGGCGACTGGCTCGGTCTTCTTCGTTGATTCCCTTGCCGGAAAACTGAGAGCGAAGTCCCCGTTCATCATTCGGACTGCGAGAAAGCCCCCCCTTCTTCGACGACGGCTTGGCTTCGTCGGCGACGTTGAGCTTGAACTTCAGACCGCTATCCAGTTTCGTGCCGTCCACGTTCGCTCCCAGCAGCGTGTCACGGATGTTGCCGAGGTTCAGCACGCCATCGCCGTTCGTGTCTTCGCCGGGGTCGAGGATTCCGTTGCCGTTCACATCTTCCCCATTGGTGATGTCTGCGCCGTTACTGAGAAACAGCTCGCGGTTATTGTCCGTGACGATTTGGCGCTGGAAGCCTCCGCCTTGCTGGCCCCCTTGGCTACCAAAGAGTTTTCGATTCGCGTTCTGCTGCGATTGCCTCTGCGCGGCGTGGGCTTGAGCGGCCTGTTGTTGATCCTTCGCGACATAAAAGTTCGTGCCCCCATCGGTCGCTTCGAGAATGATGCGGCTTTCCAGATCGGAATTCTTCGCGTCGAATTCCTTGAGCGATTCCGCCAGCTTGCGGCCTTCGTCCGACTGCGGAGCGGCACCGGGGCCAATTCCGGATCGTTCGTCATAGTTGTGCAACGCCAGGCCGAGTTGCTTGAGGTTGTTTCTCGCTTGCAGTTTCTGTGAAGTGGGATTGTTCCCCTCGATAACGCGCATCAACTCGTTCGCCTCTTGCAGCCAAGTCGTGCGATAGGCGACATCGACCGTGTCCGCGGCTTGCGGGTTCAGATTGTGCCGCAACGGATTGTTGACCGGCTTCGCCGACCACTCCCGCGGGACATGCACGGACCACAGCGTGCGCGCGACCGGAATGCCGAACTCCTTGTCGTCCGACAGCGACACCACCGTCGCTGTCGGCAGCTCGATCTCTTGCGACCAGACCGTCAATCCGCGCGGCAACGCTCCGGTGAAGAGCCGCCCGCTCAACACGAGCTTCACTTGGAATGACAAGTCCGCCTCGCTGGTCTTCGGCAGCGCGATGAGCTGATACGTTTTGCCTTCCTTCTTGAGTTCCACTAGCCGCGACGGCTGATCGGCCACAAAGACCGACAGCGCTTGTGACTTCTCCGGAAGTTGCAGAGCCAGGAATTGCCGCGAGCGATTCTTGATCGTGTAGACCGCTTGCATCCGCCAGGTGCCGTCCGCGGCCAGCACCGTCGTCAAATCCGCGAGGTTCACCGATGCGGCGGCACCCGCTTGAGCGGCGTAAGACTTCAGCGACCACTTCGGACCCTCGCCCCTCACACGCAGCACCGCCGTCGCCTGATCGACGAGCTGTTGATCGACGACGATTGGTAACTCATCGCGCTGCACGGCTTCACCGACTTCGCCGACGGGCGCGAGTTGATTGGCACTGATGTTGATGACCACGACGTACTGCCGCTGCGTGTCGAGCGGCGTGAACGGCGAGGCCTCTTGCCCGTCGGCGGCGGGTGCTGCCGCGGCGTCACCTTCCGCTGCGACGTGATGCTCGAAAGCCATCGTCGGAGCCGTGACTTCACGCTTCTCGGCCGGCGGCGGCAGCGTCGCGGTCGCGAGCAGGAAGTACCGCGAACCGACCGGGTCTTGCAGCGTGACGGTCCAGCGCGTGCGACCGCTCCCTTCACCGGCCGGGACAAAAGACGTCTGCCGAATGCCGGCCCCTTGGAAATCCAATTTCCCCGCCAGCCAATCCGGCGTCGTGAACGTGAAGGTGTCGGTCGCCGCTTCGGCGATCTTCCACTGCAACGCCAGCGAGTAATCGACCGCCGTGTCCGAGACCGTCACCAACGAGACCGCATCGGCCGACAGCTTCGGCACCGCGCGAGCCAGATCAAAGCCCAGCACTTCCGGCATCACTACGTTCGACGTGAAGACAAACTTCGCAGGCCGGCTCAGCTTGCTGCGGAGTTCCTCGCTGCAATGCTCCGGGTCCGACGTCTTCCAGCCATTCGAGGTGTTGACCGTCGCTTGATACGCCGGGTCGAACCACACGGCCGCTTGCGTGACCAGCTTGCTGAGTTCCAACGGCGTCGGCGCGCTGATCTCGGCGATCGCGTCTTCCGGTTCCTTTGCGACGTTCCCTTGCAGCACGACTTCGACCGCGCCGATGCGCGGTTCGGTGAACTCGACCGTCAGCACGTTCGTCGCCGGATCAATGTGCCAGTCTTGCAGAGCGGTCGCATCGACATCGACCGGCAACCACATCGGCGGCAACTGCACGCCAACGCTCGACCGCAACGCTCCCGCCAGCTCCCAGCGCAGCCGAGACGACATCCGCACCTTGCGACGTTCAACCACCAGCGCGTGCTCGGCAAAGCCGGTCGATTCCGGTGCTCGGCGTTGTGTCGAGAAGCTGACCTCGAACGGTCGCGCGGTATAACGGAACGCCGCCTGTAGGTCAGCCTTTCCAGGCTGCCCCGGTCGCGCGATCGACGCCGGTGAAGCGTTCGGGTCAGCCTGGAAAGGCTGACCTACGGGAAATTGGTTCGCGTTGATCTGCGTCAGCCCCTTCGCCGCGATGTTCTTCAACGCGAATTGCGGCGCAGCGAACAGGCCCACGACGCCGAAGTCTCGCGAGACCGCCAATGGCGCAAACGCCGGCAGCTTGATGGCGACGGGTTCATCCGCGATGTGAGTCTCCAAGAACAACTCAAACGCCAGCGACGTCTGATCGCTGACCGCTCGACGCAGGAAAACACGCAGCACGCGGCCATCGACATTCTCGCCGAGTTCCCAGCCACCAACGTCCGGCCCGCTGATCGAGCGAACTTTCAATTCCTTCGGCAGCGAAAACGAGACATCGTTGATCGCTCCGCGCGGCACCTTGAACACCCAACCGGATTCGATACGCACGCCGGCATCCTCCACCTGCACCGCCGTCGCCGAATCCGATTGCACGATCGCATCCACCGCCCCCGCCGCCTGCTTGGGCTGCCACGCCAGTCGAATGTCACCACCCGCGCTGATCGGAACCTCGAAGTAACTCGGAATTCGGAGGGCGGAATTCGGAACGGAAAGCAGTTCATTCCCCCCTCCGCCTTCCGCTTTCCGCCTTAATCGAAACGCATTACTCGCCCCATTCACCCGAAACGTCACTTCGTCGGACTGCGGCACGAACAACAACTTCCCGCTCGGCAGCGGATCGACGCCGATCACCAACTGCCCGGCCGGGCCTTGCTGATTGACCGGCACCTCGGCCGTCAGATCGAGCACATGCAACCCCGGCTTGTCGATCACGACGTGTAATCGCGCCGTGCCGTGCTCATCGCGCACGACCAACGCCGCCGGAGCATCATCCAACTTCGCTTCACTGAGCGACGCCAACCGCAGCGGGATCGGAAGCACGATTTGCTGTTTGCGAAAACTGAACAGCGTGATGCGGGCCGTGACCTTCGCCGTCGCATCGGCTCCGTCCACTTTCTTGTTCGGAGCGACCACGATCAACGCCTCGGCCACAAGACCGTCTTGCGGGGCGGGGGTAGCGACTCGCGATTCAGGATGCGCGGCGTTCCAGAGTTCGACGAACTTCGCATGCGGCAGATACACCCGCTCGGCCGCGAGCGGGTCTTTGGCATCATCAAACGGAAAAATGATCGTCGGCCGCGCAGGGATGTCGGGATTCGGATTCACCGGCGGCGCGACCGCCGGCCTTTGGACTTGCGGCTCTTGGGCGAACGCGGAGTTGGCCGCAAGAAACGCGAAGAGACACAAAGAGATGAATGCCACGCGACGAGCAAGATCGCACAGGAATCGAAACGTGCGAGACGTCCGCTGCGGTTCAGCCCCAAAGGGGCGCAACTCGACAGCCCAGGGCAACGCCCTGGGTTGGCGTTCGACACGATGTTTCCAGCCCTGAAGGGGCGACACCACGGACGTGCGATTCGTCCCGGCGGAGTGCCGCCCTTTCAGGGCTTCGTGAGTGGTGTGGCCGCCAACCCAGGGCGTTGCCCTGGGCTGTCGAGTGACGCCCCTTTGGGGCTGATGCGATACGGTCATCGTTTTTTCCACGCTTATCGAAATGTGACTCAGCCCCCTCGTTCCCACGCTCAACGAAATGTGACTCATACGACCTATGAGACTCATGTGTCCTATCCAATTCATCGAAAACTATCCCGCCGTCTGTCGCGTCAGCGCTCGTGTCCAAAACGATTTCGTTTTCATGCGCGGCCACGCGCTGGCGAGCGACTCGCCCGCCGCGCGGAGCGTCCACAAAGCGATCGCGGCGACGGTGCCGAAGAAGATTCCGTCGAGCGTGTTTTGCCACGCCAGCGGCGCGATCGCGGCCAGAGCCAACGGCAACGTCAGCCCCAGCGCGGCCCAACTGGCTTTGAAGGTCCGCCGATTCGGAGGCAACACCCACGCCAGGAACGCCAACGCCGCGATCCACACGCCCCGCCCGGTCCAACCCGTCGCGCGATTCTCGTAAACCAGATCCAGCCCAATCCCGCTCGCGGCCGTCTCCGTGCCGAGATACCGAAACTTTTTCGTCGCCGCCCCGTCCTGCGATTCCAGCGCCATCGTCAGCGACAAGAGACCGCCGCGCTCGCCGCGTGCCGCGACCTCTTGAGTCTGCCGGATCATCAATCGGAGATCTTGTTCGTTGCCGCGTGCGATCAAGACATCGCCAAGCTCTTCGACGGAAACATCACCTTTTATCTCACTCATCGCCGCGCCCCTCGTCTTGTCTCCGCCAAATGAGCCTTGTCGGAACGCGGGCGCACGGTCATCGAATGGAATGCCCGACAATTCGACGGAATCGAGTTGCCGCAAGAACCCGTCTTCTTTGCTCGTCTTGGATTTCGGGTCTGCTTCGACTCGCCGCGCGAACTTTGCTTTCCAAGCCATCGTCTCGGCCGCCGGATGATTCGGAGCCAAATCCTTCGCCTGCTTCGCGAGCACTTCGGCTTCGGCATATCGTTTTTGATTCATCATTTCGTTGTACTGTTTCACGATCCCATCCAAGGCGGCTCCCGTGCGTTTTCGCGACTCGCTTCGAATTTTCGCCAACGATTCGTCGGTCATTCCGCGCTGCTTCAGTTCCTCCGCCGTAACGGCTCCGGGCGTGTCGAAAGGGACTTCGTAATACTCAACCGCAAATCCACCGACGACGGGCGCGAACTTCGTCTTGCCACTGGCAGGCTTCTTTGCGGCTTCCGTTTTCGACTCGGCGGCGGCTTGCGGAAGTGCCAGAGTTTCAAGAGAGAGCGGCTCTGACTTCACCCGGCCATCGGAAAGTTCTGCCATCGCCGCGTTGGGGGCCATTGCGGAGGGCACTGGCATTCCTTCGGCGGCTTGCTGTCCAAGAGAACCAACGGTTCCGTCGGCATAATCGAAGTCATCGAACCAAGTCATGCCCGATTTCTCAGGGGCGTAGATCATGCGGGTGCCTCCCGACATCTCAATCCCCCAGCGTGTCGCGTTCTTTTGTTCCTGTGAGGCAAAGGTGACGTACAGAGCGCCAACAACGAGCAGCGGCAGCACGACTGCTGCGACCCGGCCCCAACGACGGCCAATTGCCATCGCACCGATCACGATCAACACGAACACGATTCCGACAATCATGCGAATCGCGTTCGACCATCTCGGCAGCGTGAGCGACTTCGGCAGGTTGGTCAGCCAACTGGTGCGGTCGAGCGGGGTCGTGGTGTCGGGGACGAAGGCTCCTTGGCTGTCGGTCAGCAGCAGGTCGCGCGGGTAACGCAGTTCCCATTGCTGGTCGAGCACCTGCATCGGCTGCGACACGCCAGCTCCGTTGAGCACCGTCAACTCCGGCGGCGGCTGACGCAACTCGCCCGTGCCGCGCAACGCCGGCACGTTCGTCCGATAGAACAACTGCAACGACCGCTCGGCCGCCGGATCATCGCTCGGCCGCAGCGGGATGAGGAACGCCCCGTCGGCTCGACGAACCTCGACCGGCAGGCCATCGACGAGAGCGGCCCAGAGGTCGGCCGAACGTAGCCCGCTCTCGCCGAGAGCGGAAAGCGGCTCTCGGCGAGAGCCGGCTACTTTGTCCGCAAACTGCACTCGCAGACTCTGCACTCCGACGGCCGTGAACGCGAACGTCGCCTGATGCTGGAACTCACCGGCCGGGCTGAGCACGCTGTTGATCGAAGCGACTCGGCAGATCGCGGTTGGCACCGGCAAGCGGTCGAAGCGTTCGTCGGCGATAGTTATGTTCGGAGCGCCGGCGAAGTAGCGATATGCGGCGACGATGCGTTGGCTCGGCGCGTAGGCCAGCGGAGCGGGGAGGTCGATCGGATCGACTTCGGGAAGATTCGCTTTGTTGCCGTCCTGAGCGGTGATCGTGAGACGTTGATCCCCCTCGGCTTCGATGGAGATGAAACCGTTCTGGCGGTCGGCTTGGAGGATGCGCAGGTGCGGAATGCTCAAGGCGAACGGAGGGCGTAAGCCCTCTGGTGCGTTTGTCGCGGGCTGGGGAGTGGCCGGCTTGTCGGGAGCCTGAGGTTCGTTGGATGCACCAGCGGGCTGACGCCCCCCGTTCGCCTGCGGGCGTGCAGCAACGCTCGTCACCACCAGCGTCGCAGTCCCGACCAAATGCCGATCGAGGCGTAGCGTCCAAATCAGTTCGCCGTTCTCTCCGGGTCGCGAAGTTTGTTCGACGATGCGAGCGGACAAATTGGAAATCTGAAATCTCAAATCCGTTCCGGCTGATTCCGCCAGCGCGACTTCCAGCACTCGCAGGCCGCCGCCGGTGATTGTCAGTTCGGACTCGAAGTGCGCGTGCAGCGTTTTTTTGTCGAGCCGCGCGAAGGTCAGCGTGCGAGCGGCGACTCGCGATGGTTTGCGTTCGATCTTCAGCGTGCCGCCGAACCGCGTGTCTTGATACGCGAAGCCCAGCCGTGCTCCGGGAACCGGCACGTTCGTCGGATCGAGTCCGTTGATGTCACCGGGGACGACATCGAGATCGGCATCGGCCTTGATGACATACGTCCCTTCGGAGACCGACGACTGCGGCAGACGCAATTCCGGCAGACTCACATCGACCGGCTTATCTTCGACCGGCCAGCCATCGGGGTCGCGGTGTGCTCGAACTTCGAGCTTCGCCTGCTGACCCGGCCGCAACGGCTGCGGCAACGGGATGCGAATGTGATTGATCCCCGGCTCGTCCTCTTTCGTGCGCACCTGCCACGGCAACGGCTGACCGTTGACCGAGACCGCCGTCAGCAACCACTCGGCCGGCAGCGCGACTTCCAAGTCAAACAGCGGAGCGAAAGATGTCTCCATCGTCGCGGCGGTGATCAGGTCGAGACCCGTTGCCGTCAGATCGAAGATCGACGAGATGCTCGCCTGCACGTCCTGTTCTTTCGGCTGCGCGACGAAGCCCAGCGAAAAATCTTCCTTCCAGACATCGAACAACAACGCCACTTGTCCGGGGTCGGTGGCTCCCGGCGTGCCGATAGTTTTCAGATCGGCCTCGCTGACCGTCGCCGTCCGCACGCCAACCGACTCGACCGTCCGCAACCGCACGGCCGGAGCGTGTTGCACGAGTGCTCGGCCGATGTGCGATGTCACTTGATTGATCTTCAACGTCGGCACGCGCCACGACTCGCCGGCCGGCACCGCCATCACTCCACGAAAGTCGATCCGCCGCGAACCGTCAAACGGCTGCCGATAGTTCAGCGTGATCCGCGTTGAGTTCGCATCGTTCGGATCGTCGGACAACTCCCACGCTTCCAGCCCATTGGAATCGACATCGGTGATCTCCAACGTCTTCGGCACCACGCAGACCAGCCGATCGAGCGGCGTGCCATGCACCTGCAATGCCGTGACCGCGTGCCAAGTGATCTCGCCCGGAGCAACTCGCAACCCGAACCCCGTCGTCGCGAACAACAGCGAATCGGTCGCACGCTCTCGCTGCCGATCAGTGAGCTGAATCGCGACGGCCGAACTCTTGCCACCGACCGCGACCTCATAATTCGCCGGTTGATCGTTCGCGGCCGGTCTTTCGACCGAGAGCCCCGCGAGTTGCAAATGCTTCCCCGCCGGCACCGCGACCTTAAGCGTCCCCGCGACTCCCGGCAGCACTCCGACTGACGCGACTTTGTCCGCGCCAACAGCCGTCAGCGGCGTCGAAAGTTCCAACGTCAACGTGTGCTCGCCGCGCGTGTCGTTGAGCAAGAACAATGTTTGCTCGTTGCGGCCGAGCCTCGCCGGCTGACCGTTGAGCTTCGCACTCTCCACCGCCATCGCACCGAGCGGCAACGGCAACGCCTGCCACGAATCGGCAAACTGACTGATCTTGATCGTCGCCTCGACAACCAGTTGCTCCCCTGCAAACTTCGCCGAATACGTCGCTCCCGAAATCACCGCACCGACCGGAGCGGTGGTCTTTGCCGGCGCGTTCTTTTGAGCGTCGCGATACAGCTTGAGAAACTCATCTCTCGGCAACAGCACGCCGCGCTGATCCTTCGAGATGACCGTGTCGAGATCTTCCACCGGCACAAAGACTCGCCGAGCTTCAATCTCTTGAGCCACGACCGGGAACCAACAAGCCATTGCCAAAAACAACGTACAAATGGATCGGCCGAAAGCCGATGGCCGTCTGCCGATCGCCGAGATACCGTTTTTCAGCGATTCAAGAAACGGTATCTCGGCGATCGGCTGTCGGCTGACGGCGATCGGCCGAAGAAGCCATGCCGGGGTCAGGTCTTCAAATTTCAATTTTGGTTTCCCGATCATGGACTGACTCTCTTCCCACGCGAACCTGTCGAACAACCTTTTGCTGAGTTCGTGGCTCCAAAATTGAAATTTGAAGACCGGACCCCTCACCGATTGGACTACGAACCTGGCTCTGGTGGCGGACTGACGGTGGCTGGGAACGGTTGCGACCAATCGAGGCGGTTGCCGTTGGAACGTCGGGCTGCTCCGAAGAGCGACTGCACGATCCACAAGGCGAACATTAAGACAATGCCCCAGCGAGCGACCGCGACTCCGTGCAGCACGGTGTCGGCGTCGTTCAGTCCGGCACAGACGGCGATCAAGACTCCGGCCAACACCCAACCGAGCCGATTGCGCCACGTCGTCGGAATCAGCACGACTCCGAGCCAGAACAGCGAGAACGTCGCGACGATCGCAGCGAAGCTGACCTTCCACCACGTCACTTCCAGATGCTCCGCGCCGCCAAGGTTGTGGAACGAGTACGCTTGCCCCTGCGTCGCAAAGTCCGCCACGCCGACTGATGACGTGCCGATCCATTGATCGAGTTCGGATTGATTCACCGCAGACGCGACCTGCCCGTTGATCGCTCGTTCGAGCGTCAGGTGCTGTTCGCGAATGAAGAGGTCTGGCGTGCCGACCAGGGAAAACTTCTCCGGCACCCAAACGACGGATCGCAATTGCTGAACAGCAACCGCTGATCCCTTCGGCCCGCCAATGCGCGGCAATGAGACCTGCAGGTTGCCAAACTTGCCGCCGAACGGAGGTGGATTGATCGGCCACAGGAACTGCAACGTGACCGAGAACGCCTCGTCCGATTTCCCGCTGCGAGCGACGCTCACGAAGTAACTGTCGAACACATCGTTCGAGCCTGTGCCCGCCTTTTCTGGCGAGACCGATTTGTTGTCGACGAGCACACCGAGAATCTCCGCTCCCTTGGGTAAGTCGATGCGCAGCCGTTGCCGTTCGCTCGTCTTTACCTTGAAGCGGCAGCGGTACGACGCCTTGTCGTCCTGATCGACGACGACCTCGACTAACCCGCGCGAGACCACCGTCTCGACCACTTCCTGAATCTCGTGCTTCGCGGCGGTCACCTTCAGAGACACCTTCTGCGTGTAATACCGGTACGCCAGCGAGCCATCCTGCGACAGCAACGACAACTCGCGCGGATCAATCGCTTCGAGATCATCGCCGGTCGCGTCGGCCGAGACCGTCAACGCTTTGTCCTTCTGGACTGTGACCTCGCCGTAGACGTCGGACAGATCGACCTTGCCCGCCTTCGATTCACCATCGCCGGGCAAACCGGCCGCGCGAACCGGATTGAGTTCTTGCTGCCAAGAAAACGTCGAGCCGGCTTTCTTGTCAGCACCTTCGGCCGGCTTCAAGTCGTAGGTGATTTCAAACGGCACATCGCCGATCGCTTCGCGTTGCAGGATGATCGTCCAAGTCACCCAGCCATCGACCGCTTTCTCGGCCTTCTTCTTTTCTTTGATCGCGGGAACGGTCGCTCCCTGAGCCGTCCGAATTTGCACGGCATCGGCCAGCGCTTCGGGGACGGCGATTTGAAACGTGTCGAGCCCCGCGAACTGGACGTGATACGTCACCGTCGTGCGGACGTCCGCCGTCTCCGGTTTCGCGTTGAGCAGCGTCGCGACCGACGCCGTCAACCGAGTCGGCCGGCGTGTTGTTTTCACCGGAATCTCGATCGGCCGGCGAGTGAACGACCACGCCGACGCGAGCGTTCCACCTGCCACGAACGGCGGATTCGGATCGGCGTTCCGTTCGGGCTGCACTCCCTTGATCGCCTTCTCATCGGTGAGCACTTCGATGGCGGGTGCCGCGAAGATCGTGACTTGTCCAGTTTCGCGTTCAACATTCAACGGTTCGAGCAACGGCAGCGTCAGGTTCTGCTCCTTCTGAGCCGCGTCGAGGGGAACGTGACCAATCACATTGAAAGCGATCGCTCCTTCGCGCTTCATGTCGAGCACGACTCGCAGCACCGTCTGCCCGTCCTTCGTTTCGACCGGGTACTCTTTGATCTGCGGCGGGCCGACGACGCGGTCGATCACCATTTTTTCGGGGACGCGCAGTTGCAGTTCAAACAAGCCAGCCCGTTCGATCGTGTAACTCACTTGCGTCAGCGACCGCAGTTCGTCGTCCAGGAATTGCAGCTTGGCAACGTGATTGACCAACACACGCGGCTCAACCGCTTTCGCGGTCAACTTGAGTTCGACCTTCGGCGAATAGAACTTGTACGCCAACGAGCCGGGCCGACGAATCGCCTCGGCGACCTCGGCCTCTTCGATGCGCGTCAACCCCGTGAGCTTCTCGACATTCAGCAGCAGATCGGCTCCCTTGGCGACGACCAACTGACCGCTTTCACGGACGACGTCCAACGCATGAATGCCTGCCGCCGGAGCGTTGTCGCTCAAGCCAACCACATCAAACGCCTCAGTGGGTGCCGGCCGCTCGGTGTGAACTTCGAGCGTCAGAGCTTTCTTCGCACCGCTGAGCAACTCAATCGTGACGACTTGTCGAGTCGCCTCGTCGGCGGCCTTCCAACCTTTGACGTTCGCATCGTTCGACGACACGCCGAGAATGCGGTCTCCCTTCGGCACGGCAACTCGCAGTTGAGTCAGTTCGCCGCGCAGGACGTCGTACCGCAGGAACGCATCCGTATGAATCAGCCCATCGGCGACCGAGACCTGCGTGTGATTCGTGACACTGGCCAGCAAATCCATTTCCGGCTTGATGCTCGCCTTGGGATGCCACAACACACCGATGCGACTCGCCGCGCCGAGGTTGCCGGCGATCTTCGTCTCTTTGCCTTTCGCGGCTTCGACCGGCTGTCGCACGAGCAGCGGAGTCACTTCCACCGCTTGATCCGCTTCTGGGATCAACAGTTCAAACTTTGTGACGCCGACCGCCGGGACTTCGAGATCAAAACTCTTGCCATCTGGTGACGACCGAACACGCGCGGCAAGTTGTATCTTCACTTTGTGCTCGCCCGGAGTCGGGAACAGCAGCGAATAAACGCCGTCACCGGTCGCTCGCAGCAAGACTTTCTCTTTCACGTCCGCCCCGCCCTCGCTGGTCACGTCTCCAATTGCGGCATCGCCGAACTTCAACGGCAATTCCGACCAGGCTTTGCCGAGCACTCGGACCGAATACTCCGCCTCGATCCGCGCGACATCCTGATCAATTTTGGCCCGGTAGCTGGCGGCCGAAATCACGGCCGCTACGGGCGGTTGGCCGGGCTGTTCGCCCGACTTATTCCAGAGCTTGAGGTACTCGGCATAGGACATGAACACGGTCGCCTTCTGCTTCTCGAAGACCGTGCTGAGCTGCTTGTACGGCACATAGATAAGCTGCTCCCAAGTGACCTCCGGAGCCTCTTTGGGCTTCGCCTCTTGAGCGTTCGCCCGCATCGGCGAGGGGGAGTCCGAAAGGCTGAACGGGGCGAAGGCGAGCCAACTCAGCGAGACAGCGAGGAGTCCTCGTAACCAGGCGGCTGGGAAGCCAAGGGCCGGAAACGAGCGTGCTTTCCGAAAGGTCATAAGCGGAAGTCCTTGAGGCAGCAGTAAGTTCAAAAGGTATCGATTTCGGAGTTTAGGCGACCTCGATAACCCTTGCCAATTAGCAGGATGGGGCAGTTTAGAGATTCCTCATCCCCGCAGTTCGCTCGATATCACCAGTCACTTCGACGTCTTGAGTGACCGTAGGGATTCCGGAAACTTGGCAGATTTGTCCAAAGAAACAAACGTGGCAAGCGACCCCGGCCTTAGATCGGCATGTGTCGCAATCGTTGAGTGGTCTGGTGGCTCACACGAACCACTCCTAGAATCCCGCCCCTCGCGAGCGGTCCAATTTGGCTTTTCGCTTCCCTCCTTTTCACGATCCCACCGGTCGAAACCCTCATGGCTGACCCGCGTATCAACCTCAGAAACCCCGCCTTGGCGGCAGTGCTCGCGTTCCTGATTCCGGGTGCCGGCCACTGCTATCAGCGGCGTTATTTCAAGGCAGCGATTTATTCGGTCTGCATTTTGACCACCTTCTATTGGGGCCAGGCGATGGCCGACTGGCGGGGAGTTTTCTTCCGCTGGCAGGATTTCGAGGGGAATCGTTTTCGGGTAAAGGACCGCTCGATCGGATACCTCTCGCAAGTTTTGGTGGGGGCGTCCTCATTGCCGGGCCTGGTTCAATGGCAACGTTACTCCAGCGGCGACGATGCGCGTGCCGCTCTGCAATTGGACCTGCCGCTCGAGACGACGTTTGAGGGCTACGCAAAGGTCGAGAATCCCGGCGACTCTTGGCAAGGACCGATCACCGGGCGCTTGCAGTTGTCTCTGGACGAAACCGGAGCACAAGGGTTTGGCCCCCAAGTGCGAGGACATTTCCGAGGCCGGTTGGAAGGGGACTCGCCGCGCGACGTGGAGTTTGATCTCGGCGGGTCGCTGACCGTGGCCAATCGTGTCAGTTCGCAAACGATCGGGCCACGAATCTTGGGGAGCGGCGAAATCACCCGCACCATTGATGGAAAAAACGCACCGCGGGAGTTCTCCAGCTCGCGGCGTTTCTTGGCTTGCCGAGTCGTCGTGCCGCGCGGCGAGTTCGAGTCTCCCATCGGTGAAATCGAAGGGACGATTCCCCGAGCGTTTTGGGATTGGTATCAAGTCCCGCTGGAGGACGACGCGGTCCAAGACATGAACCGTCGGTTGGGCAAGCGGTATGAGATCGCGCTGCTGTTCACTTGGGTCGCCGGCCTGTTGAACCTGTTAGCCATCTGGGACGCCTACGAAGGTCCGGCCTACGGCTACGGAGATGAAGTCGATCAACCGGAAGGACAGCCGAACGCCCCGCCTCCACCAGTCACCACGACACCATCCACGGTCGCGGCCGCTGGTTCGTAGTGAAAGTCACGCAATGGAAAATGAGAAGTGACAAATGAAAAATGCAAATTGAGAAGGCTGACATTTTGCATTCTCCATTTGTCATTTGTCATTTCCCAATTCGTCCGTGAAATCGCCCGTCAGATGCAAACTGGAATCTCGAATCATGCTACTCGGCGTTCAAAACGTGTTGTGGTATCTCCTGCCGTTGGCATTGGCGATCAGCCTGGTCTACAGCGCCAGCCGCTTTGAATTGCCAGAGCGGATTCTGAATCGAGCCACGCGCTTGTTTCTGCAAATCGTGCTGTTCATGGGGACGATCTTCGCAATCCTGTTCGTGCTGTCCGACGGACTGTGATGGCGCGAGTGACGGGGTCGGGAGTCTTTTTCAGGCCGCCTTGTCGCCGCACCATCATCGAGTGTTGTATGAGGCGGCCTGAAAAAGACTCCCGACCCCTTCGCGCGAGGCGCTGATGTCTGATCAACCGACAGCCTCCGATCCGCCAGTCGATCTGCGCGAACGAGTGCGGTCGCTGCCGACGACCTCCGGTGTGTATCTGATGAAAGACGCTCTCGGCCGAGTCATCTACATCGGCAAAGCGGTCAATCTGCGGAGTCGCGTCTCGAGCTATTTCAATTCCGCAGCGGCGACGGATCGGCGGACATGCGATCTCGTGCCGGAAATTCGGGATGTCGATCACATCCTCTGCGACAGCGAAGTCGAGGCGCTCCTGCTGGAAGCGCGGCTGATCAAGGACATTCAGCCCCGATTCAACTCCGAACTCAAAGACGACAAGACCTTCCCTTATCTGCAGATCACGACGCGAGAAGATTTCCCACGCATCGAGTTCACTCGCAAGCCCCGTTCGCGCGGCGTGAAGTTGTACGGCCCTTTTACAAGTGCGAAGCGTTTGCGCGGAGCGATTAGCGTCTTGCAGCGCATCTTCCGTTTCCGCACCTGCTCATTGGACATCGCTGAGGGAGAGGAACGCTGGCGTTGGTTCCGACCCTGTTTACTGGCGAGCATCGGTCAATGCACGGCCCCGTGCAACTTGCGAGTCAGCAAAGAGGACTACCGACGCGACATTCGCCGGCTGCGCATGGTCCTGGCGGGTAAGAAGAGCAAACTACTCGAAGAGCTGAAGGCCGAGATGCTGGCCGCATCCAAAGAACTGCGGTTCGAGCGAGCGGCACGGATTCGCGACGAGATCACCGCGCTCGAAACGCTCAACCTGCGCGGCAACTTGAAAGACCACGAGCAGCCCGAAGTCTTCCCGATCGACCCGAAGAAGGGGATGCGCGGACTGATGAAGACGCTGAACCTCGACAAGTTGCCGCGGCGCATCGAAGGGATCGACATCGCGCACCTCCAAGGGGGCGAGACGGTCGCGAGTCTCGTGTCATTCCTCGACGGCCTGCCGTTCAAGCACGGCTACAAGCGGTTCAAAATCAAGTCGGTGGACGGAGTCGATGACTTCGGCTCGATCCGCGAGGTCGTCAGCCGCCGCTTCAGTCGATTGCGTGAAGACGGCGAATCCTTCCCGGACCTGCTGCTCATCGACGGTGGCAAAGGCCAACTGAGCGCCGCGCTAGATGCCTTCCGCTTGCTCGACATCATGCCGCCGCCGATTCTGTCGCTGGCGAAGCGGGATGAAGAAATCTTTCTACCGGGCGAGTCGGAACCGATTCGGCTTAGCAAACACGCCTATGCGTTGCGGTTGCTGCAATATGTACGTGATGAAGCCCACCGTTTCGCGCAGCGCTATCACCACTTGTTACGGCGAAAGTCGTCGCTCGGCGACTGACGCCAAGTTGAGGCAGTAATACTGCCTCACTTACCTGCTCAAGACTCGCCAAATACCGAACGGATCGTTGCGATTCTTTGATTTGCTCCAGACCCTTATCAACTCAAATATGCACAGCCAAATCCAGAGACTTGTGAGCCAAAATGCGAACACGATGCGTCCGAAGCTGTGCCACGGATCATTCCTGATCTGTTCTCTGCGCAGCAGGGCATCTGCGGGGGCCAGTTTGATCTCTGGTACGATCTCGTAGATGACCATGTTGGCCATCCGACAAAGGACGTAGATCGTCAGCCCGGCGAGGACCACCGACCAGACCACTTTCTTCACATCTGACGACATGGCGTGACCGCTTCTAAGCTCCCAACATTGGCGACATTCCAGTCCGTTGAAGTGTTGAGCAGCGAATGTCGTAATCACGGAGTGGCTAAACTAATTCTGAAATCAGCCGCCGCTCTTCGAGCACATAGCGTGGGCGGCCGGAGAAGTCGTTGAATGTGTGAGCCGGGTCGATGTCGAGATGGCGATAGATCATCGACAGCACGTGCTCGGGGCGATACGGCCGATCTTTCGGAACGGACCCGGTGCTGTCGGAGGAGCCGATCACTTGGCCGGTCTTCAGTCCGCCGCCGGCGAGCACGGCGCTCATGACTTGGCCCCAGTGATCTCGGCCGGCTCCCTTGTTGACGCGCGGCGTGCGGCCGAACTCGCCCATGCAGACCACCAGCGTCTGACGATCGAGTCCGCGTTCGTGCAGATCGCTGACCAGAGCCGCGACCGCTTGATCAAAGCCTGGACCTTTCTTGCGCATCGCGTCGGCGATGTTGCCGTGATCGTCCCAGCTTCCGAGGCTGCTGGCCCGCACGGTGACGACGGTGATCCCGTGCTCGACCAACCGCCGAGCCAAGAGTATGTTTTGGCCGAGCGAATTCAAACCGTAGCGTGCTCGTGTTTCCGTTGACTCGCTGCGGACGTCGAACGCTTTCCGAGCACGCTCGCCGGTGACGAGATCGAACGCCTCACGCGTGAATTGATCCATCGACTCGGCAACACCTTGGTTGTCGATCGTGCGCCGAGTGCCATCGAATCCATTGAGCAATTGCCGTCGATCCGATAGCCGTTCATTCGTGAGTCCGGCCAGCAGGGTGAGATTGGCGACCTCGAAGTTCGCATCGTCCGCGCTCTTGATCGTCTCGAACGGATTGAAGCCTTTGCCCAGCCAAGCCGCTCGGCCGAACCGCATACTCTGCGGGATCGACGCGAACGCCGGCACACCCGATTCGTTGGCTCCGCGCAGCCGAGAGACGATCGAACCGAGGCACGGCATCTCGTTCTCGCGGTTCTGATTGTCGCGCAGGTAATAGCCCGTCTGCGTGAGATGGCTGCTGGTGCCGTGGCTTCCGTTCGTGTGATGCAGCGACCGAATCACCGCCAGCTTGTCGAGAATCTTCGCTTGCTCGACCATGAATTCGGAGAACACGACGCCCGGCAGCGATGTGTCAATCGCGCGCAACGGCCCGCGGTATTCCAGTGGTGCATCCGGTTTTGGATCATACGTCTCATGCTGAGTCGGACCACCAGCCATTTCGATATAGATGACCGAAGTCTTCGCCTTGCGAGCGCTCTGTTCCGCGTTGGCTCGCTGCCGCAACAGGTCCGGCATCGAGAGTCCCACGATCCCTGCCAACCCGGCTTGGATCACACTTCGCCGCGAAACCCCATCGCAAAACCGTGACGTCGAGCCATTCATTTTCCGTTCTCCGCGAGTTGGTCAGGAAACCGAAGCAACCAGTGTGGCAGGGGATCGTATCGGCATCGGCTGTTGCGTCCAAGAGGTTGAAAAAGTAGTTCGGACGCCTACGTCCGAACTTCCGGAGGGCTGACCGGACGTGGGCGTCCGGTCTACGGCGAACCAGGCTTCTTCTTCGGCGGCGGTTTGATGTGGCCGTTCTGGATGTCTTGCACGACCTCGGCCAGGATCGCCGGGTCGGCAGTTTTCAGAACGTGATCGAGCCGTGACTGCGGTACGCCGAGCCGTTCCATGACTTCGCCCGCTTGCTTCCAGAGCCGCTCGCGCTTCTTGCCTTCGGCAAGATAAAGTTCGGCGGCGAGATCGCTGAGTCGCGTTTGGTCAATCTGTTCGCGGTTGTCGTAAAACCGCTTGATGATTTTGTCTTGATATGGCGAGTAGTTTCGTGATGCAGCCATGAGTCCTCCGTGGTGGGGCAGGTTTTCAACCTACCCGTTCTAAGATATCCGAGCAGGTTGAAAACCTGCCCCACGAGATCACTCCGCTGCTTTCGGCTGGGGCGGAGTGCGAAGTTGAAATCGTTTTTCCCATTGCAGTCGTTCGGCGACCGCTTGAGGGAATTGCCAGGCGTCTTTCTCTGGCGAGTAGATCACGACTTGGAAGCGTTCGGCCGCGAGCGTGACGGCTTGGGGCAGATCGAAGACTCGCAACACATTGAAGAGCGCTGGCCCATCGCGATGTGAGGCCGGCATCTCATGCAGGTCGATGCGTTTGATGTTCGGCTCGAAGATCGCTGCGTAAACCGACAGCGCGGCCATCTGCCGATGTCCTTGTAGCCAGAGCGGCGTCTCGGTCAGGCCAGTCACTGCGCGAGTGGCTTGGATCGCCCGGCGAACGTCCCACGTTTGCATCTCTTCGAGCGTTTGGCCGAGCAGATAGAAACGACGGCGATGCTGCACCTGCTTCTTTGCCGATTGATCCCACGCCGTAGGTCCGATGCCTCGCGGAGCCACGTAGGCCATCACCCACGGGAACGAGTCGAACATTTTCTGAGTCGATTGCCATTCGATGGCGTTGGCTTCCGGCAATGATTCGCCTTGGAGTTGAGCCTCGAATGCTGGCCGAAAGGTCGCGAGGAACTCGCTCCATCCGGCCGTATCGAGCGGATTCACGACGACAAGTTCCGCCTTATCGAGTTTCGCTCGCTGAGCCACATACAGCCGCAGTGTGATGCCTTGCTGACTGACGAAATCAAACGCTCGCAATCGCACGCCGTCCGACTCAACATTGAACGCTTCGGTCAATTCGAGCGGCGATCCAGAAACCGGCCAGCCGCGAAAGACCTTGTCGCCAAGTTGTTGTAGCCAGCCGTCACGTTGCTTCTCCCAAGCGTCTTTGTCAGCCGGAGGCACCGGAGTCGGCGCGGCGGCGACGAACGTCTCGTCGATCTTCGTGTTGAGTTCGTCGGCCGGCAGTTTGTCGAAGACTTTCAGTTGCTCCGGCTGAAAGAACTTCGTGGCGACCTTGTCGATCGGGCGGTCGATCCCTTTGAGATGCTTGTCGAACCAGCGGAAGGCGTGGATGTGAAGTTCTTGGGTGTCGGCATGTCCGCCCGCGGTGATCTGCAAGGCGAGGTCGTTCGGCTTGCCGAGCAATTCATACAAGCGGCGGACTTTCGAGTAGGTCCGATACACGCCATCGAGCGGGAAGATCCCATCACGGTCGGTGTTGCTGATGAGCAATGCTCGCGGCGCGACGAGTGCCGCGACCAGCGGGTAATCCCAACGATATGTGTTGAGACAGAACATGCAGTCGCAATGTCCCTCGACGACGCCGTCCACGACATGATTCTGCAAGTCGGTGATGCCAGCGGTCGGCACGGCGGCCTTGATCCGCTCATCAATCGCGGCGATCCACCACGAGTACGCTCCGCCGCCGCTGCGGCCGGTGACGCCGAGCTTGTCTCCATCGACCTCCGGCCGTGTCTGCAAGTAGTCGAGCGCTCGCACGCAGTTCCAAGCCTCGACACCGGCTGGCGTGTAGCCTCGGCTGAGCCACCACCAGCGGTCGTAACGATGCGTGCCGTGATGGATGCCTTCGATCTCGCCGAGTTGCAACGAGTCGATGATGAGGCAGACGTATCCGTTCCGAGCGAACCAGCCGCCGTGATGTTGGTAGTGGACCTTGTTGCCGAAACTGACGCCGTCCTTCTTCACGCCACCGTGACCGCAGACGTAAAGAATGGCGGGTAGCTTTTCGCCCTTCTTCAAATTGTTGGGCACGTACAGATCGCCGGTCACATAGAGCCCTGGCCGCGACTGAAAGTGCAATCGCTCGACCGTGAACTCGTCGTGCTCGGTTTTGCCGGTGACGACCGGCTGCAACTCCGTCCGCTCCGGCAGCGGGTCCAGGCCGAGCATGTCGAGCAATTGCCGTCGATACTCACCTTTTTTCGCGTTCCAATCGTCGGCCGAATGAATGTCGGCCAAGCAAGCCTCGCGCAGCTTGGCGGTCTCCAGCCGAAAGTATTCGGCGATCATCCGATCGCCGCGCGAAGTGTCGAGCTTCGGCGGTTCGGCGGCATAAGCGAACGGCAACCACGAAACGAACGCGATGAACACGAACCAGCGCATGGTGACCTCATCACAAAATGCGATGCGAAGAGTTCAAAGCGGCATGAACATGCCGCACTCCGAAGACTTAGTTGCAGTCAGCGACCAGCGGGCCAGCCAGTTCTTTCAGGAAGAACAGCCGCCCCGGTTGCGTCGGCATGTAGGTCGAGGGAATCCACATCGTCGGCGCGTGACGCAGCGTCATCCACAGGCTGAGTCCTTGCCACATCATGCCGCGTCCGAACGAGCCGTCCGCGCCGCCGATGATCTTGTCGGCTCCCAGGAACAGGCCGGGGCCAATCGTGTTGGCGTAGGCGGGGACGTGCGTGGTCCGACTCTTAAAACTGGTGAGCGCGTTTTGCTCGACCGTCAGCGGATGCAGTTTCGCTCCCAGGCGGTGCGTTTGCTTCTTCCATTCGTTTTCGGCGGCGAACTCGGCGGCGAATTGCGGTTCCCAGAAGGCGATGTGGCAAACGCGACCGATGCCGAAGATGACCGTCAGCTTGGCTCCGTTGGCTCGGAGTTCTTTGATGCGCGGCGCGTACGTCGGCAGCATCTTCTTGGTGGCGAAGTATCGCTGACTCTTCGGCGGCGTCAGCTTGCCGAGCGGCCCGTAGAACGCCTTCTCCATCGAGAATTGAAACGAGCCAGGATTCTCAGGGGCGAGCGTGTTGCCGGCAGCGTCGGACCACTCATCCATGTTGAAACCGTAGACGTGGCTGCACGAGATATTCCACTCGGTCAGAAAATAGACGGCCCAGCGATACATGCCCATCGGGCCGACGGGCAGAACGAGCAACGCCTCTTCGTTGGCGTCGCGAGCCTTCTTGATCGTCATGGCGATCTCGTGGCCGAGCATCATGTCGAAGTCGGCGACGGTTGCGCACGGGATCGGTTCAAAGAGGCGATGCCAGGATTTCTGGCGAACGGTGATGTTCGCGGGGTTGTCGTCAACGCATTTATCGATCTTGGCCAAGTCCCAGCCAGCGGGAAAGAATCCTTCCATCAACGAACCGGGCAACGTGCTGAGCAAATCCATGAGGCAACTCCGTGGGGCTGGGGTGAGACTGATACGGGGCGGAGTATAGGGTGAGGCGGGACGATTGACGACGCGCTCGCTGTGGACTACCCACCGCCGCCGCTCGCCGGGGACTTCGTCATTCATCATTTCTCCGGCTATCATCCCCAGCCAATTCCCGACCACCCACCGTTCGCAGGAGGCGACGATGACCGACAAACACATCACGGTGGACAGCATCCGCTGGCACAGCGTGCTCCCGTGGTTGCATCTGCTGCGAGCGGCTCAATTGGCGTTGCGAGTTCGTGTCGTGCTGTTAGCGCTGTGTGCGGTGTTCGTGTTCGGAATTGGTGGCATGTTGATTCGATTGCTGCCGTTCCATCCGGGACACGGGACGGAAATGACGTTTGATCGCATCCTCGCCTCGTCGCTGGCCGAACCAGTCTCCCGTCCAAATCCCGAGCTTCCCCAAGGACCGCAGATCGAGGTGGGACGACTGTGGCTGATCTGGCCAGAGACCACGGTTCTGATGCCGACAGTTCAGTTGTTTGAACCGGAACCACAGTCTTGGTCGCAGGTCGCCGCGAAATGGACCGAACTCCTGTGGGCCTTGCTGGTCTGGGCGATCTTCGGTGGAGCGATGGCACGGATGCACGCGGTTCGGTTTGCTCGCGACGGTTCGGTTTCGCCACTGGAAGCCGTCCGGTTTTCCAGCCGCAACTGGCTGAGCTATCTCTACGGTCCGTTGCTGCCGTTGCTCGGAGTCGGATGCTTCGCGTTGCTAGGCATCGGTGTCGGAAAGCTGGAAGAGTGGATCGGAGCGGGACAGGGAACTTGGTTGATGGCGTTGGGCTGGCTGCCGGTGCTGGGCAGTTTCGTGATGGCGGCTTTGTTGCTGCTGCTGGTTCTCAGTTGGCCGTTGATGGTCGCGGCGATCAGCGTCGAAGGGAGCGATGGCTTCGACGGCCTCAGCCGAGCATTTGGCTACGTGATGAATCGACCTTGGTACTTCGCATTCCTGGTGAGCCTCGCGTTTGGAGTTGGAGTCCTCGCCGATTCTCTCGTGTTCATTTTCTTACACCATTCGGATCGTTTGGCGAGATGGAGCATCGGAGTCCATGACCTCGTTCGTGAGCTCGGGGGCTTTTCCGTTTGGTCCGCGTCTTTGCAGTTACTGCATCTGGCGGTGCTTGTCAGCTTCTTCTGGTCGGCGACGACGGTGATTTACTTCCTGCTGCGGCAGAGCGATGACGGGACACCGCTGGATCAGGTTTATATTCCCGGCCCGCCACCGAAGGCGGAGCCGTTGCCGCTGGTTGGCGTCGCTGCTTCGCAGCCCGCCGTAGGCGGGGTCATCGAGCGGCCGAGGGTCGATCCCGTTGCAACAAGCGGCTCGCCTGACGTTCCTGGAAACACATGAGACTCCCCATGCCTTCACTCGTCACTTATCCGCGCGATCCAGAGACGCCAAACTCGCATCTGCCGTTCAGCCCGTGCGTGCAGGTTGGCGACATGGTCTTCGTCTCCGGCCAAGCCTCGGTCGATGCGTCCGGCCAGATCGTGAGCGATTCGTTCGAGGGTGAGTTTCGGCGATCGCTCGACAACATGGCTCAGGTACTGAAGGCCGCGGGATGCGGACTGGAACATGTCGTGCAGACTCGCAACTACCTGCGCGACGACGCCGACTTGCCGCTGTTCAATCAGCTTTATCGCGAGTACTTTCGCTCGCCGTTTCCAGCTCGCACGACGGTCACGAATTGCCTGCCCCCTTCGCTGAAGTTTGAAATTGAATGCGTGGCCGTCGTGCCGAGCGGTTCGTAGCCCGACTCTGTGAATGGGATTCATCCGCCAGCAGTCCCGATTCAGTCAGTTAGGCGACATCGTGAAAGGACATCGCCGATGAAGATTGCAGCGATCATTGCCTGCGTATGTTTGGCTTTGACAGTTCCGCGAACGGATCTCCGCGCCGAGTTGCCATCCAAGCCGTTGTTCGTGGCATTCATCGGCGGGTTTGATTCGGAGCCGACGGCGGATCAGCTCGCGGGCAAGGCTCAGCGCGGTGTCGGCAATAGCGGGATGTTTCAACTGGCGGGCGATCTGCGAAAGGACGGTGTCCGCGCCGAGTACTTCAACTGGAACGGCACGGCCGCCGGGAAGGCCAACGAGCCACCGCTGCCGCTGTCGAAAGGGATCGCCGAACGATTGCGAAATCAGCATCAAGAGCATCCGACGGATCGGCTCGCGATCGTCGGCAATAGTTGGGGTGGCCACACTGCGTGGGAGGTCAGCCAATTGCTCACTGAGGAGCCGCCGATCGCGCTCGACTTCGTGGTGTTTCTTGATCCCTCGTCGGTCGGTCGGTTCGACAAGTCGCAGCCGGAAAAGCTGCCGGGCAACATTCGCCAAGCTGTCACATTCGCGACTCGCAACGCGATCATCTGGCGGAAGTGGGCGGAAGAACCGCGTGCTGAATTCATCGACCTCGGCGATCTGGCCAGTGGGTTCCTGAAGAAGCCGGGGCCGGCGTATGACTCGCTGTTCGACGTCAAAGCACACATCGCGGCCGAGTGGGACGACGCGATTCACAAGGAGATTCGCACGCGCTTGCTCAAGGTCGCGAACGGCAGTCAGCAACTGGCCGAGGCGACACCAGAGAGTGATGCCGGCGCGAAGGCCAAGGCTCGGCCGAACATCTTGTGGTTCGTCGTGGATGACATGTCGGCGAACTTCTCGTGTTACGGAGAAAAATTGATCGAGACCCCGCACGTGGATCGGCTGGCTCGCGAGGGGACGCGGTTCTCGCGTGCGTTCGTCACCGCGCCGGTGTGCTCGCCCTGCCGATCGGCTCTGATCACGGGCATGTTTCAAACGAGCATTGGCGCACATCATCATCGCAGTGGCCGAGGTGTCGAGAAGATTCAACTTCCCGACGGAGTTGTGCCCGTCCCAGAGTTGTTTCAGAAAGCTGGCTACTTCACCTGCATCGGTGATGGATTGCCGAACAACGGCGGAAAGAAGGGTGGGCGCGGCAAGACCGACTACAACTTCGAATGGAATCCAAAGATATACGACGGCGGCGACTGGTCCGGCCGCAAGCCCGGACAGCCGTTCTTCATGCAGGTGCAACTCGCCGGCGGCAAGCTGCGAGGCGGAACGAGCGAGGCGGCTCGCAAGTTGGCCGAGCGTGCTCGAAAAGAATTCGGCGCGGCCACTGATCCGAACGCCGTCATGCTGCCGCCGTACTACCCGCGTGATCCAGTGCTGCTGGAGGATTGGGCCGCGTATCTGGATGCCGTGCGATTCACAGACCAGCATGTCGGCAAGGTGGTCGCTCGGCTGCAAGACGAAAAACTGCTCGAGCAGACGCTGGTGATCTTCATGACCGATCACGGCATCAGCCACGCGCGCGGCAAGCAGTTCCTGTACGACGAGGGGACTCACATTCCGTTCGTCGTGCGCGGTCCGGGCGTGCCGCAGGGAGTCATTCGCGACGACTTCGTCCAGCAAATCGACATGGCCCCAACGTCGCTGGCCGCGGCCGGCATCGCCATTCCGCAAAACATGCAAGGCCGTGACGTCTTCGGAAACGGCAGGCCGCGCGATTCGATCTTTGCCGCTCGCGACCGTTGCGACGAAACGGTCGAACACCTTCGGTCGGTGCGCACCGACCGCTGGCTCTACATCCGCAACTTCCTGCCACAGCGACCGCATCTCCAACCGAATCGGTACAAGGACGGCAAGTCGATCGTGCAATCGCTCCGCTCGCTGCACGAAGCCGGCAAGCTCAACGATCTGCAAGAGCGATTGCTGTTCACGCCGACTCGCCCCAGCGAAGAGCTTTACGAATGGACGACCGACCGATCTCAGACCAAGAACCTCGCCGCCGATCCGGCTCACGCGGAGAAGTTGGCTGAGATGCGCGGCCGTCTCGATCACTGGATGACGTCCACCAACGACATCGGCCGCCAGCCGGAATCAGACAAAATGTACGACAGCGACATGGCCGAATACGTCGGCCGAGGCGACAAGAAAGATGCCGTGCTCATTCACAACATCGAGTTGATGAAGCAGTGGGCGAAGACAGGAAAGTAAGTCAGCCTTTCCAGGCTGACCCGCGTTGAGGCACGTCGTCGATGGACCATTTGGGTCAGGCTGGAAAGCCTGACCTACTTGCGGCGCAGTCGCCAGACGTCGGGTTCCATGTTGTTGCCGGCGACCATCCACAGCGAGCCGGCGTGGACGAACACACTGGCGGCGTGTCGCGGCTGCCAGGGGGTATTCGGCACTTCGAACCAGTGCTCGCCATCGGCGGAGTACCACACGTCCTTGCGATTGGCTTTCGCATAACCTTCGAGAACCCACAGCCGATCATCCCACGCGGCGACGTCGTGATACTGTCGCGCGGCCCACGGAGCGGCCTCAACGTGTCGTTTCCACGAGATGCCGTCGGCCGAACTCCACACGTCGTTCATGTATTGCCGAGTCGGTGTTTTTGGCGTGTCGTAGGTTCCTCCGCCGAGAATCCAGATGCGGCCCTTGTGAACCGCGCTGCCGCCGATCATGCCGCGTGCGGACCAGTACGGCTCTTGTGGTTTGAGCTGCGTCCATTCGACGCCATCGGTGGTCGTCCAGACGTCGCGATAGAACGCTTCGTCAGATTTCGCAAAGGCCGGCATCGTCTGCCCGCCCATCACCCAGATTTTGTCGGCATGGACGACGGTGTAATGCAACGCGCGCTGGCCCCACGGAGTCGCCGGGTTGATCAGCTTCCAGTTCTTGCCGTCCGCCGAGTTCCACACATCCGGCTGATAATTCCCCTGATTGCAGTCGCCGCCGAGAATCCACAGCTTGTCGCGATAGACGGCGTAACCGGCGGTGTGCCGGCCTTCCCAATCGGCCTTCGCATCGAACGAGCGGTCTTTGAACGTGTTCGGCTTTTCGAGAATCCACTCGGCCCCGTCCTTCGAACTCCAGACTTCGTTGTTGCAGATGCGTGGAAAAAAACTCCGTGTCGCCGCTCCCGGATTCCAGCCGCCGAGGAACCACATCTTGCCTTGGAAGGACAGTGCTCCCGCGCCGTCTCGCGGAGCAAACGCGGCGGTGGTCGTGATCTTGACCCACTCGTAATCGACGGGCTTGGTGGGATCGTCGGCGGCAGCCGCCTTGGCGACCAAGGCGTGAAGCAGCAACATTCCGAAGCAGGCTCGCAGCATGGCTCCTCCTCGTCGTTCGTGACCCCTGAAGGGCGTTGTTTTGTCTGCGGATTTTGGCAGCGAGTGTAGCCCGCTCTCGCCGAGAGCGGACGCTGCGAGCGAAGCTCGCCGCAAGAACGGCTCTCGGCGAGAGCCAGCTACATTACGTCCTGGTCAATTCATCGAACAGCGCTCGGTAATATCGCATCACGCGCACGGTATCGGTGGTGGCCGGACTCTCGGACAGGCACCAGCCTTTATAGCCGATGCTCTTCAACAGCGCGAACAGTTCGCGGTACGGATAATCGGCGTCGTAGAGATCGTGAATGTGCGTCGTCGAGCCGAGCTTGTCTTTGAGCAAATCAAAACTGGTCTTCAGCGAGCCGTTCACGGTCTCGCCCGGATTCGAGTTCCAGCAGGCCACGACCTTGGGATGATCGGCGACTTTCAAGATGTCTCGCATCACCGTCGGCTTTTGAGTCCCATTGCCGTGGACCTCAACGCGAATCTCTTGCCCATGATCGGCGGCGAACTGGCCGCACTCGCGCAGAGCCAGGCCCATCCGCTCGATGGTTTTCTTTTCCTCCTCGCCCTTGTTGAATCCGTTGGGCCGGACCTTCACGCCGCTGCCGCCAACGTCCTTCGAGAGCAACACGAACTCTTTCGTCAGGTCGATGTTCTGTTGGAGCTTGCCGTGATCGACGCTGTGATACTCGCACGCCGAGCCGGGACCAACGCACGTCACCTTCGAGTCGGCGAATCGCTTGCGAACGTCTGCCCGCTGCTCTTTCGTCAGCGATGGTTCAACGCCGTGCTTGTGCGTGCTGCGGAGTTCGATTCCCTCGAAGCCAGTCGCCTCGCAGTTCTTGATGAGCGTCGGCAAATCCCAATCCGCTCCCCACATGTACGTCACGATGCCCAGTTTCATGATGCCTCCCAATTCGTGGGGCACGTTTTCAACGTGCCCGGCCAGCGATGAATCGCCGAGCAGCTTGCCGATTTCCACAGCCCGTTGCAAACACCACGGACGAGAATCTCGCCGCCGCAGGCACAAGAATCTCGGAGTGAGCGCTAGTTCCAAAGCAGGGGCCGTCGTGATGACTCCACATCAACCGCGGCTTTCTAAGGAACGGGGCCGCAATAACTTCCCGAACTGGAATTGTTGAGTTTGTGAGTGGCACGGCGCTAGCCGAAATTATTCATGGCCTACTCATAGGGGGGGGAGAGCAGCGTGCTGCGATGTAACCCGAAGCGTAAGCGAGGGAGTGTGTGATGACTCCCTCGCTTACGCTTCGGGTTACATCGCGGCCAGGAATAAACTCGGCAAGCCGCCGGTGACGTGACCGGCGGCTAGCGCCGTGCCGCTCAGGGAAGTTATTGCGGCCCCGTTTCTAACGCTTCGCACTCAGCTTGAAGCAAGCGGGCGGACTCAGCAGGGTTTGAATTCCAAGCCCAAGATGACCACGATCCGCAAACCGCTTTGGAGCAAGCTGGTCAATTTCGCATGGGCCGTGAAAGAAGGTTGATCCATGACTTGTTATTGGGTGTACGATCTTCCGGAGTGGGCGTTCTGTGCCCTGATGATGATGACGTCCATCGCCGTGAGCAGCGGCGGAGTGCTGTTGACGCGCGGCCCGATCCGCCGAGTGTTCGGTCACAGCGGAATGAACGAATTGGTGAGCTACTTTCTCACGTTGATGGGAGTCTTTTACGGCATCACGTTGGGATTGATCGCCGTTGGTGCCTGGGAGACGTACTCGTCGGCGTCCGAGAAAGTGTCGCATGAGGCTGCCGCGCTCGCGACGATCTGTCAGGACGTTCGCCTTCTGCCCGAGAGTCCTGAAAAGACCCAGCTCAACGAGGCGCTCCAAACCTTTACTCGCCATGTGATCGACGAAGACTGGCCGGCGCAGCGAAAGGGCCAGATCCCCAAGGGGGGCACCGCGAGCTTGGAGGCCGTCGTCAAGCTGGTCATGGCGCTGGGCACACAGACCGAGATGGACAGGATCGTCGTCGCCGAAGTTTACTCGCGGCTGAACAGCCTCATCGAACAGCGCCGGCTGCGGCTGGAATCCGTCAATGCCGGAGTCCCGGCGCTGTTGTATTGGGTCGTGGTCCTCGGCGGATTGATCAACATTGGCGTCACTTGGTGCTTCGTCATGGAGAACAAGTTCGCGCACGTCATGCTCAGCGGCGTGAGCGGTGCGCTCATCGGCCTGCTGATCTTCATGGTCGCGGCGATGGACCACCCGTTACGGGGCGAATACAGCCTCGGCCCCGATCCCTTTGAAATCGTCTTCGACCGTTACTTCAGCCGTTAGTTCGCGGGTGGCCCACCTTTGAAAAAGGTGGGTGCCGCAGGCACAAGAAATTACGGGGGCAGCGCTGATTTCCAAGTCGCGACGGTGATGAGGAATCCACATCAACTCTGAGCTTCTAATGCTTCGCGGCCTTCCGGTTTTGGCCCCAACGGGGGCGGACTCGAAAGCCCAGGGCAACGCCCTGGGTGACGGTAATACCAAACGACAAAAAGCCCCAACGGGGCGTGACTTGATGGATTTCCTCGCATGTTACGCCCCTTCAGGGCTAAGAAAAATCTTGTCAGACGACTTACCCAGGGCGTTGCCCTGGGCTATCGAGTGACGCCCCCTTCGGGGCTGAAAACAGCCGGAATCGACTGGAAAATCGGAAGGCCGGTTACACCGAAATGAATCAGCGGCCCGGTGTCAGCAATCACCAGCTTCACGATTTAGCCGTCCGCAACGCCCAAGCGATATCGTCCAACTGTTGCCGTTCTTGAAGTTCGAGACGTCGCGAATTGAGGAACTCACGCACGGCTTGGCAAATGGCCTCCTGCCGATCCGCGAACCAACCCGCGGCCACCGCTTGATCGACGTCGGCTGTCAATTGGTCGGGAAGGTCTAATGAAATCGCATTCATCCGAAGGCTCCTAGAAATCGTGCAGGTCATCTGGACCACAACATATCGTGTCGCCCACCCAACGACATCCCCGGCGGAGTTGGCAGCCGTTGTGGGAGATCGCACCGCGACCATTGTTCCCGGAGGGATCGCAGCAATTAGCCGGTGGTTGAGCGCAGCGACACCACCGGAACATCGTCTGCATGGATCACGTTGCGTCCCGGCAGGGATGCCAGCCGATGGTCGCGATCACGCTGCGACCCCGGCCGGGGTCGAGTCATCTTTCGTGACGCTTTCCGGGGGTGTCGTCGCTGCGCTCCGCAACCCCCGGCTAATGGCTGCCAAGCCTCCGGCTTGAAAACACTCTTCGCGGAATCGTCGTACGCGAGGCGGGTCCGCCACAGCACGGGAGGCAATGGGCCAGTTCAGGGGCGTGATACTTTCAAAACCTCGCCGCAGGCTGGTCAGGGGCGGCCAACAAAAGCCGCATCGAGCAGTCGCTGGGGGCGGTCAATGCGTGTGTCATTCCGCAACGGCAGACCGGAGCCTGCCCGACCAAACTGCCTGGATGCGGCCGCTGCCCTTTCAATGGCGGACGAAAGATCGGGGACCGGGCATGAGGATTTGAGATTTCAGATTTGAGGATTTCAAATTTGAGATTTGAAATCGGCCATCACGCACCCAACAAAAAACCGCACCGAGCGAGTGGCTCGGTGCGGCAATGGTTGACGCGCTCGGCGTGGGTCTCCTGCCCCCGTCGCTTGAGCCGACCGTAGGTCTCCAGGGGTTTTGTCCGCTGCCACCATTCGAAAGGGAGACCTTCGGTCCAGCGCAGCGGCGGGGTCGGGAGACCCGCGCCGAGCGCGGGGGAGTGTTCGCCGCGTGCGGTCGCCGACCGGGCAAGAGGACGATTTGAGATTTCCAATTTGAGATCTCAGATTTGAGTCCGGCGGTGCCTCAGCAATCCACCTGCCATCGCCCACCAACAAAAACCGCACCGAGCAGTGGCTCGGTGCGGTTGTCGTTGAGACGCGGATGGCCCACCTTTGCAAAAGGTGGGGGCCGCAGGCACAAGAAATAGGGGGCAGCGCTGATCTCCAAGTTGGGGCCGTTGTGATGATTCCGCATCAACTCTGAGTTTCTAATGCTTCGCACACAGCTTGAAGCAAGCTGTGCCATCCGCGCTCGGCGCGGGTCGAAGACTCCCGTCTGGGAGCCGCGTTGATGAGACTCCAGCGCAGGTTATGCCGGAACCTCAACGTAATCGACGCGGCTGGAGGGCTTAGGTACGGGTAGGCCGTCCTCGCGCAACCCTTGGACATGGATCTCGATCGCCTCCCGCAATCGGCGCTCTGTTTCTTTGACGGTCGCCCCGGTTGCGACGCAGCCCGGCAAATCGGGAACGTAGGCCGCGTAGTTCGACTTCGCCTTTTCCACCACGATCGCGTACCACTTCATGACATGGACTCCTTCAACGCGGCCTGCTTGAGGATGCTGTTGAGCGTTCCGGGGGCAAGTCGTCGCTCGGCTTGCCCGAAACAGTGACCCGGCCAAGCGATTGCAGTCTACGAAAGAATGGTGCAGCTCAGGTTCTTGTATTGGGTGAAGCCTTTGTCGAACGTGATCAGTTCCAGGCCGGCAGCACGAGCGAAAGCGGCCAGATACGCATCGCTCCAAATGTTTGGCGAAAAAGTGGGTCGTCGTGTGTAGGCTCGCCAATACGATTCCACGTTCTCCGACTCTTGCACGAATGCGACTCGCGGATCGCTCATGATGGCGTCGTACAAGTCCCAAGCCCGACTCAGTGAGACGGCGTCTTCTTTGAACACCTTGGGATTGGACGCCAGCCGCAAGAACCCTTGTTGAGTCAAGCGGCAGAAACAGAACGATCCGGACGGCGAACCATCGAACCAACGTTTGGCGGAGGCATGATGGAAATGAGACTCGAAGGCCAATGCCAGCCACAGATTGATGTCAGGCAGAAACATCTTCCTCTTCCAGAAATTCTGCGACTCGTTCGGCGGTCAATTGCAAACTGCCGGGATGCTTGGAGCGAACTAATGGGAATTCAATCCGCTTCGTCTCGACCGGGCTGGTGGCGGGCGCAACCTTGCAGGAGACGGTGACGACCGTGCCTTCCGGCAGCGGAGGCTCGCCATCCAGAACGACAACGCCATTGTGAACTCGACCAAGGATTTCCATGCGGGCATTCTCAGGAGCCTCGCCGATCGAAACAAGTCCGGCATTGGGCATCGTGGCCAAAGTCGATTGCCAGCAGAGCCTGATTGTCAGGTTCCAGAAACCCGTGAGTCCGACAACGAACGACATCAAGCGGGCGCGGGGATTTGAAATTTGAAATTTGAAATTTGAAATTTGAAATTTGAAATCTGAGATTTGAGATTTGAGATTTGAGATTTGAGATTTGAGATTTGAGATTTGAGATTTGAGATTTGAGATTTGAGATTTGAGTTCAACGGTGCCTCAGCAATCCACCTGGCAGCGCCCACCAACAAAAAACCGCACCCGGCGTGAGCGGGGTGCGGCTTGTTGATACCTCTCGCGGCCTGCGATGCCTCGTTTAACCCGGAGCCAACGCGACGGCGTTGGCGCTTTGAGTGCGTGCCGTCGCCGTTGGCTCCGGGTGAAACGAAACGTCTCATTGGTGGCCGCGCGAGGTTTCTTGACGGAACTCCGGGCAGACCGAAGAGGCTCGCGGCCAATTGTCCGAGGGGATCAGAAACCGATCCGGGACTCGTGGACGACGGGCCGGACGTTGCGGGCAATCGACCGGAATCTCCGGGAGCCTGTCTGCCCGTTAAAGCCGGTTCCCTGAAGGTTACGGACAGTTGTCCGGAAGCTCCGGGCAGGTGTCCGAAGGCTCCGGGCAGTTGTCCGAATGCTCCGGGCAGGTGTCCGGAAGCTCCGGGCAGGTGTCCGAAGGCTCCGGACAGGTGTCCGGAAGCCTCTTCCGACTGTCCGGAAGCCCCGCGCAGGTGTCCGGAAGCGTCCGCCGGTTACCCGAATACTAATTCTGACAATGACTTACGATCATTGCGGTGGTTCCGGTGGGGCATTGGGGCCGCGGCGGATATCGCTGCGGAGCCGGGCCGCCTGTTTGCCCAATTCGGTGGTCTTGCCGAGCACCCCAATCATCGCGTCGAGCTTCGTGGACGTGTTGTCGTAAAGGGTCGTGAGCGACGCGCTGGTGGCCTCAGTTTTCATTCGCAATTGAGCCTTCAGAGCCTCCTGCTGATCGTTGACCGTGGCGGCGGCCCCCTTCTGCGTGCCCAATTGCGTGATGAAGGGGGCGACATCCAGCCCGGCCGCCAGCAGCGCCGCCTGATTGCTGGACATGAACGCGAGCACCCCATCGGCAAACCCCAGCGTTTCAGTCGTAGTCAGTGCCATGTCAATCTCCTTGGTCAATGAACGGGATCGAACGGTTGTCCCGGACCATACCCGGCCTCAAAACGGATATCCACCCAAAAACGGCACGCACGGCTTGGCGAATGGCCTCCTGCCGATCCGCGAACCAACCCGCAGCGTGTTGGTCGGCACCTGTCCCACCAAGCACGACATGGAGCGGTCAGGCCGAGATTTCAGATTTCAGATTTCAGATTTCAGATCTCAGATTTCAGATTTGAGATTTGAGATCTCAAATTTGAGTTCGCCGGCGTCTCAGCAATCCACCTGGCATCGCCCACCAACAAAAAACCGCACCGAGCAAGTGGCTCGGTGCGGTCTGGATTGGGCAACCGCTGCTGCTGAACGGCAGCGATTGACCTGGATCCGTCGCCGGATGATTAGGTAATGGAGACTGTCAACCGCGTGGCCACCAGGTTTCCAATACCCGATGAA
>CAMDEA010000088.1 GCA_945893045.1 Planctomyces sp. SH-PL62
ACTGGGGGGCTGGCCCGTTCCGCTCCGGTTCGCTGGCGCTCACCTACGCGGAACGGGCCAGCCCCCCAGAACCGCAATGTGACATTTCTAAGTGGGCGAACCCTGTGACATTTCTATCTTGGTCCGACACGGTCATTCAAAATGTCGAAGAGTCGAACATCCTGAATGAAGCACTCATCAACCAGCCGCGCCCGCTCAATCGACGGCTCTATACGTGGATCGTTTTGGTCGGCTTGGTCGCGGTCATGGGGGCCTGGGTGACCCTCAAGATGGAACACACCGCGGCGGCCAGCCCGCCGTCTCCGTCTGCTCGCACGATGCAGACGGCTCAGGCTCTGCTCAAGGTGAATGCGGATCGGGGCCGTCAATATGGTGAGGCCGCTCAGAGGCTGGCCCGCGAGTTCTGCCAGGAATTATCAACCGGTCGCCCATCGCTTTCCGATAGTTGGCAATGCCTGGACAACCCCGCGATCCAGCCTGCGCTGGAAAGAATGAGCGCGTCGCAGCGTCGCGAATTGGCGAGCCTCATCGAACTTGCCGCCAGTTCCGACGCGCCTCATATTTCCTCGCGCCGCTTGCAACAGATTGGTTTAGTGATTCACTCCTTGAGAGGCTTGCATCGCGACGTCGTGCTCGAAACGACGGGATCAGGTCATGCGAACTGATTGGTTTGCGGTGAACGTGAGGTTAGACCGAATGTTTTCATCCGTGGGATCGCCATGCCATCCGTGGGCGAAAGTCGTATCGCCACGGATGGCATGGCGATCCCACGGATGAAAAGGACGTAACCAAACAGATTCCGCAGAATCACAAAAGAATCAGCTCTCGAACGTCTGCCCCTTCACCACATGAGAACCCCGCTTCGTGTCATTCAACAATCTTGATCAACTTGCTCTGCGTGTCGGTGATCTTCGCGAACGAACTCAACGGGCCGTCGAGCAGGTTGTCGTGGGACTCGGCGAGGCGACCGACCAATTGCTGATGGCGCTGATCGCCGGAGGACATGTGCTGCTCGAAGGGGTTCCTGGAACAGCCAAGACCACGCTCTGCCGTTCGTTCTCGACCGTGTTGGGAATTCACTTCGAGCGCGTGCAGTTCACTCCCGATCTGCTTCCCTCCGATGTCACCGGAACGCAGGTCTTGGATCGGCAAACGAGCGACTTCGTTCTGCGAAAGGGGCCGATCTTCTGCCAATTGCTGCTGGCCGATGAATTGAACCGTGCTCCGGCTCGGACGCAGTCGGCACTGCTGGAAGGGATGCAGGAGCGACAGGTCACCATCGAAGGGAAGACGCTGCCGCTGCCCGAACCCTTCATGGTGCTGGCGACACAGAATCCCATCGAGCAAGAGGGGGTCTATCGTCTGCCGGAAGCCCAGTTGGATCGGTTTCTGTTCCGCGTTCAAGTCGGCTATCCCGAACGCGAGCAGGAGATTGACATGCTCACGCTCCACAGCCGCACCGCCGTGAAGCTGGAGCCGGTCACGAGCGCGGCAGAGATCGTGAGTATTCAGCAGCAGCTCGACACCGTGTTTGGATCGCGCGAGTTGCAGGAATACATCATCGACCTGGCGCGCAAGAGCCGTCAGCATCCCGATCTCGCACTGGGTGCCAGTCCGCGAGCGGCCATCAACCTGATGAAGGCGGCCCGCGCTCACGCGCTAGTTCAGGGACGAAACTTTCTGACGCACGCGGACATTCAGTCGGTCTGCCTGCCGGTCCTCTCGCACCGGCTCATCCTCAAACCTGAATCGGAAATGGACGGCCGCACGATCGAAGACGTGGTGAAACAACTCATCAAGTCCGTCCCTGTTCTGCATGCCGATCCCGTGAAGGGGACAAGCCGATGATGACGGCTCGCGGCCGCTGGATGATCCTGCCTGCCATGATCGGGTTGTTTCTCGGCGTGTTGCAGAGAACCCCAGAGTTGTCGCTGCTGTCACTGTCGGTCCTGCTGTGGTTGGCGGCCGAGTGGACGCTGTTCTTTTGGCGTGTCCGGGTAGAACTCCCTCGTCTTCAGATCGAGCGTCTGGTCAACGGCCACTCCGAACCGACCGGGCGCTTGTGGGCCGGTCGAACCGCGACGATCGTCGTGAAGGTGACCTTGAAGCCGGGACGCTTCTCTGTAGTTCGGACGCCTACGTCCGAACTCGCGATGCGTCCGGACGTAGGCGTCCGGACTACGGGTCGGACAATTCCGACCGGCTGCCTTAGTCCTGTTGTGCTGATCCACGATGTCGTCCCAGAGAACATTGAGGTTCTTTCGAGAAACCACGCCGACCAACGACTCAGCGGCAATCAATTCGAGCTGCGGTTTCGCACGAGTGCGGTCACGCTGGAATATCACGTCCGAGTGCTTGCCGCCGGAGAGGTCACGCTTCCGGGAGTTCGGCTCCGCCTGCAAGACGCGCAGGGATTCTTCCTCGCGGAACGGTTCATCAACCTTCCACAGACGTTTCGCGTGCTGCCGGCCTTCGCCGCGGCGGGCGACGTGCAGCCGCTCGTCAAACGGGCCAACTCGCTGCCGCAGCACGGCATTCATCGTCTGCAACGATCGGGACTCGGTTCGGAATTGCTCGAACTGCGTGAATACGTGGCGGGTGATCCTCCAAAAGCGATCGCGTGGAAGGTGTCGGCTCGGCGCGACAAGCTGATGACTCGGCAATACGAATCCGAAGTCCCCGTGCGCATGCAGTTGTTCGTCGATGGTTCGATGGAGACTCGATTGGGCGGCTTCGGACGCCGGTTGCTCGATCAGATGACCTACGTGGCGGCGAGCGTGGCACGGGTCGCGATCTCGGTGGGCGATCCGGTCGGCGCGATGTTGTTCGATGAACGGGAGACTCGGCGACTGCCACCTCTCACCGGTGAGCGAGGCTTCTATCGGTTGCTCGATGCACTGGCGGAGTTCTCGATCAATCCCGTCGCGCCGCCGCCGCCACTGCTCTCGCCGCGAATGATCAGCGCGGCGATGAGCCTGGCGGGCGAGCGGTTTCCGGAATTGCTCGATCACCGCGTCAATCAAGTGCCGTTCACGATCAGACCAATACTCCCACGCAGCCGCCGTCGGTTTCGCGAACAGTTCTTACTGGCGGGAGTGCTGGCGGAGGTCTTTCAATTGTCGGCCGCGCAGCAGGTGCGACTGGTTCACGATTCGTCCTATCTGTCGGAGCACATCCAGCGGTTTCTCGATCAGTCCGGCGTCGCCTGGATGGAACCCGTCATGGACGACGAGGACCAGCAGGCCGCTCACCACGCGCGAATCGAACTGCTGAGTGACTCGCTGGTGAAAGCGGTCAGTCATGCTCGCGACAACGAAGTGTTTGTGGTGCTCGCCAATCTGTTGGAGCACGCTTCCGAGATTCAGCATCTTCTGCCGGCGGTGAAGATGGCCTTGGGACGGCATCATCGCGTGGCCTTCGTCTGTCCGTCCCCGACATTCCGCCGGCCGACCACCGCTTCGACGATCCACAAGTCGAACTCGATCGACGACCTCATGGCCGCCGCCGAACAAATCCAGATGCGCGAACACGCTGCGAAACTGCATCGAAAGCTACGCAGGTTGGGAGCCACCGTAACCTGCTCCGGCGAGCAAGAAGCCATTCATCTGGTCCTCTCGGAAATGGAAATTGCCCGTTCCGGTCGAGTTGTCGCCGGAGGACTGCGACGATGACGCCCAACAACGTCTCGAAGGAAATCGGCGACCCGCGAAACGCCGCGCAGACGTTTCGCAGCCTTCTGCAACTGGCGATCGCCGGCTTGTTCATCGGAGCGCTTTTGCTCCGAGAGGCCAATCTGCCGTTCGTCGTCATTGGACTGTGTGTCGTGCTCTTGCTGTGGTTGATCATCAAGACAAACGCAACACCGCTGCTGGTCACATTTCAGTTGATCATGCTCTTTCGCGAACCAAACCGACGCGGACTGGAAGAGGAATTTGATTCGGCGTTGTACGTCGCCGTGGTGCTCGGATTGCTGATGTTTCTCAGCCGAGATCAATCCCTGAAAGGACTGATCCGTCGCACGCTGACCGAACTCATCAAGACATTTGCCGGGACTCAGGACAAAGCCCGGAGAACGATTGCCGTCCAGCCAAATCGTCCCCCGGCAATGCCGACTTCCCATCCGGCAACCGCCTTCTTCCGACAGATCGTGTTGCTGTTGGTGTGCGTGCTGGTGTCGCAGCTCTTGCTGACGATCTTTGGAATCGTCGGGGGCATCGCGGACGAGATCCCGTCGGTCACTCATGCGGAGAAGCTTTTGAAGCCAGTCCCGCTGCTATTGATCATCACCGTCGTGGCCGTCATCGTCACTTCGGAACTGGCTTGGAGACGATTGACGCCCGGTCAATCCTCGATGTATCTCCGCACGACGCAGGTGACGCTGCATTACGCCGACATCCGCATGATCGTCAAACGCCGACTGAGTCGTCTCCGCCGCAAACAGCCAGTATCCACAACCGCAGAAAGTGCATGACATGTTCTGGATTCGAGAAATCGCCGGTTGGGCTTTGGTGATCTTCGCTCTCGTCCTGATTCAAACGGGACTTGGCTACCTGTCGAATCTGGATCGACCCAAAGTCGTGGAAGCCGGAATCGTCATGCTCGGCGCACTCGGCGTGTTACGAGCCGGCGTCTTCCTCATCCGCATCTCCACCGCTGCCAGAATCTGTCGGGCCGATGATCGCACCCAACAATCATGAGTGTTTTTGAGGCGGAGAACTTGGCGACGACCAACGTTTTGAAACAACTCTTTCGTGGGCTTCCCGTACGGCAGTCTCAAATCCCCGAATGCGGATCATCCCCATGATGAAACAACTGCCAACGATTCAATCTCGCGCAGCCTTACTGCTCGCAGCCTTTCTCATTCTGTCAGCGGCTTCGATCCGCATGACACGCGCTGCGGACGCTTCAGCGCCCGTTGCGAAGTCAGGCAATCCTCACGTCGTGGCGTTGCATGGAGCCGACACGGCGGAGGCGGAGTTTCGGGTGGGGGCGTCGGGAAAAATCGCGGTGATGTTCAAGTTCGCCGATGGCCAGGCTCAGACGCTGCTCGGGGCAGTGAAGGCGGATGTCCTGAAACGCTTAGTGGAGAAGGACGGCAAGAAGATGCCGGAGTCGGTGCCCATGCCGGATGGATGGATTGAGTTCACGGGCGCGGGCTTGAGATTCCAATATCACAGTCGCCCACGTCTCTCGCGCTACACGGAGACTCAGCAGGCGGACTTGGCGAAGGTGTGGGACACGGTTCCGGCGGCGTCGCTGTGTTGGGTGCCGCTGGAGGTGCGAGCGGATGCTGCAGGTGCGGAGTTGTGGCTGGCAGGGCGATACTGCGGGCGAATCGCCAGTCCGAGTCGGCTCGTCGAGGTGAGCTTCAAGCTGGAAGAGGGTGGTGAGGTGCGCGGCGAGCGGTCATTCACTCGCGCGAACTCCGGCAGGTTCCTGCCGCTGGACGTGAGACGTATCGCACGCCCTGGAGTGATGAAGGCGGCGAGCGTGTCATTGAAACAAGGTCCACAGCAGGTCAAGGCGGTGCCGATGGTGGTCGCCGACGGCGCGGGCAATGCGGATGTCGGCGAAGCGAAGTTGATGCAGGGGCTGCGTGGGCTGGAGACCAATGAAAATACCTCGCGCACTGCGTTGGATGGCATGAAAGAGTCGCTGCACTTCTCGGTACCACAGGCGTCTTATCATCGGGCATGGGTGCTGTGTGCGGTAGAAGCGGACGCGACAAAGGACGCGGTGCTCACCACGCGGCTCACCCGTTTTGGCGTTTGGGGCCGCGGTGGTTCGATGGCAGATACGACGCTCACGTTGCCGCGCGGCGACGTGAATCCGGGCAGTGAGAAACCGGGCGATGGCATCGAGCAAGTGGGCAGCGTGGAATACGTCGACGCTGACCAGCGGAAGATCACCGCACCGCTCTATCTCGTGCGTGTGGATTTGAAGACGGGCGACATCGTTGATCTGCTCGCGGAAACCAATGATCCGAATGCGGCGATGAAGATTGGGCCGTATCTCGACTTCGAGTTTCTCGGAAAAATGGACGGGCTGAAGTTGCAGAACGATCGTCGCCGCATGCCGCTGGCGACCTCGACGAGCGCTGTGCATGTCTTCGGCGTGACCTTGGAGAAATCGCCCGTCGAGCTGCGGCTGAAGCAGTCGCAACCAGGCAACATCTTCCACAATGACGAAATGCCGGAGACGACGATCGGCCTGCGGGCGGTGCAGCCGACGAAGTGCGTGCTGCGTTGGGAGATCAGCGATGTGCATGGCAAAAGCCTGGCCATGCACGAGAAGCCGGTCACGCTGGAGGCGATCGGCAGCGAATCGGACATCACCCTGCCGTTGGCCATGCCGCAAGTCGGCTGGTATGGCCTGCGCATCAGCGTGAATGACGAACGCGGCGCACAACTGCTGAGGCATGAAGCCGCGTTTGCGCTCTTGGGCAAGGACACGCGACAGGCGGGCTACGAGTCGCCCTTTGGCACCTGGTGGTTTAATGGAGTGCATTACACAACCCGCGATCCGGCCATCGCCGGGCCGATGCTGTTCAAGGCGGGCATGAGACGCACGACGTTCAATTGGACCAAGGATTCCGAGGCCGAGCTTGCGCCGTGGAAAATCTCGCTCAACCAAATCCGGTGGCCCTTCCGGCTCGTGGATCTCAACAACTGGCCAGCCGCCGAGGCCCGCGCCGAGAAAGAGATCACCGAGTTGTTGCGGCGCTTTCCGCATTGCCAGTACGTCGATCTGTTTCACGAGAGCTACGATCCCCGGACGTATCCGCCGGAGTTGTGGGGCGACAAGTATGTCCCGCTGGATGAAGCGCAAGCGAAACGCGACGATGACCTGTTCGAGCTGGGCTTGCGCGGTGGGAAGTTCCTGCGCGCGAAGTTCCCGCAGCTCAAAATCATCGCGGGGAACTCAGGCGGATCGCTCGGCATGATCGCCGTGATGCTGCGTCGTGGCTTCCCGCGCGAGTTGATTGATTACCTCGGCAGCGAGACCACCGGGCAATCCTTCGCGCCCGAGAAACTCAATCCGTTCACCAGCGGCGGCATGTGGCTGATGGGCGAGACCGCGCGAGTGTTCGGCTACGACATTCCGCTGACCGGCTGTTTCGAGTTTACCTATCGTGCCGAGCGCGATCTCGGCCCGCAGCGGCACGCCGAGTGGTATGCGCGCGACATGATGTTCAGCCTGGCGCATCGCTTTCCCACGATCTCCCCCGCCGTGATCGAAGACGTGGACAACGCCTACTACGACGCGCTGTGGGGCGGTTGTGGCCTGTGTCAGCGCAGTCCATTGCACTACCCGAAACCCGCGTATGTCGCGCTCGCCACGCTCACGAAGGTGCTCGACAGCGCGACGCTCGCGCGGCAGTTGGACACCGGATCGTCGAGCGCCCATGCCCTGGAGTTCGCACGCGGCAGCGAGCACATCTATGCCGTGTGGACAGGGCGCGGCGAGTGCGAGATGCAGGTGGAATTGCCCACGGACGGAACGCTCACGCTGATCGATTTCTATGGCGTGCAGCGGCAGGCGGCATCGCATGACAAGCGCCTCGCCATCACCGCATCCACCGCGGTGAGCTACTTCACCAGTCCCGTGGCGGTGAAAAGCATCACTGCGGGCAAGCGTCGATTTCCGCAGCAACAACCTCCGCCGGGCACGCAAATCGTCGCCCGCATGGACAACGTCGCCGACTGGCAGCTTGTGGCCGATGACACCCCAGTGACCACCGGGTTGCGTCGTCCCGGCAAATTCACGCTGCGCCAGCAGAGCGATGCCGAACAGGGCGCATGCCTCGAAGTCACGCTGCAAAAGGCAGGCGAGCTGCCTGCCGTCGTGGGCGAATACACCGCGCTGAAATTGAAGCAACCGGCGCTCATCCCCGGGCGACCGCACAGCATCGGCCTATGGGTCAAAGGCGATAGCAGTTGGGGGCGGATCATGTGGGAGATCGAAGACGCCCAAGGCGAACGCTTTCGTTCCTCCGGCGGCTTGGACGGCGGTGACTGGGGCAACTACAGCGCCCTCGACTTCGATGACTGGTGCTTCATGAGTTTCCCGCTCACCAACGATTCGCCGTTCGTCCACATCGAGCCCGGCCCCGGTGCCAAGCAATGGGAAAGCCAAGGCGACGGCCGCCTCGACTACCCACTGAAGCTCATAGGGATTTACGTCATCACGCATCGCCAATCCTTGAACCTCACCAAGATGATGCCGGTGACGCAGCCCCTGCGCTTCAAGAACCTGAGTGTGATGGGAAGTGCCAAGTAACCCAATGTTCTTGCCTCCACCGGCGCGTTGGGGCGTGATCCGCGATTGACGTCGGAGCCACCAGCCGGTTTCCCATTAACCCTGCCGATCAAAAAACATGGACGCGGCGGTTGGTCATTCCTCTTGGACACCGTTCGGAATCTGCGCGGCAGGGTTCACCACCGCTTCATGACTCTCCAGCAGAGTTCTCACCAGACCGAGCGTGGCCCAGGCGGTGCCCATGTAGCTGCTAAATTCGGGTGCCTGATACGCCCGCGACATGACATCCCAGGATCCGTTCGGCTTCTGGCTCTTGATCAAGAAGCCCCGGGCCTTCACGACGGCCGGACTCTCGGTCGGAAGGCCCGCTGAGGTCAGTGCCACCAGCGCCTGTCCGGTGCCCAGCGCATCGGAGCGGAGTTTCTTAGTCTGGCACCAGCCGCCATCGTCCTGCTGCAACGCCAACAGTTGCTTGACGAGAGTTTGTACGTCGTCCGCTTTACCCAGCCGTTGGTTGAGCATGATGCGCAGCACGAGAGACTGGAGGGTGTCGCTGGGTGGATTGTCGCTCAAGAACTGGAGTCCTTTCTCCTTGCTCCTGGCGAGAGCCTCCTGGGAGATGCCGGCCGGCTCGCGATAGTTCAAAGCCAGGAGTGCCCACAGGGTGGTCACATCGTCGCTGTCGATCAGCGGCGACATCAGAAACGTGGTGGTCTGCTCTGGCGGTGTCTCTTTCGATGACGGGACCGGCCGGCCGTCGAACTTCTTGAGGATGACCTTCCACGAGCCATCCTCTTTCTGCTGCTCGATCAGATGGGCCGCGGCCTTGTCGAAAAACTTTGCCGTGTCAGCATCGGGCTCTCCTTTGGCACCCATGCCGAAAGTGAGATAGATGACGTTGATGCTCAGATCATTGAGCACGTCGCGGTTGGTCGGCTGCAATTTCGGGTGCGAGCTGTAAGCCTTCAGCGAGTTGGCACGCACTTGCTCAATCGACTCTTCATTGACGACGAAGCCACGTTTCTTGGCCTCGTATCCGCTCCACATCATCCACGGGCCGTGATGACAACTGACGCACTTTGTCGTCTCCCACTCCAGCCCCGCCCTTTCCAAGAACGGCAGGCTGTTTTCGACGGCCTGACGAATTTGCGGAATACCAACGATGGAATCGGACAAAGCAGGCTTAGGCGGAGAGGACTCGGTCGGAGCGGAATCGCCTTTTGCCAACCGAGCGTCGATCCATTTTCGCAGCAGTTCGAGTTCCTCTTTCGTGACGCGAGGACTCTCTTTCTTGGGCGGCATCTCGTTGTAATGGATCAGCTCGATCAACAGGCTCTTCTTGGAATTCCCTGGCTTGATCGCGGGGCCAGACACTCCTCCGGCCAGCAGCGCATCGAGAGACCGCATATCGAGCTTGCCGCCACGGCGCTGAGCGCCGTGGCAGCGAATGCACTTGGCTTCATAAATCGGCAGCACCTGCTTCGTGAAGTCCGGAGCCTCCTCCGCGCGTGCGTCACCCGCTGCCAAAACGCAGAGCGTCAACGTGCAGAGGAACGCACACGCGCGGATCGGCAGCATGGTCGAGCTACGCCTGGCTGACGACGTTCACGAAGCAGTGAACATGCGGCAGAACTCGATAGTTCCAGACAAAACCGGGGCCTTCGAGCCGCCAGTAATCCCAGCGATCATTCCCCTTCTCGGCGTCTTCCTTGTAGAACGCGAGACGCACTTGCTCCATGCCGCCGTTCTTCTTGATGAGCTGCATCACCTCGTCGCCATCTTCCTTGCGGAACGGATCTATGAGCGTTCGCATGACCCCGGTCACCAGCTTTTGCTGCGACTCTTCGAGTTGTGCATAGCCGACACCAACCGGAGGCTTTTCGATAAGACGGGGCTTGAGCGCTCCCACACCGTCCCCCGGGTTGCCGACGACGACCGCCAGTTTTCGTTGCTCCGCATTGAGCATGTCGAACACGCTCATCACCTGCTTCGTTTGGTAGTTGTAGACGTTGGTGTCGCTGTGGCCATTGGCTGAGTGGCCGTAATACATCGGCCCGCCAAACGCGGCGTTCGGCTGAGAGTTGCCGTCGCAGCGCAGCGTCAGGTGATGCCCGGCGAAGACCCAGGAGAAGGGATCCTTGCCGGACGGATCGCCGAAAATGGCGACACCGTTTCCCTCGAACGAGCCGGAGCTGTCCCACTTCCCATGTCGAGTGATTCGTTCGTAGGCTTCGTCGCCGGAAAGGATCGACTTGAATGTGGCGCGGATCAGATCCTGCTGCGGCTGCGTGAACTGCTCGCCCAATCGCTTGCCGAGCGGGGCCGCGTTGTGTGTCTTGAGGCGCGTCGGCGTTCCACCCTTCTCGGCACCATGATCCCACGGCAACACCATCGCCTTTTTCTGGTCCGGTGTCAGCGTGGCGAACAGCTCGCGGACAAGCCCTTCCGCCGGCTTCGCCACGGCTCCCTTTTCGTCAGCCGCCACGGTGGAGAGCAGCGACGAACCACCCAGCATTCCCACGGCCCCTCCAGCCACCACACGGATGAAATCTCGCCGAGCGAGACCGGAAAGCGGTGCGACCTGTTCAGAACATTCGGGACAAATGAGTGGGAGAGTAGGCGACATTTCACGCTCCAAGGAGAAGGGGGAAGGCCGATGAAGTCATCAACGCTCTTTTATTCTTACCTGAGTCCCGACTGTATCGCAAGCAGCCACTGAGGCTGACGCGGTGATCTTCATCTTCATTTCTCTCTTGGTGAATCCAAGTGGGTTCACTGTCGTGGATCAAACCGAATCTGTTCAATGTTTACCCGCCTCGATGACCGCGTCGCTGTTTGCCATCTTCGCTGGCAGATTTGTACGCTCGTGAACGGCGGCTGCTCTGCCGTAAGACCGCCGCATCTTTGCAACCTCAACACACCGGAAATGAACATGACACGTTGCTGCTTCCCAAATCTTGCTCGTCACTTCGTAGCCTCCTGGACGTTGGTGACGCTCCTGAGCACGTCCGCCATGTTGCTGTCTGCGCTGGCTCTGGGCGATGACAAAGCCATCCAAGCAACCCCGAACAAGGCGGCCACTCCCGCTGCCCCGCAGGTGAAGTTGCCGCCTGGCGTGAAGATGGAACGAGACATCTCGTATGTTCCCAATGGCGACGCGGCGCAGAAGCTCGATCTGTATCTGCCCGAAAAGCCGGCTGAGCGTCCGCTGCCGCTGATCGTCCACATTCACGGTGGCGGGTGGATGGGCGGCAACAAGTTTCCGTGCCCCTTCGTTGGCATGGTTGGCAAGGGCTATGTGGTGGCGAGTGTCGAGTATCGCTTCAGCCAGAAGGCGAAGTTCCCGGCTCAGATTCAGGACTGCCAAGCGGCGATCCGCTGGTTGCGAGCCAACTCCAAACAACACCACATTGATTCCGAGCATGTCGGCGTTGTCGGTGGATCGGCGGGCGGGCACTTGTCGGCTCTCGTGGGAACCGCAGGCGGCAAGAAAGCGTTCGCTCCGATCGGCGGGAACGAAGACCAATCGGATCGAGTGCAAGCCGTCTGCGACATCTACGGTCCTGCGAACTTCAGCACCGTCATGCAGCAAGCCGCCGACGACAAGAACATCCGCAACATCTTCCAATTCAATTCGCCGAAAGACCCGTACTCACAACTCATCGGCGTCAGCCTGGAAGGCAACCAGGAGAAGACCGACGCGGTCAGCCCCGTGCATTACGTCAGCCAAGACAGCCCGCCGATGCTGATTCTGCACGGCACTCACGATGCGTTGGTGCCGTATGCTCAGAGCGAAGAGTTCGCCGCCGCGTTGAAGGCGAAGGGAGTTGAAGTCTGGCTGCAAACGCTGCCGGGTTCCGGTCACGGCGGCGGTGGGTTTGGCAAGCCCGCCATCATCGCCCTGACTCAAAACTTTTTCGACAGGCACCTCAAAGGAGCCGACGTAAAGATCGAGTTGGTGCCCACAGCGGACGTCGCCGTCGAGCCTCCGAAGGCTGCTGCGAAGTAGGACGGGGCTAAGTCGCCGCAGTCCTGGAATCAACACCATGCCAATTCACAAGGTCATCCGCGCCTACAACGCGTCGCAATCGGCCGGCGACAAGCGAATCTGCGACACGCTCGCCAAGGCCATCGATCAACACCTGCCGCGCGCCGAGAACAAGATCTGGCACCGGCACCCCGTGTGGTTCTGGGAAGGAAATCCGATTGTCGGCTATAGCCAGCTCAAGGACTGCATCCGCCTCCTGTTCTGGAGCGGCCAATCCTTCGACGAGCCTGGTCTTAAGCCCGAAGGGAGTTTCCAGGCCGCCGAAGCCCGTTACACCTCCGCCGATCAGATCGCGGCCAGCGATCTCAAGCGGTGGCTCAAGAAGGCGATCGAGATCCAGTGGGACTACAAGAACATCGTGAAGCGCAAGGGCAAACTCGAGCGATTGAAGTAGGCCCACCTCGTGACACTCCCGATCAGCGCCTGCTCTGGATGTCTGGCATCGCCGCGAAGGCGCTTTGACTTCAATCATTTTTTTTGAGCCTACACATGAAGCGACACTCATCACTCCTCCTCGCATGTCTCGTGCTTGCCTCACAGCCACTTCATGCGGCGGATGCGGCGGTCGAGAAGACGGAGGTTGTCGTTTATGGCGGGACGCCGGGCGGGGTGATGGCGGCGGTGGAGGCGGCGCGGCATGGGCATCGGGTGGCCTTGATCAATGTGAGCCAGCATGTCGGCGGCGTCATCAGCGGCGGGCTGACGAACACGGACATCGGCAATCGCGCAACCTTGGGCGGGCTGGCGCAGGAGTTCATCGACACCACGGTGAACTATTACCGTGACAAATATGGCGCGGATTCGCCGCAGTTCCTCGCGTGCAAGAACGGGCGGAAGTTTGAGCCGCATGTGGCGGAGCTGACGTTTGAGACGATGCTGAAAGCTCAGCCGGGCATCACGGTGTGGAAGGGACATCGCTACCGCACCGTCACGCTGGAGGGCGGGCGCATCACGGCGCTGGTGGTGGATGATCTGGCGGCGAACAGCACGCGCACCTTCACCGGCGAGGTGTTCATCGACGCGAGCTATGTGGGCGACCTGATGGCGGGCGCGAAGGTGCCGTATCGCGTCGGGCGCGAGGGGGCGGAGGAGTTTGGCGAGACGCTCGCGGGCATCAGCATCGGGCCGGACAAGGGCCAGGCGGACAAGCGGCTCATGGCCTACAACTACCGCGTCTCCATCACCAAACGGACGGAGAACCGCGTGCTCTTCCCGAAGCCCGGCCACTATGCCCCGGAGCCGTTCCGCGCGAGGTATGGAGCGCGAATCCTGAGCGGGAAGATCAAGACCTTCGGCGATCTCTTCATCAGCAAGCCGGGCGCGAATGACAAGCATGACGCGAACTGGTGCGACCTCGTGGACGGCAGCCACGACTACCCCGAGGCGGACTGGGAGACGCGGGCGAAGATCGAGGCGCAGCATCGCGACTACTTCCTCAGCCTGCTGTGGTATCTGCAAAACGATCCCGAACTGCCGGAGACTTTTCGTTCGGACGCGCAGCAGTGGGGCCTGCCGAAGGATGAGTTCGCCGACAACGGCCACTTCCCCTACCAGCTCTATGTGCGCGAGGCACGTCGCATGGTCGGCAGCTATGTGATGCGCCAGAGCGACCTCACGCAAAACCGCCAGAAGCCCGATGGCGTGTGCGCGGGCAGCTATGGCGTGGACTGTCACATCATCCAGCGGCTCATGGTCGATGGAAAGCTGCGCGTCGATCGCACGCCGCACATCTCGGTCGATCCGTATGACATCCCGTATGCCAGCCTGACGCCACGCGAGCCTGGCAATCTGCTCGTGCCCGTGTGCTGCTCGACCACGCATGTCGTCTATTGCTCGCTGCGCATGGAGCCGACCTACATGATGCTCGGCCACGCCTCGGGCGCGGCGGCGCATCTCGCCATCGCAGGCAGGACGACGGTGCAGAAAATCGACACCGGCAAGCTGCGCGAGATTTTGAGCAAGGAAGGCATGGTGCTCGACGCCGGGTCAACGCCCAATCGCACTCACATTGTGAGCGGCACGGCGTTAGCCGCCGGTAATTCGTCGGAAAACGTCGATCGCAGATTACCGGTGGCTAGCGCCATTCCGCTCAAAGTGGCTGCCACCGACGCACAAATCGTCTCCGACGTGAAGTTCCTCGTGGCGAAAAAGATCGTGGATGAACCCGACTACTGGCTGGCCAATGCCACCAAGGGCGGATCATGCGATGGGGCCAGAGTGTCAACAATGCTGCACAACATGGCGCGTCACTTTGAACCTGAGACCACCGCCAGCGACGGCCTCCAAGTGCTCATCAAACGCAAGGTCTTTCGTTCCGCCACCTACTGGAAAGAGAAGGCGACCGCTGGCGGCAAATGCGGCGGCGACAATGTTCGCACCGTCATCCGCAACTTCGTTCAAGCTGCCGAGCAGTCACGGCCATGACTTGCATGACCATCGGTGATCCGCTTCGCGAGTCATAGCGGAGACAATTCCGAGGGTTGGTTTATGATGGGTCCAGCCACCGCACATCGTGAGGACATCGCCAGCATGAAACGTAAACCGCCGCCTAAGAAACATGAGACCGTGTTGGCCCGTCCCGCCAAGCCGGCCGCTTTGCTGTCGGACGTGCGGGAACTGATCCAACAAGCCCGCGAGGGAGTCGCGCGAGCCATCGACTCGGGGCTGGTGACGCTCTACTGGCATGTCGGCCGGCGCATCCGGCAGGACATCCTGAAAGAGAAGCGGGCGGAGTACGGTGAGCGAATTGTGTCCGCACTGAGTACACAATTGAGCGTGGAGTTTGGGCGGGGCTACAGTCGGCGAAACCTCTTCAATATGGTCCGCTTTGCCGAGGTCTTTCCCGATTTTTTAATTGTGCAATCACTGATTGCACAATTGGGTTGGACCCATTTCCAGAAGATCGTTTACATCGACGAACCGCTCAAACGCGACTTCTACGCCGAGATGTGCCGCATTGAAAACTGGAACACGCGGACGCTCCACCAAAAGATTCAGTCCATGCTTTTCGAGCGCACCGCGATTTCCAAGAAGCCGGACAAGCTCATCCGGCAGGAACTCAAACAACTCCGCGAGGAAGATAAGGTCACTCCCGACTTGGTCTTTCGCGACCCGTATGTACTCGACTTCCTCGGCTTGAAAGACACCTACGCGGAGAAGGATTTCGAGGCGGCGGTCCTGCGCGAGATCGAGGCCTTCATCCTGGAACTGGGGGGCGGCTTCTGCTTCGTCGAACGTCAAAAGCGGATGCAGATTGACGATCGGGACTACCATCTCGATCTGCTGTTCTACCATCGCAAGCTGCGCCGGCTGGTGGCCATCGACTTGAAGATCGGCGAATTTGACGCGGCGGACAAAGGGCAGATGGAACTCTATCTGGGCTGGCTCAAACGCCATGAGTGCGAACCGGGCGAGGCCGAGCCGCTGGGCATCATCCTGTGCGCTGGCAAGAGTGACGAACATGTCGCGCTGCTGGAACTGCACAAGAGCGGCATTCATGTCGCCAGCTATTTGAAGAAGCTGCTCCCCAAGGCGGAACTCGAACGCAAACTGCACGACGCGGTGCGGCTCGCGCGGGCACGGCTAGAGGCCAGAAAGGACTGACCATGCCCAAACGGAAGAAAGCGCTACTCATGAAGCGACACCCAGCACTCCTCCTCGCATGTCTCGTGCTTGCCTCACAGCCACTTCATGCGGCGGATGCGGCGGTTGAGAAAGCGGAGGTCGTCGTCTATGGCGGCACGCCGGCGGGTGTGATGGCGGCCATCGCGGCGGCGAGGCATGGGCACACGGTCGCGCTGGTGGACATCAACGCTCACATCGGCGGCGTGGTCAGTGGCGGACTCGTCGCTTCGGACATGGGCGACAGGGCGACCATCGGCGGCCTCTCGAAAGAGTTCTTCACGCGCATCGTGAAGTATTACACCGACAAATACGGCGCGGACTCGAAGGAGTTCAAAGCCTGCCGCAATGGCGCGACCTTTGAGCCGCATGTGGCGGAGTTGATCTTCGAGCAGATGATCAACGAGCAGCCCGGCATCCGGGTCTGGCGCAGTTGCCGCTATCGCGATGTGCTGCCGGAGTTTGGCCGCACGGAAGGATCCAACCGCGTCACCGCGCTCGTCGTCGATGACATCGCGACGAAGACCACGCGCACCTTTCGCGGCGATCTCTTCATCGACGCCAGCTACGAGGGCGATCTCATGGCTGGAGCGCATGTGCCGTATCGTGTGGGACGCGAAGGGCGTGCGGAATATGGCGAGTATCTCGCCGGTGTGAGCATGGGGCCGAAGCAACAGCGCGGCATGGGGGATCACCGGACGATGGCCTACAACTACCGCGTCACCGTGACCTCTGACACGACGAACCGCGTGCTCTTTCCCAAGCCCGAGCACTACGACCCCACGCCCTTCATCGCCACGCATGGGAAGCGCATCCTCGAAGGCCGCGCGCAGGGCTTCGGCGACTTCTTCACCACCATCGACAAGGCGCATCCCGGCCTGAAATACGATGCCAACTGGTTCGACTGGCCCGGCAACAGCGAAGGCTATGCCGAGGGTTCGTGGGAGCTGCGCGATCGCATCGCCGCACGCATCCGCGACCGCGCGCTGAGCCTGCTCTACTATGTGCAAAACGATCCCGCCTTGCCCGAGGCATTCCTCATCGAATCACGCAAGTGGGGTCTGCCGAAGGATGAGTTCACCGACAACGGTCACTTCCCCTTCCAGCTCTATGTGCGCGAGGCCCGTCGCATGGTCGGCGCGTATGTCCTGCGCGAGCAGGATCTCACGCAGGACCGCTGGAAGGCCGACGGCATCGCCACCGGCAGCTACGGCATCGACTGCCACACCGTCCAGTTTTTGCGCGAGGGCAACCGCCTCGTCCCCGAACACACGCGGCACGTCGCGTGCAACAACTACGACATCCCGTATCGCAGCCTCACCCCGCCGGATGTGGAGAACCTGCTCGTGCCCGTGTGCTGCTCCGCCACGCACATCGCCTACTGCTCGCTGCGCATGGAGCCGGTCTACATGATGCTCGGCCACGCTGCGGGTGATGCCGCGCACCTCGCGCTCACCACGAAGAAGAGCGTGCAGAAAGTGGATGCCAGAGCTTTGCGCGAACTGCTGCTCTCCGAAGGTTCCGCGCTCGATTGCGGCTATCAGCCGCAGGTGAAGCTCACCTGGACGCCCAAGCATCCGAAACCCGGCGAGAAGGTCGTTTTCAAAGCCGTCGCGAATCGTAGTGCAGGCGGCTCGCCTGCTTACTCGATCCAGGAATCGAACCAGAAAGAAGCAGGCGAGCCGCCTGCACTACGATGTCTCTGGGACTTCACCGGCGACGGCAAAGTCGGCGGCGAAGGCGAGCGCGTGGTGCGCAGCTTCGACCTCGAAAAAGTCCACACCATCAGCCTGCTCGTCACGGATAAAGCCGGCCGCAAACGCCTCCTCAGCGCCGAAGTCCCCGTCGGCAGCACCGCGGCGCGGGACATCACGGTCGATGAGTTCGACGCCGAAATGTCCGGTCGCTGGAACGGCACGCTGCCCGATTATGTGGTCGCCAAACCGCTGCGCTACTCCGATGTCTTCACCGGCCCCGGCACGCATCGCGATGTCGTGACGAAGGGCAAAGTCGGCCCCGTGCGCATCCATTTCCAGCCCACGCTGCCACTCACCGGCCGCTATCAAGTCTGCATCGGCTTCCGCCCCTCCAAGGCACAGGCCACAAACACACCCATCACCATCAAGCACGCCGAAGGCACCGCCCAACTCGCTCTCGATCAACGCACCGAGACCACCCCCTTCGCCTTCGTCCCCGTCGGCGAGTTCACCTTCAAAGCCGGCAATAGCGGCAGCGTGGACCTCACGAATCGCGGCACCGACGGCCGCATCGCCATCGACGCCGTGCGCTGGGTGTGGCTCGGGGAGTAGATTCGTTTGGCACTTCGGTTTTCGATTGCTCGCTGCCAGGGCGGGCTTGTTCGATCTGAGTCCGCCGATCAATACCTTCCATCGCGCCAATGGCGCTGGTCGGCTTCCCAGCTTCATGACCGGTCCAGCAACTTTCGCAGCAGGTTTTCAGCGGTTCGTGCGTTATGCTTTTCGACGAGGCACTTCAAGTTGAAACAGAATGAGAGACGGACCATGACTTTCCACGGATCAGTTCGCAACGGCGTGGTCGTGCTCGATCCACCCATCGAGTTGCCGGAAGGGACCGAAGTGACGGTTCAGTTGGATGAACCTGCGAAGCCGTCGAAAGGCAGTCGGCTGATGAAATATGCCGGCCAAGCGAAGGACTTGCCGCCTGATGCCTCGCGCAGCATTGATCGGCTGCACTACGGAGAGCAGCCTTCATGAACGACTCGTTCGCCGACACCCGCTCGACGAAGGTCAATTCGCCGCTTGGGTGAAGCAAGCCAGCCAATTGCCCGAGGAAAGAATTTGAGCGGCTGAGGACACGGTAATACGATAACGGTCCACTAGGATTTGCGTGATGCCCAAGCTCTATTCCTACGTCGTGGACCATGATCACGGCTTCGCTCCGTGCCCGTTTGGTGGCTTCTGCACCTTGGCGAAATGCAAGTACGGATCCCACAAGCGCAACATCGTCGAAATGGCCGACGAGGGAGATTGGATCGCTGGGACTGGCGGGGTTAAGGACGAAAGCGCAGGACACGGTAAGCTGATCTACGCGATGAGAGTGGACGAGAAGATTCCGCTCGCTGACTACTGCCAACACTACAATGGGCGTCGTATCGACGCAGTGCCGGTGAAACACATGAGCGACCGCTACGCACTCCTCTCGTACCATTATTTCTATTTTGGCCGGAACGCCATCGACATCTCGAAGATTCCCCGAAAACACCTGAATCACCGTTTCGAGAAAAGAGGTCCAGGGTATCGGTGCGATTTCAGCGAAGAGTTCATCAATGACTTTGCCAAGTGGTTGGAAAACAACTTCAAGGTCGGTGTTCATGGACCGCCCTGCGACCCGCATTCGGAACTTGACATGCCAAAGTGCCCGCCGAGGGTGAGACGGAAAGGTCACTGCTGATGGGAAGGCAAATGGTGCTACTGCGCGTGGGTGTCGATGCCGGATGCGGTGGCATCCAGGGTCCGCTATTTGAGGACGGTGGGTTCGAGTTTATCTGCATCCCAGACAAGAAGCGGGTGAGCATCCATACCTACGGCAACATCCTCGACAGGAACGGGGAGCCGGTAGCTCGCTACTTCCCCTTGGTCCGCAGGAAGCTCATCGCGGCGCAGACGGTCCATGTTGATCCTGAGTGGGAGACGTTCACCTACGGCGACCCGACGTCCCCGAAGCGATCCTTGCGCCATCTAAGTCCCGGCGATTTCTTGGTGTTCTACTGTGGGTTGCAGCAGTGGCATCCGGAACGAGGCTGGGATGGAACCAGCCGGCCAGCACTGTATCTCGCCGGATACTTTGAGGTAGCTCTCGCTGGTCTGGCTGGTGACTTCGACAAGAAGGTACTGAAGAACGAGTTCGGGATGAACTTCCACGTTAGGTATCCGTCAGTTTTCAAGCAGCAAAAGGATGATCTCGTGTTGGTCAAGGGCGGGACGAGCAGCAGGTTGTTCAAGAAGGCATACCAGATCAGCGTCGAGGGGAGAGACCGCGCTGGGAAGCCGCTCAAGGTGCTATCGCCCGCCATGCAGAAAGTATTTGGAGCGTTCGGCGGCCACGTTTCAATTCAGAGAAGTCCCCCCCGCTGGGTAGTGGCCGAGTTCGTGGATCAGGCGATTGGGTTTCTGAGGCAGTTGGACTAGCGGAAGCTGTCCGCATAAGGAGACTGTGATGACCACCTACTGGTGCGCAAATTTCGATGCCCAAGCGTGCCTCGATCACGGCATCGAGAACAACCTATGGATGATGCAATACCAGTACGCTGACGATCACGGCAATGAACACCAAAGTTATAAGCCTGGGCGAATCTCGGCAAATTGGCGGCAAATGGCGAACGTCTCTCCCGGTGACTGGTTCGTTGCCTATGTGCCAAGAAAGCGGTCAATTTCAGGCAACCCATTCTATGCCATTGGCAAGGTGAGAACGCCCAGGAGACCCAGGACGGCCAACGACGTCAGCAACAAGATTGAAGAATACCTGGCAGAGCGGAGATCACACGACCAAAAGCACGGTTACGTCTATTACACCGACGCACGGGTTTTCTACGAGAACTTTGACGACAAGTGGATTGACCCCGAAGATGACAACAGCAGATATGCCCAAAGAATCGATGTCGAGAAATGGGAATTGTACGCTCCCGATGGAGTGTGGGTGGCGGGGGCGGAAATCACGCAACGCAAGAAAACGGTGTACGCCGTTTTTGAAATTGGAAAGGACTACTTTGAGGCCATCAGGGAGAAACTGACGAGCGCAAAGATGGTTTTCAGCAACGATGACGTGGCGCAAACTGTCGAAAAGACCCAAGCGAAGCGCCAAGGCTTTCTGCTCGACAGCAAACTTCGCAAAGCACTGGAAGAATACGCAATGGATGCGGCGAAACGGTATTTCAAGTCACTTGGCTACGTCGTTGAGGATCACTCACAGGGCCATCCGTATGACTTCCTGTGTACGAGAAAGACAAAGCGGCTCTACGTCGAGGTCAAGGGCACGCAGACGAACGGCGAGGGTATCGTTCTAACTTCCGGCGAGGTGGAGTTTGCCCGCCGCCACAAGGAACAGATGGCCTTGTTCATCCGGCACTCGATCAAAGTTTCGGCTGGCGTGTTGAGCAACGGAGAGAATCGTGTGATTTGTCCGTGGGACGTGGACCGCGGAATCCTGAAGCCGATTTCGTACTGGTACGAACTACCAAACGGTGCCGGATAGGCGGTCGAAGCCGGCGTGTTGCCCATTTTCGACCCCAAAACCCGGAGGCTGCCATGCGTCGTTTCGTCGCCATTTTCACGCTGGTGCTCCTGAGCGTTGAGGCTCGTGCCAACGATCTCGATGCCGATGTGAGAAGCGTCATCGACCGCGGCATCTGCTTTTACGGACGACAAACTAGACGCCTTGGTCGATTCGATTTCGCATGCAGAACCGTCAGCGCGGCATGTTGCGAACACATCGTCATGCGGTGAATTCGCCGGTCGCAAAGATGACGCCCTCACCGCCAAGCATCACTCGCTCACCGCGCACTTCCACAAAGACGATGCCGCTCCGGGCCGAGACTTGATGGCCGATCATTTCTGTCTTTCCCAATCGCTCACTCCAATGCGGAGCCAAGCAGCAGTGAGCCGATCCGCAGACAGGGTCTTCATCAACGCCCACCGCCGGAGCAAAGAACCGCGAAACAAAATCGAATCGCGGATCGTCACTGCGGGCGGTCACGATCAAGCCTCGGCAGTGGACCGTGCCCAACTGCTGGAAATCGGGAGTCAGGCCGCGCACGACACTTTCCGATTCGACCTCCACCAGAACATCAAACGTGGACCGCCCAACGTATCGAGGTTGCACTTTGAGTGATTCCAGAATTCCCGTCGGTGTCTCACACGGTTTCGCGGGAAGGGCTGGAAAGTCGAGTTGGATTTGTGAGCCTTTTCGTTGGGCTCCCAGAATGCCACTGCGGGTCGAGAAGGTGACCTGGGAACCGTCCGCCAGTTTTCCAAGATGAACCAGAACGACGGACGAAGCGATGGTGGCATGGCCACAGAGATCGACTTCCGTTGTCGGAGTGAACCACCGCAGATCAAATCCTTGGGCATTGGGAACCAGGAAGGCGGTTTCCGAGAGGTTCATCTCCATCGCGACACTTTGCAGCCAAGCGTCCTCTTTCCAATGATCGAGCGGCACGACCGCGGCCGGGTTGCCCTGAAAGGGACGGTTCGTAAACGCATCGACGACAAAGTAACGAAAACGAGAACCGTTCATGGAGTTGCCTTTTCTCGGAAAGGAATTCACCGTTGTCACCAAGATCGTCGTCATGCCCACCAACTTCATCAACCGTTGTTGCGATTCACGAAGATGACCAACTCGGCTTGCAGCAGGACAGTAGAAATTATGAAACACGCCCTCGCATTCATCGTCTGTTTTCTGATTGCGCCCGTCGCTGCGCAGGAGATCAAACCGGACCAGCCGGTAGTGCTGATGAATCCCGGCGAGGCGTTTCAGGACGCCGCTCGGCCGGGGGCGATGATCATTGGCATGGACCGCACGCCGAAGGGTCGCCTCTGGGGTTGCTGGACGGGCACGGGGGACAAGAAGGACGGCTACTTCCTGCTCGCCACGAGCGATGATGGCGGCGCGTCGTGGTCAAAGCCAAGGCTCGCGGTGGGTGCGACGATCGCGACGAAGCAACGGCTGAGCGGGGCGTTGGTCGGCAACCTGTGGACCGATCCGCGCGGGAGATTGTGGCTGTTCTTCGACCAGCAGCTCGGCGATCCGCAGGGTCGCATCACGAACTGGTACATGCGCTGCGATGACCCCGACGCGGCCGAGCCGACATGGTCTGCGCCGATGTTCTTCGCGGAAGGCTGCACGCTGAATAAGCCAACGGCGCTGAAGAATGGCGAGTGGCTGTTGCCGGTGTCTGACTGGCACAAGAAGACGGCTCGCGTGTTTGCCTCGAAAGACGAAGGCCGATTGTGGAAGGAACGCGGCTCCTTGCAGTTCCCGGAGTGGAACTTCGACGAGCACATGATGGTCGAGCTGCGCGACGGCCGGCTGTGGATGCTCGCGCGCACGAATGGGCAGCCGCACGAGAGTTTCTCCAGCGATGGCGGCGCGACATGGAGCATGCCACGTCAGGCGGCGACGGTGCAGAATGTGAATGCGAGATTCTTTCTGCGACGGCTCCAGTCAGGCCGCATCCTGCTCGTGAAGAACGGCTCGCCGACGGAGCGTCTGCAAAAACGGTCGCACATGTCCGCGTGGCTTTCGGACGACGAGGGCCAGACGTGGAAGGGTGGGCTGCTGCTCGATGAACGCAGTTCGGTGTCGTATCCCGACGGCTTCGAGTCGCCCGATGGACTGATCCACATTCTCTACGACTGGAACCGCCACACCGACGCGGAGATTCTGCTGGCGACATTTCGCGAGGCTGACGTACACGCGGGCAAGCTCGTCTCCGAGGACGCGAAGCTGCGGATGCTCGCGAACAAGGCGACCGGCCCGAAGCCTGAAGTGCTCTACAATGGCGTCGAACTGCCGCTCCCCTGGCCGCCGCCGTTCCGCGATCCGAACTCGGCCGAACCGATGCCGGTGCCGTATTTGCAGAAGAAGCCCAGATCGATCCTCATCGACGTGGGTCGCCAGCTATTCGTCGATGATTTCCTCATCGAGAGCACGACACTCAAACGCACGTTCCACCAAGCGAAGAAGTTCGATGGCAATCCGGTCCTCAAAGCTGAAACCGCACGCGAACTCGGCCCCTCCACGCAAGGCGAGCGTGGCCAAGAAGCAACGACGTTCACCGGCCAGGGCGGTGTCTTCTATGACCCGTTGGAAAAGCACTTCAAGATGTTCTACGTCGCTGGCTGGCGCGGGCCGCTGTCACTCGCCACGAGCACCGACATGAAGACTTGGACGCGGCACGGTTCGTTGCTCCCCGAAGGCTTGCGCTGGACGGGACCGAAGCTCACGAGCGGCGGCTCGGACAACTGCGTGTGGCTCGATCTGAACGCGACGAATCCCGCCGAACGCATCAAGTTCCTCACCTGCTGGCTGCACGTTCCGAAGGAGCAGCGGCCGACGGGATTCAATCACTCACTGCACGTCTCCGATGGGAAGACATGGTCGGACGCGGTGACCACGAGCATCGCCGCCGATGATTACTGCTCGTTCTTCTTCAACCCGTTCCGCGAGAAATGGTGCTTCAGCATCAAGCAGGGGACGTCGCGCGGACGCAGCCGCTACTACCTGGAGAGCGATGAGTTCCTGAAGAGAGCCGACTGGGACCAGGCCGTGTACTGGACCAACGCCGATCGCCTCGACGCGCCCGAGCCGCAGGGCCGCTATCCCGGCGCGGGGGACACGCCGCAGCTCTACAGCCTCAACGCGGTGGCCTATGAGAGCCTGATGGTTGGCATGCACTACATCCATCGCGGCCCGAAGAACGACATCTGCGACCAAGGCAAATTCCCGAAGCTGCTCGATCTGGAGCTCGGCTTCAGCCGCGATGGTTTTCATTGGGACCGCCCCGACCGACGCGGTTTCATCACCGGCTCGCGCACCGAAGGCTCGTGGGACCGCGCCTATCTTCACAGCACGTCGGGCGTTTTCGTCGTGCTCGATGATCAACTCGTCTTTCCCTACATGGGCACAAGCGGCATCGCTCCCAGCGGCCACCGTGGCATGTACACCGGCGGCAGCATTGGACTGGCGACGCTGCGACGCGATGGCTTTGCCTCAATGAATGGGCCAGGAGTGCTGACCACTCGCCACATGAAGTTCAAAGGCAAGCACTTCTTCGTGAATCTAAACGGCGAATTGAAGGTGGAGGTCATCGACGAAGCCGGAAAGGTTGTCGCCATCTCAGAGCTGGTTTCGGGCGACCATACCAAGCAGCGCATTGAACTGCCGGGCCTCGCCGCCCTCGCCGGTAAGCGCGTGCAGTTTCGATTTCATCTGGCCAGCGGCTCGCTGTATTCCTTCTGGATCAGCAGCGATCCCCACGGCACCAGCAACGGCTACGTCGCCGCCGGAGGCCCCGACTTCAATGGCGTGCGCGATGCCAGGATCTCGAAGTGACGGTCGACTTGTCGCTGTTGCGCGATGCGTTCCAAGCGATGACTCACACCACCAAGAGTTCTTCCTCATGAAGCACTTTGATTGACACTTCTCGCTGAAGCCGACAGATCCCCACCCGCTTGTCGGGTGGGTGAATCAAATCGGAAGGCTAGAAACGCACCTCCACACCACTCTCTATGTGTCCGGGTCCGCCGCCGGAGGCGGCGGACCCGGACCCATAGAGAGTGGAAAGGAAAATGACTTCTAGCGTCCCCATCTTCTTCACCCACCCGACAAGCGGGTGGGGGTCAAGCAGTCGGGATCAGCGAGAAGTGTCCTTTGATTTGGCGATTTCGCAGCCGGCTGGCTTCTCGCTTTTCGCAGGTGAAACACTCTCGGCCTTATCCGGCGGAAGGTTGCGGGGACTGACCAGATATCGTCGCAGCCGAACGGATTCAACTTTCCCTGTGCGGATCTTACGATTCGCACAAACGACTATTCATCGATTTCAATTTGTGGTGGGACGCGATGCCTGATTGGGCCAGCATGGCAAGTTTAATCTCGCTGGGATCGGTCTGCCTTTGTCTGCTTGTGCCGGCGGCGGCGGATGCGGACGAAGCGATCGACTTCAGTCGCGAGATTCGGCCGATCCTGGCCGAACACTGTCTCCATTGCCACGGTCCCGATGCTAAGCAGCGAAAGGCCGATTTGAGGCTCGACGAATTGGCGAGCGCCATTGCCGAGCGCGGCGGATCGCAGGCCATTGCACCGGGAAAACCGGAGCGAAGCACGCTGCTGGAACGCGTGCAAAGTGACGACCCCGACGTGCAGATGCCTCCGGCCGATGCGGGTCAGCGGAGGTTGACGCGCGGCGAGATCGACCTGCTGCGGCGCTGGATCGCACAAGGAGCGAAGTGGTCCGAGCATTGGTCGTTCGTGGTGCCCCGGCGGCCAAGCCTGCCGACGGTGCGCGACGCCACTTGGCCGCAGAACGGCATTGACTACTTCATCCTCTCCAGACTGGATCGGGAAGGACTTCGCCCGTCAGCGCCGGTGGAACCTGTCGGACTGCTGCGCCGCGTGACGCAGGACTTGACCGGATTGCCGCCGACCATCGCAGAGGTCGAAAACTTTCTCGCGGATGATGCACACGATGCCTACGAAAAGGTCGTCGAGCGGCTGCTGAATTCGCCGCGCTACGGCGAGCACATGGCGCTCGCGTGGCTCGATGCCGCGCGCTACGCCGACACCAGTGGTTACCAAGCCGACTGGGAGCGTTTCATGTGGCCGTGGCGAGATTGGGTGGTGGGAGCCAATAACACCAATCTTCCGTTCGATCAATTCACGGTCGAGCAGCTCGCGGGCGATCTGTTACCCAACGCGACCCCGTCGCAGGTGCTCGCGACCGGTTTCAACCGGAACCATCGGATCAACGACGAAGGGGGCAGCCTCGACGCCGAATTTGAAGTCGAATACGTCGTCGATCGCGTGGACACGACGAGCACCGTCTGGCTCGGACTGACGGCCGGCTGCGCGCGGTGCCACGATCACAAGTACGATCCGATCTCTCAGAAGGAGTATTACCGGCTCTTCGCGTTCTTCAATAACGTTCCTGAAAAGGGAATCGACGGCCGCCACGGCGCAGCGAAGCCCTTCATCGAGGTTCCCAATCCAGCCGTGCAGGCAAGAATCGCGGATTTGAAGCGGCAGCTCGAAACACGACACGCGACGTTCGCGCAGTTGGCGGAAGGATCACCCGAGCGTAAAGCCGCGACGAAAGAAATTGCCGAGGTCGCAGAAGCCATCAAGAAGCTGCAACCGCGAGCCGTCACTCAGGTGCAGGTGATGCAGGAATTGCCGGGGCGGCGGCCGACTTATCTGCTCAACCGCGGCGTTTACAACCAGCCGGACACCAGCGAACAACTGACGCCGGGATTGCCGAGCAGCCTGGGCGGTCTGCCGCACGAGCGACCGGCGGATCGTCTGGCGTTCGCGCGTTGGCTCGTCAGTGAAGAGAACACACTGACCGCGCGCGTCACGGCGAATCGGCTCTGGCAACATCATTTCGGCGCTGGCCTGGTCCGGACGCCGGAAGATTTCGGCAGCCGTGGCGAGCGGCCGACGCATCCGGAACTTCTCGACTGGCTGGCCACGGAACTGGTTCGCGTCAACTGGGACATGAAGGCGCTGCATCGCCTCGTCGTCACCAGTGCCACCTATCGTCAGTCGTCGCACACCACACCGGAACTCTTGAGTCGTGATCCCGACAATCGGCTGTTGTCTCGCGGTCCACGGCGGCGGCTGACCGGCGCGGCGATCCGCGACCAGGCGCTCTTCGTCAGCGGATTGCTGTCGGGAACGATGGGCGGCCCGTCCGTGAAGCCTTATCAGCCGGCCGGGTTGTGGGAGGAACTTTCCTTCGGCACCGGCAAGACGAGCGTGGATTTCTATGTGCAGGATCACGGCGAAAGTCTCTATCGCCGCAGCCTGTACACGTTCTGGAAGCGAACCGTCGCCCCGCCGAGCATGGCCGTGTTCGACGGTGGCGGTCGCGACATGTGCCGAGTCAACTTCGAACTGACCAACACACCGCTGCAGGCGCTCACGCTGCAGAACGACATCACCTTCGTGGAAGCCTCGCGTCATCTAGCGCGGCGGATGTTGCAGGACGGAGGCACGTCGGCCGATGACCAGTTGACCTACGGTTGGCGAACGATCCTCACGCGAATGCCGCGTCCCGAAGAGCTCGCCGTCCTGCGGCGTTCGCTGGAACGGTATCGTTCGGTTTATCGAAACAACGCGGCAGCCGCCGAGCAGCTCTTGCGCGTCGGCGAATCCGCGCGCGATGCTCAACTGGACGCCGCCGAGCACGCCGCCATGACGATGGTGGCGCATACGCTGCTCAATCTCGATGAAGCGATCGTGTTCGAGTAAGCGAGCGGTAGAATCAAAGTGACCGTAGACCGGACGCCTACGTCCGGTCATGTTCGAGCCGACCGGACGTAGGCGTCCGGTCTACGATTGGTATGCGAATTCCTGCCGCTCGCCTAAGCAAGGATCGGTTGACGATGAACGAACAGCTCAACTGGGAACGACGCCGATTCTTGGCCCAGAGCGCTTCCGGATTGGGCGTCGCCGCGCTGTCGACGCTGTTCGCTCAAGATGGATTCGCCGCGAGTGGCCGGCCGGAGTTGCCGCACTTCACGCCGCGGGCCAAGCGGGCGATCTACCTGTTTCAAAGCGGTGGTCCTTCGCAGATGGACCTGTTCGACGATAAGCCGGCGATGAAGGAGTATTTTGACAAAGACCTCCCCGACAGCATTCGCATGGGGCAGCGGATTACGACAATGACATCGGGACAGAAGCGGTTCCCAATTGCACCGTCAATCTTTCGGTTTCGACAGCACGGCGAAAGCGGGGCCTGGTTGAGCGAACTGCTCCCACACACGGCATCGGTCGCTGATCACATCTGCTTCGTCAAGACCGTGGTGACTGAGGCGATCAATCACGATCCGGCGGTGACGTTCTTTCAGACGGGGTCGCAGATCGCCGGTCGGCCGAGCATGGGAGCCTGGGCCAGTTATGGCCTGGGCACGGAAAACACCGATCTGCCGGCGTTCGTCGCGATGACGTCGCTCGGGACCGGCAACAAGAACGACCAGCCGCTCTACGATCGCTTGTGGGGCAGTGGCTTTCTGCCGACCACGCACCAGGGAGTCAAATTTCGTGGTGCCGACGATCCGGTGTTGTATTTGAAGAACCCACCCGGCGTGGCCCCGGAACTCAAGCGAGCCATGCTCGACGACCTGGGAGAACTCAACCGCCAGCGTTTGGGAATCGTCGGCGATCCTGAGATTGCCACGCGGATCGCCCAGTACGAACTGGCGTTCCGCATGCAGACGTCGATTCCGAAGTTGACCGACTACTCCACCGAGCCGAAGCATGTGCTCGACATGTACGGCCCGGACGTCGCGAAGCCTGGCACCTACGCCTCGAACTGTCTGCTCGCGCGCCGGCTGTCCGAGAGCGGCGTGCGGTTTGTGCAGTTGTTTCACCGAGGCTGGGATCAGCACAACACGTTGCCGAAGGCGCTGCGGGGTCAGTGTGCCGATACCGATCAGCCCACAACGGCGTTGATCAAAGACCTGCAGCAGCGCGGCCTGTTGGATGAAACATTGATCGTGTGGGGCGGTGAATTCGGCCGCACGATCTATTGCCAGGGGGAATTGAGCGGCACCAACTATGGCCGCGACCATCACCCGCGTTGCTTTACCGTCTGGATGGCCGGCGGTGGTATCCGGCCGGGCATGAGCTGGGGAAGAACGGACGATTTCTCCTACAACGTCGTCGAGAACCCGGTTCCGGTCTACGATCTCCACGCCACGATGTTGCACCTGATGGGCATCGACCATCGACGCCTGACGTTCCGCTTTCAGGGGCGTGATCATCGTTTGACCGACGCCCACGGAAATGTCGTTCGCGAGTTGTTGGCCTGACGAACCCGTAACAGCCGGGACTGAGTTTCGGCAACGGAAAGAGACATCAATGGCCGCAGGAATGAAATGCTTCGCAGCGATGATCACGGCTCTGACGCTGCTGAGTACGGCACCTGTTTTCGGGCAAGCTCAAGGTGCTCTGCCCCCGATTAAGGCCGTGGATTACGACCAGAACGGGGCCTTTCGCGTCAACGGCAAACCCTTCTTTCCGATCGCCCTTTACGACGCACCGCTGGATGACGAGACGCTCCGTGAGCTGCGCGACTTTGGCTTTAATGTGCTCGCCTGCGATGCAAAATCCTGCACGTCGCTTCCGGCCAAGGGGTTTTATGGTGCGAGCCATGCCGACAAAACGGTTGACGATCTCAGCGGTGTGCTCTTGGGAGTCGGCATCGACAGCCCGGCTCTGTACTTGAAGCAGGATCTTCTCAAGCAGGTCGCCGAGGCCAATGCCAAGACCAGCGCCGCTGTACCCAGCCGGCCGATCATGAACGCCATCGGCTACTGGGAGGACGAGCCCGCCGGCGTGGTCATGGGAAAGCTGCCGTCGCAGGCGGTCTACGAGAACCTTGTGACGGCCATCGACGTGTCCGCGCCGTATCTTTACCCCGTCCCTTACCAGCCCATCTCCAGCGTTGGCGACGCTGTGGCCCGCGCCCGCACGGCGACCGCTCACAAGAAACCCATCTTGCCAGTCCTGCAACTCTTTGTCTGGGAAGCGAAGGACCGTTATCCGACGCCAGCCGAGTTGCGCTGCATGGCCTTTCTCGCTCTGGCCGAAGGAGCCCACGGCATTGGCTACTATTCCTACGGCACCGTCACCGGCCGGCCTCAGACAACCATCGCCGCGGCCCAGCCGGAATTGTGGAAGAGCGTGAAGCGTTTGAACCACGACCTCGCCGACATCGGCCCCCGGCTCCTCGCCGGCACGGAAACAAATGACCTCGCGGTCGGCAAAGGGACGCCTTCCGTGAAGATGAAAGTCGTTCGTGAAAAAGACAGTCTGCTCGCGGTCGTCGTCAACGTCGCCGCGAACCGTCAAGCAGTGGAGTTGATCTGCCAGACCAAAACTTTCGGCCAGATCGTCTTGCAGAATGGCCAGCAGATCGAGGTCAAGGAAAGCGTCGTCACGTTGCCGTTGGAACCTTATGGTGTCGAGATCATTCGCTTGATCAATACCCGATAGAAATCCGAGTCGCGACCGCGGTGACCGGTTCACAGCAATGCCTTGTGTCCAATGAGCGGCGAGCTCAGGAAACCCGCGCCGAGCGCGACGTGGTTGAAGAACCGAAAACATTCGTGCCGGTCTTCGTCGTCGCGAACGCTGTCCGCGCGATCGACTCCGCGATTCAGGACGTGATCGACGCCTCCCGGAATCTCAATGCGGCGACGTCGCTCAGTTTTCAGAACAACCGCAATTGCTTGGTCCCATCAGGCTCCGTGATCGGAACCGATTTGATCGAGTCATCGAAGCGCAGCAACCCGCCGCAGCGGTTCACCGTTGTGGACACCTTGCGCATACAGCCGGGCAAATCCTTCGTCAGTTGGCCGGTGTTGAAACGGAGAACGTGCCAGCCCCGCTGTTCGAGAAAGTTGTTGCGGTCATTGTCGTAGGCGGCCCTTTGCGGATTGCTGTGCCAGCGGTCGCCATCACATTCGACGTCGATGTTCCGGTCGTGACAAAGGAGAGCGAAATCCAGGCAGTAATGAGTTTTCGTGTCCCCTTCCCACCACTGCCGTTCGGCTTCGATCCCTTCCAGTTTGAACGCGGCCCACAGTCGATCTTCCAACGGACTGCCATGCACGAGGTCGTTGATCTCCAAAGCGGTCTGGAACTTCTTCCAAATCGACGGAACAAAAACGATGCGGCGTTGGCGGCGGCTCAAAATCGGCTCAGGCCGAACCTGCAAGCGATCGAGTGCAATGCGGTGATACCAGTCCTGCGCTCGCGGATGCCCGGCTTGAGAAGGCAACAATTCGACGCGCCGACGGCGATCAATTCGTTCGACCTTGGCCCAATAACGGACAGACCATTTCTCGCGTTCGAATGTTTGCGTGAGATAGAACGCAATCCATCGAATCTTCTCGACTCCATCGGGTGCCGTCTTTTCGGGAATGCGATACCAGTGTTCCGATTCCGCGCGTTCAAAGTCCGCGCGGTTATTGAGCACCGCCACGAGTCCGGGAGCATCGTTGGGGAAACGCGGTCCCCTGCTGGCGGCTTTGTCCTTTGGCATGTGAGCAGTCCGGAACGGATAAGGAGGAAAGTAAGAGGACACTCTACTTCGCCGATGTGCCAATTTCGGAGAATTGTTGCTCGACGAGTGACGCAAAGACCTTACGCGGATTGCTGTATTTCAACGCTTTCATCGGCATGTCGTTCATCCTGTGAGCCACTTCAAAAGGCGATTCCTCGCCTCGTTCCAACAGGAACTTCCAGCAATGGATCATGTCATTCATCGAGCCGGTCACGGAACGGCTGAATGCTTTCGAGAACTGCACAGTTCCCGTCTCTGGAACGATGCGTTGAAGATACGTCTCCTCAAAACCATCGTCCGCCATCGCATCACGGATCACTGCCAAAGCGGCGACGATGAATGCGGAGTCATTCGTCATCCCGCGAGCGAAGCCAATGGCCGAGTACAGCGACGCCGTGTTCGTCAGAATCAGATACTGCGTCCGATTCGCCGTGAATAAATGCCCCGACCAATCCGCCAACGGAGTCGCGTCCAATGGCAACACCGCTTTCGGCGCGACTTTGATTTTCGTCCCCAGTTTGGCAGAAAGTCTCAGAACCACGGTCACTCACTTTCGCTTGGCTCGATGCTCACTCCAAGGCACCACAGCGACCGGCATCGACGCAATCAGCCTGACCAAGTCTTTGAAGTGGGTCAATCATCGAACTCTCGCGCGTGGCGGCTGATGTTGCCAGAAAAAATGCTGAGCCCGACGTTCTCAGAAGTTTGTCGTTGATCGACGAAGTCGAATCGTCTGCTATCCTGACGCATTTCCAGGACTTCGGATACCTATTGTGGATGATTCTGCTGATTCCATCGAACGACCCGCTCCATCGGACGAGGCTCTTGCGAGCGCTATCGAGATTGTCGAGCAGATTGCTGCGGATCGTGGTTTACTCACTCGGCTTTCGGGTGACGACCGTTGTCGGCTGGTGCAGGCGGCCGAACGCGTCGCCAGCCCGGATCGCAAGTCTCGAAAACAATTGATGCGGGCGTTCAAACAGCGTGAGCAGGCCGCGATTTCTCGAAAGAAGGCGGAAGACGAACATCGCCTGGCTCGCACGGGAATCCGAAATCCACTGGGAACGCGGCAGTTGAAAAAACCGTGTCCGCCGGCTCCCTTCGAAACAAAACCGCCGCCACCGGCAGTCGATCCGAAAGACGAACATTTCATTGATCGCCTGAGCGTTGCTCGGTGCTGTTACATCTGCAAACAGGATTTCGATCGCGTCCATTTTTTCTACGACTCCCTTTGTCCGGACTGTGCCGAACTCAACTGGGAGCGTCGGCAGCGGACGTTCGATCTGTCTGGTCGCTTTGCGTTGCTCACGGGTGCCCGAGTCAAAATCGGATTTCACGCAGCGTTGAAGCTTTTGCGAGCTGGTTGCCATGTCATCGTGACCACTCGATTTCCGCGAGATGCCGCCACGCGTTTCACGGCCGAAAACGACAGTTCCGACTGGACGACACGACTTCAGATTCACGGCCTCGATCTACGACACACGCCAAGCGTTGAAGCCTTTGCGGATCATCTTTGTGAGACACTGCCGCGGCTCGACTTCATCCTGAACAATGCCTGCCAAACGGTCCGACGCCCGCCGGGATTCTACGGCCACCTGATGGCCGACGAGCGGAAGCTTGCGTCCGAACTGCCTGCTGCGGCCCGGCCATTGCTGGAATCGTACGAGTCGCTCCGCCGAAAGGGCGGCCTGCTGGAGTCAACCGATTCAACACTGCCGGTTCAGGTCGGTAGCAGCCTCGCGGGGATTCAGCGAGCGGCTGAGTTATCTCAGAGTCCATTGGCTCCCGGAGACACTGAGAACGGCGAGGAACTCTTCCCGACCGGGAAACTCGACAGCGATTTGCAGCAGGTTGACCTCCGGACGATCAACAGTTGGCGGTTGCGCCTGGCGGATGTCCCGACGGTGGAACTGCTCGAAGTTCAGCTCGTCAACGCGATCGCTCCGTTCATTCTCAATGCCCGTCTGAAACCGCTGATGCAACGAGTCGAATCCCGCGACAAGCACATCGTCAACGTGTCAGCGATGGAGGGCATTTTTTACCGGGCCTTCAAGACGGACAAACACCCGCACACCAACATGGCCAAAGCCGCCCTCAACATGCTGACGCGAACGTCCGCCCAGGATTACGCTCGCGACGGCATCCACATGAATAGTGTCGATACGGGTTGGATTACCGATGAGGATCCGGCCGCGATTGCTCAACACAAAGCCGAAGTCCACGGCTTTCGTCCGCCGCTCGATCAAGTCGACGCAGCCGCCAGGATCTGCGACCCGATCTTCACCGGCTTCCTGACCGGCGAGCACGTGTGGGGTCAATTCCTGAAGGACTATCAGGTTGCCAATTGGTGAGCTGCGTCGAGGCAGCGAGTGATTTCCAGGACGCGGGGTCGAGGCTATGTTACAGTCGCCAACGAGAGGTTGAGGCGGTCACAGCGAACTGAGGCCGCCAGAATGAGGGGGACTTGCCAATGTCCGATCGCAGCCGACCCAGCGAATTGTCCGAAGTTGCCAAACGGCTACGACCGCTCGGACAACGACCAGCCATTCGACGTCTGGACGTGTTTGGCTCCGTGGCATGTGGCACCGCGACCTTTGGCAGTGATGTGGACTTGCTGGTGACGCTCGACCCCGCTCGCGACGTCAGCACGGACGAGCTGCTGGACATGGCGGGTGAGGCGGAAGAATTGGCCGGAGCGCGGGTGGATTTTGTGCTGCGGCATTCGTTGGACAAGTCGGCGAATCCCGAGACGCGGCGGCATATCTTGGAAACGGCGGTCTGCATCTATGGAAGCTGACCAACTCCGTCGTCTGCGAGACATCCTGAATGCCGCTCGTTTGATCATGAGCTATGTTCGCGATGTCTCGCCGGCAGAATTCCCAGCGAATATCGAAAAGCAAGACGCGATCATTCGGCGAATCGAAATCATCGGCGAAGCCACGGCCCACCTGACCGAAGAGACTCGGATCGCGATCCCCGAACTTCCCTTCCGGAAGATGCGCGGCATGAGAAACATCGTGGCCCACGACTATGCGAACGTGGATGT
>CAMDEA010000089.1 GCA_945893045.1 Planctomyces sp. SH-PL62
CAGCCCCCCGGTGTGCTCGCGGAAGGACCGGGGGGCTGACGCCGCCCCGCTCGCCTGTAATGTTTTCGCCACATGTCTGCTGAGAAGAGTTCGAGGAAGCGTCCGCATGGTGGTCGATCAATCCTTGGGTTCGGGACGATTGGGCGGTAGCGGCGAATCCGGATCGCGCGGTCGCCGAGTCCCGTCGAACGGCCCTGGCCGCCCTTTTTTGTCGCGCCGGTCGTCGCCGTCAGGAGGGCCTGAGCCAGGCCGAATGCGGCTGGTCATGTCTTCCAGAAAGCGGCGCATGTCCGGGTTGCCCAGCAATTGCTGTAACTCGGCGATGCCTGGAACCTGTTCCTTTACGATGAGCAGGACGAGTTCCTGCTCGCGATCCTTGAAATTCAGAGCGTTGAGCCGCGTCCGTTCGGACTCGGAGAGCTTTTCCATCTGAGCCATCAGGAGTTCGTTGCGTGGACGATGATCCTCGATCGTTCGCAGAGTCTCCGTGACCAGCCCGCGCACCATCACCATGACGAGCATTGCGCCGCGCGGATCGGGCTGATTGGGCCGCGGATTCGGCGGGGAGTTTCGATTGCCGGCAAATTGCCGAACCGGTCCATCGGGCAAGGCCGCGAACACTTTGTCGATGACTTCACTGCCGGGTCCGAAGAGGCGCACGCTCGGCGGTGCGAGCGGGCGTCGTTCCAAGCACAGCTTCAACACGCGAACCTTGCGCGAGAAATCGTCGAGCTGTTTCAGCTCGTCGCGCGACTCGGCGGGCAGCTCGCGTTCGAGAACTCGGATGATCGCCTCCATCTCCGCCACGCCCGTCCCCATCCGATCCGCGAGAGGCATCGCGAACTCACCGAACAAGCGCTCGACGGCTCGCTGGCGGATGTTGTTGTTCTGGCCGAACGGCGGCCCGTCCGGACGACGCTCCGACGGGAATGGTTCGGGCATCTCACCGGGCGGCGGACGACGACGGAACTTCTCGATCAACTGCCGACGCGCCTCCGGATCCTGAGCTTGCCGCAGCTCATGCCGATCCACCGGCGAAAGCGAGTCGGCCCAAAGCTGATACTCGTGAAAGGCGGCGGTCAGTTCCTGATCGCTGTCGATCTCGCGCTGGAGTCTTCGCAAACGGTCCCGTTCGGCCGGAGTCATCTCGCGATATAAATCATAGTTCTCTTTCAAACGCTGACGCTCGGCAGCAGTCATCCCACTCAGCCGTTGCCGATTGGCCTCGCGCTGCGGAGGCGCGGGACCGTCCGCCGCAAATAACCACGGCAGCAGCGACAAGCTGAGCGTCACGGCCACCGCCGCGATGTAGCCGCGTTTCGCCAGAACGCGGGATATCAGCGACTCGCCCGCGTTCTGGCGAAACGCGGCGACGCGCTCATCGCGTCGGCGGTGGTCTGCGGTCATCGCGATCCCTTTCGCGTTGGAAGTCTCGGAGAAACTGGGCATCGCCGATCTCGCGATACACGTCGAGCTGTTCGATCAGAGCCAAGTCGTCCAGCCACACGTCGCCGTCCGGCCGAGCGGTCAGGCGGCCCACGACAAATCCCAGCAGGCTGACTACCACTAACCCCACGGACCAAGCCACGAGCCGGGGAACCTTGAATCGACTCGGCTGGGTGGTTTCGATCGCGACGGTTGGTGCGGCGCTGTGCTCGTTCGGCAGCGCGGTGGTTGCCCCAGAGACATGCAGCGCCGTCAACGTCCGGTGGCTGAACTCACCCGAAGCGTTCGGCCGCTCCAACAGGTCGAGCATATCCCACGCGCGGTTGAGCTGCTCGACCTCCGCCCGCATCGCTGGGTCGCTGGCCAACGACTGCTCGACGTCGCGCGCGTCACTCTCCGGCAGCTCGCCGTCGAGGTACGCGACCAACCTTTCCGTGAAGGACTGCGATTGAAGGTTTTCGTGGGACATGATTCGACAAAGTTCTAAGAAAGTAACCCGCAGCGTCAGCGAGGGCGAGTGCTTCACAAGACTCACGTCAACCGAAGCGCCCACCCTCGCTGACGCTGCGGGTTACTTCTCACAGATACGGCTCCAAATACGCTCGCAAATTCTCTCGCGCGCGCGACAGCAGCGACTTCACCGCTTGCGGCGAGAGGTCCATTGCCTCCGCGATGTCGATGTAGCTCATTTGCTCAAACTTGTGCAGCAGCACCGCCATCTTCTGCCGCTCGTTGAGCGATTCGAGCGCGGCCTGCACCAGTTTCTGCGACTCGTTGCGGTCCAGCACGCGAGCCGGCATCAGCGCCGACTTCTCCGCCAGCAATTGCTCCTGCGGTCGAGCCCCCAGCGGTCCCGAATCGCTGCCGGCCAGCGGAGCCTCGCGACGCCGAGCACCGTCGCGACGCCAGTTGCTCGCCAGGTTATTCGCGATGTGAAACATCCATGTCGAGAACTTCGCCTTGGCCTCGTACTTCGACCGGTTGCGGTAGATCCGCAAAAAGACTTCCTGGCCGAGATCTTCCGCCGCCTCTTGATTGCCCAGCAGGTGATACAGCACGCCCACCAAACGATCCTGATAACTCTCGACCAACTGCGAAAACGCCGCGTCATCCCCGCGCTTCGCGCGCAGCATCAGTTGCACGTCCGGGTCGTGCAGATACTGCGAAAGTGCGGGATCGGAGTTCACCACGTCCGGACTTTCCGTTGGAGTGACGTCGGAGGATTCAACCCAAGCGTACTCAAAAAGTTCCTCGCTCGGCTCAACAGTGGCCGGAGTATAGCCGTCGTCGAAAACGACCGTCAGCCGACCGGAGTTCGCACACAATTCGCCAACCGTCGGTTAAGTCCGAGCGGTTGCGACCGGTTTACGTCGGGCCTATTCTCCGATTTGAACTGTCGGAAACCCATTCACCACCAATCATCGACCACCAATCCATGCCTATCACGATCAACGTCGGACACAGCCCGGACCCGGATGACGCCTTCATGTTTCATGCGTTGGCGAACGACAAAATCCCCACCGGAAACTATCGCTTCACGCACACCTTGCAGGATATCGAAACGCTGAACCACCGCTCTCAGCGAGGCGAACTGGAACTGACCGCCGTCAGCCTGCACGGCTATGCCTACGTCACCGACAAGTACGCACTGTGTGCCTGCGGGGCGAGCATGGGGGACAATTACGGCCCGATGGTCGTCACTCGGCAGCCAATGGGCATCGGCGATCTGCGCGGCAAAAAGATCGCCGTCCCTGGCACGCTGACGACAGCGTTTCTCGCACTCAAGCTGCTTCTCGGTGACACGTTCACGTTCGAGGTGCATCCGTTCGACGAGATTCTCAACATCGTCGAAGCGGGCAAGGCCGACGCGGGACTCATCATTCACGAGGGTCAGCTCACCTTCCAAAATCAGGGACTGCATTTGGTCGTGGACCTTGGCCGCTGGTGGCATGACGACACCGGCCTGCCGCTGCCGCTGGGAGGCAACGCGATTCGCAAAGATCTCGGCCAGAAAGGCATGGAAGAGGTCACGGCGTTGCTCAAGCAGAGCATCCAATACGGACTCGAACACCGCGCCGAAGCGCTCGCTCACGCGCTGCAATACGGCCGAGACCTCGATCGTAGCCAGGCCGACAAGTTCGTCGGCATGTACGTCAACGACTGGACGCTCGACTTCGGCCCCCGCGGCCGCGAGGCGGTTTCACTGTTGCTGCGGCGAGCCTACGAATCACGCATCATCCCGAAGCCGGTCGAGTTGGAGTTCATCGGCTAACAGTCTTCAGGATCAAGCCTACCATCGCATTCGAAAGTGAAGTCATGTCATCGAATCACTATCTGCAATCTCTCTTTGGCCTCGACGGCCTGACTGCCGTCGTCATCGGCGGTACTGGCACGCTGGGCGGAGCATTCTGCGATGCACTCGCTGGTGCTGGAGCGCACGTCATGGTTGTTGGCCGCGATGAAGTCGATGGCAACGCTCGCGTCGCCACGATTCAGCAAGCCGGCGGCAGTGCGGAGTTCTTCCGAGCCGATTCAACCAGCCGAGCTGACTTGGAAGCCATCGTCGCGTATCTCGATCAGCACGGGCGGAATTGTGACGTGCTGATTAACGGAGCCGGGACGAACTCGCCGACGCCGTTCCTCGAAATTACGGACGAGGAATGGGACCGCATCTTCAACATCAACGTCCGAGCGTTGCGGCTGGCCTGTCAGGTGTTTGGCAAGTTCTTGCTCGATAAGGGACGCGGCGGTTCGATCATCAACATCGCGTCGCTCAGTTCCGTGATTCCGCTGTCGCGCGTCTTCACCTACTCGGCGACGAAGGCGGCGGTGCTCAATCTGACGCTCAATTTGGCTCGCGAATGGGCCACGAAGGGCATTCGCGTCAACGCCCTCTCGCCCGGCTTCTTCCCCGCCGAGCAGAACCGCAAAGTGCTCACGCCCGATCGTGTCGAGAACATCATGCGGCACACGCCGATGAACCGCTTCGGCAATCCCGAAGAACTGGCCGGAGCAATCCTGCTGATGGCCTCACCGAAAGCCGGCAGCTTTTTGACCGGCGAAAACATCGTCGTCGACGGTGGCTTCTTGGCGATGACGATTTAGAGGCTGTCCGAAAAGCCCGTAGCCCGACCCCTTGTGGGTCGGGGGATTTTGAATGAGCGGCAATTCCGCAATAAAATTCAATTCTCCGACCCACAAGGGGGCGGGCTACTGGGTCTGGCGGCGCTCTCGCCAATGCTTCAGGTCGGCGACGATCACGAAGCTGATGATGACCAGCAGAAACCACGAACTCATCTTCTGCGTGGAGACGGCGGTCCAACGAGCGGTTTGTTCGGGATAGACCCACGCTCCGAAGAACGTAGCGATGTTCTCGGCTACCCAGATGAAGAAGCCGATCAGGAAAAACGACAGCACCAGCGGCATCCGGCGGCGGGCTTTCCAAACCGTGAAATCAACCTGCGTCCGCCAGAAGAACACGAAGACCAGCGGGATCAGCACGAACCGCACGTCGCGCACGAAGGCATTCGTGAAGAAGTTCGCATAGATCGCTACGCACAGCAGGAGGCTCAGGCGATAGGACGGATAGTGTTTCAGTTCGAGATGGAAAATCCGCCATGCCTGACACATGTAGCTGGCCACCGCCGCGTACATGAAGCCGCTGTAAAGAGGCACGGTGCCCAGCTTCGTGTAACCAAACTCCGGATAGCTCCACGAGTGAATGGCCGGATGCGTCTTGAACAGTTCCAGCATCAAGCCGATGCCGTGGAACAATCCCAGCACGACCGCTTCCGACAGAGATTCAATGCGACTCACCAGCAATGCGACTTGCAGCACAATCGCCGCGATCAAAATGAAGTCGTACCTCGGCAACGGCCCCAGCGGCAGCGTCTTCGAGAGAATCAGCACCACGAAAAAGCTTCCGGCGAAGATGCAGGCCCGCGCCTCTTTCAGCCCGAACAGCAGGAATTCAAAGACCGCGTTTCGCATGGCGGCGAAGTGTAGCCGCAGGACAGGCAGGAGTGCCCGTCCTACAAAATCAGTCTCGCCGTTCCTAGCATGCCGCCCCTGTTTCGCAGCGATCTCTTCTCTGACTTCATTGAGGACACATTCATGCTTCCTGGCATCAAGCAGTTTGATTTGACCGGCAAGACCGCGATCGTGACGGGCGGCTCCAAAGGATTAGGACAGGCAATGGCCGAGGGGCTGGCGTCGGCAGGCGCGAACTTGCTGCTGACCAGTCGAAACATCGACGAGGCTCAGGCCGTCGCTGAGCAGATCCAACGCGAGTACGGCCGCAAAGTGGTCGCCATCGCGGCGGATGCGTCGTCCGAGGAATCCGCGAAAGCGATGGTCGATCGAACGCTCGCTGAGTTCGGGCAGATCGACATTCTGGTGAACAACGCCGGGATCAACATTCGCGGGCCGATCGAAGAGCTGACGCTCGAACAATTCCGAAAGGTCAACAGCATCAACACTGACGGCGTGTGGCTCGGCATGCGAGCGGTCGTGCCGCACATGAAATCGCGGAAGTACGGCAAAATCGTGAACATCGCCAGCACGATCGGCTTGGTCGGCTTGGCGCTGCGTTCGCCCTACGCCGCCAGCAAAGGGGCCGTCGTACAGATGACGAAGACCCTCGGCTTGGAACTCGCCGCGTGGAACATCACCGTCAACGCGATTTGCCCCGGCCCGTTCCTGACGCCGATGAACGTGCCGATCGCCGAGACGGAAGACGCGAAGAAGAACGTCGTCGGAGCGGTCGCCTTTCAGCGCTGGGGCCGCATGGAAGAAATCCAAGGAGCGGCGATCTTTCTGGCCAGCGACGCCTCCAGCTACATGACCGGCAGCTTGGTCACAGTCGATGGCGGTTGGACCGCGCGATAGTAGACGAGTCACTCCGTGACTCGAAGTTTTCCGGTCACGGAGTGACCGGTCTACATTCTTGGAACCCCTTGATGACGGCACGACTCACGATCTTGGCCAGCGGCAGCGCGGGAAACTCAGCGCTGGTCGAGTGCGATGGCGAACGCTGGCTGATTGACCTCGGATTGGAGCCGAAGGAACTCGATTCGCGGCTGGCGACGGTCGATGCCGAGTGGTCTCAGATTCGCGGCGTGCTGGTGACGCATCGACACAGCGATCATTGGACTCCCAAATCGTTGAGCCGCTGCTGGTCATCGCGTGTGCCTGTGTTTTGTCATCGCGATCACGCGCCGGCGTTTCGCTTGGGTTGCCCGGACTTTCGCGACCTCGAACGCGAGCGGCTGTTCCGGCCGTATGTCGGCGAGCGTCCGATCGCGATCTCAGCGAACTGGCAATGCCGTCCGTTTCGAGTGCGACACGACGGCGGCGCGACGTTCGGTTTTCGCTTCGAGTCGCCACAGTCGGCTTTCGCTTACGCCGCCGACTTGGGCTGTTGGGATCGCGGTCTCTTGGAGCGGTTGCTGAATATTGAACTGCTGGCTTTGGAGTTCAATCACGACCCGGAATTGCTGCGACAAAGCCCGCGCCCGCCTTGGCTGGTTCGTCGAATTCTCGGCGATGAAGGACATCTCTCGAACGCACAAGCCTGCGAATTGATCCGTGAAGTGCTCAAGCAATCCAGCCCGGATCGGCTGAGGCAACTCGTGCTGCTGCACATCAGCCGTGAGTGCAACTCAGCAGACCTCGCCGCCGCAACGGCTCGCACCGCGTTGGCTCAGTTCGGTTCGGAGGCGGCCGTCTTTGCCGCCGAACAGCAAGAGCCGAGTCCGTGGTTTGTCATCGGCGAGTCCCTGCCGGACGACGGCGTTGTTCCACCCGCAGCATTGGTACAAGCCCTGTTGTTCTGAAATCTCAAATCTCAAATTCCGTCATGGCTCGTCCACTTGTCATCATCAATGTCGTTGGTCTCACGCACGAGATGCTCGGCCCGAACACTCCGAATATCTCGCGTGTGGCCGCCGACGGCTTCGCGATCCCGATGGGGACCGTGCTGCCGGCCGTAACCTGTTCGGCTCAAGCGACGCTGTTGACCGGAACGCTGCCCCGCGAGCATGGCATCGTCGCGAACGGCTGGTATTGGCGAGAGCTTGCTGAAGTGCTGTTCTGGCGGCAGTCGAATCAACTCGTGCGCGGCGAGCGGTTGTACGACGCGGCGCGAAAGCGCGATCCGAGCTACTCAGTGGCAAAGCTGTTTTGGTGGTTCAACATGTACGCCGACGTGAACTGGTCGGTGACGCCTCGGCCGAGTTATCCCGCCGATGGCCGCAAAGTGATGGACTCGTACAGCCAGCCGGCCGACTTGAAGGATCACCTGCAAGAACGGTTGGGAGTGTTTCCGCTCTTCAAGTTTTGGGGACCGGGGGCGGACATCACCAGCACTCGCTGGATTGCCGATGCGACGGTCGCCGTCATGCAGGAGCACAATCCGTCGCTGACTTTGGCCTACTTGCCGCACCTGGACTACAACCTGCAACGGCTCGGCCCGAACGATCCGCGCATTGCCGAGGACATCCGAGCGGTCGATGCCGAGGCAGGCAAGGTGATCGACGCGGCACGAACTCGCGGAGCCGACATCGCGGTCTTGTCCGAGTACGCAATCACCACCGTCAGCCAGCCGGTTCACATCAATCGCGTGTTGCGAGAACATGGCTACGTGATTGCGCGACGCGAGAAGCTCGGTTGGGAGACGCTCGATGCCGGCGCATCGCGAGCCTTTGCGGTTGCCGATCATCAAGTCGCTCACGTCTATGTTCGTCGGTCAGAAGATGTCGTTCGCGTTGCGGAGTTGCTGCGAAAAACACCGGGGATCGAACGTGTCCTCGACCGCGCCGCTCAAGCTGAGTTCGGCATTGACCACGAACGTTCCGGCGAGCTGGTGGTCATCGCTGCGGCAGAGTCGTGGTTCACGTATTACTTTTGGTTCGACGACGCGCTGGCTCCTGACTACGCGCGGACGGTCGATATCCATCGCAAGCCCGGCTATGACCCGGTCGAGTTGTTTCTCGATCCGCAACTGAAATGGCCGAAGCTGCGGATTGCGAGACGCCTGATGCAGAAGTTGCTCGGCTTTCGGTATTACATGGACGTCATTGGCCTCGACGCTTCGATCGTGCGCGGCAGTCACGGCCGGTTGCCCACGGCCGGTTGGGAAACTCGTGAGGCACCGGTTTTTGTTTGTTCGTCAAAGGCGATCGAGACCGACCTGATGGCGATGCACGTGGTGAAGTCGGCGATGTTGAAGTTGCAGTTCGAATGCGGGCTGGCTGGCGGAAAATGAAGGGCGAAAGATCTGGCAGGAAAACGCACTTTCGACAGGAAGATTGGGGACAGGAAGATGAGGGCCGCGTCAGTTCCTGTTCCAAATCCTCCTGTCCAAATTCATTTTCCGCCCTTCATTTTCCGCCTGCTCGCCTGCATTCCGGAGAACGCTACACTCCCTCCCAACTCGCACCAGTGAGTCGTTATCAGCCATCCAGGATTTGTGAATGGAGTCGTTCATGTCGTGGCGACGAATCGGAATCGTGATCGCACTCGCGCTGCTCGTCGGCGATCAATCGTTGTTCGCCGCTGATCCCGTCCCAGCGGCCCCAGTTGCTCGAAAGATGATGAGCCTTGGAGAATTGTTCGAAGCGGGCGGAACAATCGGCTACATCATCACCGGGCTAAGCTTCTTGATGGTTTCGTTGATCGTCGAGCATCTCATCAGTCTGCGACAGAACGCACTGATCCCGCCGGGGTTGGCCGATTCGATTCATCATCATTTGACGCTGCGGCATTTCGAGGAGGCTCGGCAGCAGTGTCAGTTTCATCCCAGCTTCCTGGCCTACGTTTTGGCGGCGGGACTGCGAGAGACGGACCTTGGCTATCAATCCGTAGAGAAGGCGCTCGAAGACGCGGCAGTCGAGCAATCCGCACGGCTGTATCGAAAGATTGAGTACCTCTCGGTGATCGGCACGATCGCGCCGATGCTCGGACTGCTGGGCACAGTCTGGGGCATGATCCTGGCCTTCATGGAGTTCGAGCAGAAGGCGAACCCGCAGGTGTCGGAACTGGCTCCCGGCATCTACAAGGCATTGGTCACGACGTTGCAAGGCTTGTGCGTGGCGATCCCCGCGCTGGCGGCGTTCGCTCACTTTCGTAACCGCATTGATCAGTTGGTCGCCGACGGCGCATTGACGGCCGAAGCGGTTTTCGCCGACTACAAACGCTTCGCGCTGTCTGAACCGCGTACCGAGCGCGCGAAGGCGAGTACCAGTCTTCGCGGCAAGCCAGCGACCGAGATGCAGCTTGAGAATCCCGGCACCGCGGCCGCGGCCTCGCAGGCGAAAGTCGTCGCGAAGAGCGAACGAAAGCCGGAGTCGGCGTAATTTCGTGGGGCAGGTTTTCAACCTGCCCGTGCATCCAACAGAGATCGTAACCTCACGGAAATCATTCAAAGACTGGCAGGTTGAAAAACTGCCCCACGAGGTCTGCCATGAGAATCCCGACTCGCCAGCGAAAACTTGGGCTGAGCTTCGATATCACGCCGCTCATCGACATTGTGTTTCAGCTCGTCATCTTTTTTCTGGCGGCAACGTACATCGTCCGCAGTGACGCGAACGAAAAGGTCACGCTGCCGAAGGCGACGATGGCCCAGGATCAACCGCCCCCTTCGCCGCGCCGCTTCGTCATCACGATCACCACCGAGCGTGTCTGGTTGCTCGGCAACCAGCGCACCGAGCGAGTGGCGATCGAACAACAACTTCTCGCAGCAGCGCAAACTCCCGAACAGGCCGCTGAGATCGAAGTCCGTCTGCGAGCCGACGCCCGCGTTCCCTACAGCGAGATCGAACCGTTGATGCTGACCTGTGCAAAGCTCGGCATCCGCAAGCTCGGCTTCGCCGTCCTGCACGAATAGTGGCAGCGCTCGCCCCTCGCCCCTAACCCCTCGCCCCTACTCATGCGAATTCCCACTCGCCGCCACGAAGTTGAAAACACGTCGATGACGCCGATGATCGACGTCATTTTTCAGTTGTTGATTTTCTTCGTATGCGCGTCTGCTGGTCAGACGGTGGAGTCGCTCTTGCCAACCGAGTTGGCGGCCGGAGCGGTTGAGGCGGCGAATCCAGTCATCGTCGAGCGGCCGTTTGGAGAAGTCTGGTTGCGGCTGCATCGTCGAGCGGCCGAAGGCACGGATAGCGTGACGGTCGTTGAACTCAACGATCGCGAGTATTCCGACGAACCTTCCTTACGAACGACACTGCTGGCTCTTGCCGAGACCACGCCGGATATTCCGGTGATCCTCGAAATCGACGGCCCGGTGCCTCTCGGCGATGTCGTGCGCATCTACGATGCGTGTCAGTCAGCTCAGTTCCGGCAAGTCTCGTTCGCGACGAAGCTGGGCAAGAAATAGCCCAAGTTTTCATCGTTCTGCCCTCATCGTTCTGCCAACCAATTTTTGCAAACGATGAGGGCAGAATGATGAAGCCTTTAGGCCGGCGAGATCGGCCAGCCGAGCGACCAGCCCCACGCGCGGACATCGGCGGCGTGTTGCTCGGTGAGTTGGATCAAGTCGGTGGACGTGACGTTGAGCCGGCGTGCGAGGCCAGCCAACTCTTCGGAATCAGCGGGTGGCAGCGTCAGATCGTCGGCGGTGCCGCGAGCCATGCGCAGGGCGTCGATCAGGCGACGAAAGAAGAGGTACGCCGCGCGCAGCGATTCCGCAGCGATGCTCGGAATCAAGTTTCCTTGCGACAACTCGGCCAGCGCGTCGAGTGTGCCGGGGACACGCACGGCCGGGTGCCGTTCTCCGTGAGTGAGTTGCAGCAACTGCACGAGGTATTCGACATCGACCAGCGCGCCGGGGCTGAGCTTCGCGTGGAACGTACCGGCTTGGACGTGCTGCCGTGCTTGCCGTTCGCGCATGGCTCGGACGGGAGCGACCTCCCAACGGACTGGACCGAACAACAATTCGTCGCGCCGGCGAAGCACTGTCTCACCAAACGCGGCATCACCCGCGATGGAACGCAGCTTGATGAGCGATTGCCGCTCGAACGGCCACGCCGGGCCGTTCGCCGCGAAGTACCGCGTGAATTCGTCGAACGACACGGCCAAGTTGCCGGCTCGTCCGTGAGGCCGCAGCCGCAAGTCGATCTGAAAAATGCCGGCGCGCTTCGCTTGAATCGTCTGCTGAAAGAGTTCGACGAGCCGCTCGCAAAATTCAGACGGTGCGGGACCATCGAATACGAACAGCAGTTCGATGTCCGATGCGAATCCAAGTTCGCGTCCGCCGAGCTTGCCGAGCGCGGCGACACAATACGCCGGGGTCGGGTGTTCGGTTTTTCGGAATTGGCGGGACGAACGCGGAGATTGCAACTTCGACTCACCTCCCGCCAATTCCGAAAAACCGAGCACCCGATCCCTCTGCCGTGCGATGACCTCCCGCTCTGCAATCTCGCACGCGGAGGCGATCACCGCTTCAGCAAGTTCGGTCAGTTCGCCCGCGAACTCGATGAAGTCGGGAACGATCCCGGTCTCATGCCGCATGTCGATGCGGAACATCTCCCGGTCTTTGAAAGCGTTCAGCCGGTCACAGCATTCGGCGAATGTTCGACTCGAAGCCAGCTCGGCTTCGAGTTCCGCAGCCAACAACGCGCGTGGCTTGCGCAGCCGCAAACCGACGATGTCGGTCACGACGGGAAACAGATTCGTGTGCTGCAAGCGGAGAAAATCCTCCCACAGCAGATCGCTCACGCCGAGCAATTTCGCGAGCGCGGCCAACACCTCCGGGCGTTGCAGCGACGTGAGCCGAGTCAGCCAGTCCGCTTCGAGCAATTCTCGTTCGAGCAACTCCTGGAAGTGCAGCAGCGCGGCTTCGGGGTCGGGCGACTGCGGCAACAAATCGGTGAAGTGCTGAATGAGAACGACTGCTGTGCGAAGCACTTGCTGACGTTGTTCATCCAACAGCTTGCGGCCAGAGTCGTCGGTGACCAGCAACGTATCGCGCACGCGCGGGCCGTCGGTGCGAATCGACATCTGCCGGATGTCGATGCCCAGCAGTGCCAGCGAGTTAGTCAACTCGTACAAAAAACCGCCAGTGTCGTCCGACGCGATGCGGATGAGCGTCAGGTCCGGGTGCGAGTCGTTGTCGAAGTCGATCTCGACCGGTGATTGTACGGGACCGGCCGGCCGAGCTGTCGGCAGCGCCTCAGAAACTCGTTTCGCGAGCTTCGCCTGCGCTTCGCGGCGGCTGCCGGTGCGCGCTTGGTCGAGCAGTTCGAGCAATTCGTGATGCAGAACGTCAGGGGGTCGGGAGTCTTTTTCCTGCCGCCTGTTCTGCAACTCGCGATCCACGACGATGTCGGCGGCAGGAAAAAGACTCCCGACCCCTTTGCGCCGTCGGACTACAAACGAATTCACGAAGCGCAACGGTTGGCTCGAATCAGCGGTTCGCTCTTCCGTGAAGACATCTCCTTCAACGATGTCGAACCCGTACACAAACAGCAGCCCGCACATCATCGACAGGTCGCCCAACTGATCGAACCCGGCAATGGTCACTTCATCGAGGCCCGTGGAGGTGGGCCGCCAATCGACGATGAGCGGGTTGTCTTCGGACAGTTGATTCCAGATTTGCGAACGCGGTCGCTGCTCGGCAACGGGACTGACCGACGACACTTCGTGCCCCGGCAAGATGTCGGTCGCGGTCGGCGGTGATCCGCTCGCGTCGCCGACGTATTTCTCGAAGATGCGCCGTACGGCCGAACGATGCTGCTGAAAATGCGTCGTCAGTTGTTCGGCCGACGGAAAGTCGAGCCGCCGCGCGAGCAATTCCAATTCGGCCGGATCAGTCGGCAGCGAGTGCGTTTGGCGGCTGTGTTTCAGTTGCAAGCCATGCTCGATGACGCGAAACAATAGGTAGGCCGACGAAAGTTCGCGGTACTCGTCCGCGCGCAGGAAGCCTCCCTCGGCCAGCCGCACGAGTCCATCGAGCGTGTTGATGCTCCGCACCTGCGGCACTTCGCCGCCGTGTTGCAGTTGCAGGCATTGCACGACGAACTCGACATCGCGAATCGTGCCGGCTCCGAGCTTCACTTCGCCGGCCGCTTTACCTTTGCGCCGCAGGTCTTGCTCGATCCGCTGCTTCGCCTGCCAGACGCTCCGCCGCACGTCCTCGGCCGACGCACTAAAGATCAACGGCCGCGCTTGTTCGAGAAACCGCTGGCCGACGGCGAAGTCCCCCGCGATCACGCGAGCCTTCAACAGCGCCTGCCGCTCCCACAACTGAGCCTGCTGCCGCAAGTAATCGAGATACGTCTCGACCGACACGACCAACGGTCCTGCATTGCCCCACGGCCGCAGTCGCAGATCGACTCGATACAAAATCCCGTGCGAGGTCACATCCGACAGCACCTTCGTCAGCCGTTGCACTAACTCCTGAAACTGAGCCGGATCACCATCGCACACGAAGACGAGGTCAATGTCCGAGCTGTAGTTCAATTCCTCACCACCGAGCTTGCCGAGCGCGAGCACCGCGAAGCCGCGAGCCACGGGGTCGGGAGTCTTTTTCAGGCCGCCGCCGGCTTCAAACGGTTGATCGACTGACAGAGCGGCGGCCTGAAAAAGACTCCCGACCCCATCACGCTCACCGATCAATCGCAGTGCCGCCTGCACGGTCGCGTCGGCCAGCAACGACAACTGATTCGTCACCGAGCGAAGATCGAACAGTCCCAGGAAATCGCAGACACCGATTCGTAACAGCTCTCCGTGTTGAAAGTCGCGCAGCGCGATCGTTCGCTCGTTCTCGGTAGCCGATCCTTCCAATGCCAGCATTGCCGCGTCAAAAAACTCCGGACGGCTCCGCAATTCGCGAAGCAATTGCGGCTGAGTCAACTGCGACAGCAACGACGGTTCGCACAACAAGAGGTCCGTCAGATAAGGGCTGGCGGCGAAGATCGTGAGCAAGACTTCGAGGGCTCGCGGCGAATGCAGCAGTTGCCAAAACAACTCACGCCGATCCGGCACCGCTCGCAGCAAACGTTCCAGTCCCACGAGCGAAGCGTCCGCCGAGGGAGACTCCGCCAACAACGCCGACACCCACGACAAGCACCGCTCCGAGTCGGCATCCTCCGCCTCATCAAACAACTGCCGCAAGCGGTCGTCGAAGGTTGGTTCCGTGGAGTGCGGTGATGGCATGCGATGCCTCAATGTTTTCGTTGGCAACGCACGGCGGCGAGGAGTTCATCATCTTCCATGTCCCACACAGCGCTTGGCTCTGCCCCACGAGCGACGACTGCCAGGTTGGCGATCAACTGGCCGAACCGAAGTTCCGGGCAGGCTTCGCAAAGCTGTCCCAGCGATCGCAGCAACTCTTGGCGTTGGGGATCAGTCATGGCAACACTCGCTTAATCCTCGGACAAGATCCACAGTTCGAGCACTTTGACGAGCCGGTCTTCGAGAATGACTTGGTACACGACTCCGATCGGTGGACGGCCTGGAATCACAGGAGCCGCATAAAACCGAAACGACTCGTTTCCTTTCAGCACGGTCCCTTTCTGATGAGCGTTCATTCGTAGCGTCACGTCGATGTGGTTCACGCAGCGGCTGAGATGGTCTCGTTCGTCTGGCGACAACAGCAACCAGCGTTCGAGCAACTCGGCTTGCGCTTCGTCTTCCCAAGTGACGGTGAATCGCATGGCTATTTCACATCACCGGTCAGTGCGTTGAGTTTGGTCAGCAACGCTTCCGTGGAAACTCCGGGTGACGGATTCGCGGCGCGGCGGCGCAGAACTTCGGCATGGCTTTGGAAGACCGCTTCAAACTTGGCGTAAGTCGCGTCGCCCGGTCTGGCTGCCGGGACGACGTAAGCCAGTGCATTGCCGTCCGCGTCCACAATTTCAATTTCATCCAACGGCGATTGGCAAAGAATCTCGTCCAATGAGGCTTTTGAGCCAGCGCTTCCAAGAACGACTTGCATGATAGTTTCTCTCATTGGTCAACGATCAGCGCGCGGCATGGCGGAACCGATCGAATTCGTGGACCAGCATCTCTGGTGTCAGACCGGCACTGCTCAAATCTTGCTGCAAGACACGCGATTCGTTCACCAGCCGGTCTTTCCGAGCGACGGAAAGTTTTTCACGGATCGCTTGCTCAGCGAATTCTTCGGCCGAGGCGATCAAGCCTTTGGATCGCAATTCGTCGATCTCATGCACCAGCGGTTCGGGAACAGTAATCGTGGCCATGAAGCCACTCTATTTGTCGGCCGACGAGCAGGCAAGCGACATCTGTGGGCTTCAGCCCACGGCGACCTTCGGAGGCTGCTCTGCGGCAAAGAACGCTCGCGATTCAGCAACAGACGGTCGGCAGTAGCCGAGTCTATTTGGCTACCGAACCACGCCAAAATAGAACGCCGCACCGACCAGCAGGCTGATTGCCCAACATGTGTTTGCAATTACCCGCACCTTGAGCGGGTATCCGCGAGCACCCGGCTGAAGCGATGATGGAACGCGCGGATCAAAAAGACCGATGACTCCAAGCAGCAACGCACCGGGAATCAGGAAAAGCGACTTCACTTCAACACGGGACTCAAACGCGATCATGTAAAACTCAAGCGCACCCAGTCCGCACGCAACGATCAAACACACGATGGGGATCGCATACGTCGGGGGAGGTTCCATCGATTCGGGAGATTCATCCATCTCAACGTCCTCTAACAGGTCGAGCAACTCGCCCCGCAAGTCTCCGCAACTTCACTCTCACCCTGCCGTCGTTCCTTCCACAGCTTATGTGATTCGTGGTCGCCGGTGATGATTTCGAAGCCGAGGTCTTCGACCATCTGGAAATCGAGTTCCGGGGGTTGGCCTTTCGTCGTCAGGTAGTCGCTGACGAACAGCGAGTTGGCCACATACAGGCCCATCGCTTGTAACGAGCGGAGGTTGATCTCGCGGCCGCCGGCAATGCGGAGTTCCACCGTCGGGTTCGTGAATCGCAACAGGCAGAGCACCTTCAGGCAGTAGCGCGGGTTGAGTTCGCGGACGCGCTCAAGTTGCGTCCCTTCGATCGAGTTCAGGAAGTTGACCGGGATCGACTCGACGTTCATGCCGCGCATTTCCAGCGCGATGTCGATCAGGTCGGCGTGCTCCTCCCCCATGCCGGCGATCAGGCCGCAGCAGAGTTCCATGCCCGACTCGCGCACGGTTCGCAGCGTGGCCAGCCGGTCGTCGAACGAATGTGTCGAGCAAATCTGCTCGTAAAACCGGCGGCTCGTGTTGAGATTGTGGTTGATGCGATCGACGCCGGCCGCTTTCAACGTCATCGCCTGCTCCGGCGTGAGCAGTCCCAGGCAACAACAGATGTGCAAACCATGCTCGTCTTTGATTTTCCTGACGACGTTGGCGACGTGCTCGACCTCGCGATCCGACGGACCACGACCGCTGGCCACGATGCAATACGTCCGCGCCTGCAAGCTCGCGGCGGCGGACGCACCTTCCATCAGCTTCCGCTCGTTGAGCATCGGATACCGCGAGATGTCCGCTTCGGAGTCGATGTTCTGCGAGCAATACCCGCAGTCCTCCGGACAGAGACCGCTCTTGGCGTTCTTCAAATAGTAGAAGTGAACCTTGTGCCCGAAGTGCTTCCGTCGAATCCGAAACGCGGCAGCGATCATCGTCGGGACGTCGTCATCGGGAGCAGTCAGGATCGACAACGCTTCGGCGCGAGTGACTTCGCCGCCAGAGAGCACTCGGTCAGCAAGAGTGTCCCAATTCAGAGAAGTTGATTCCGCAGTCGTCATCATTTGTCGTTCTTTCGTACAAGGTCGTTTCAGAGCGGGCGGCAGTCTAGCGGCGGTTTGAAAAAACGGTATCACGGCTGTCGGCATTCGGCTCACGGCGGCCGGCCGAATGCCGATCGCCGAAAGCCGATCGCCGTAATACCGTTTTTACTCCGGCACCAACCGTAGTTCCTTCAAGTCCATCAAATGATTCTGCAACAACTCGGACGAGCGAACCGTCAACCGATGTTGGCCGGCGGGAAGTTCTAATTCGCCGAGGATCGCCGTCTGATAATTCTCCCACGAGCCGGTGCCGACGATCTTTGCCTTGACCGATTGCCCTGAGACTTCAAAGACGACTTCGTTGCCGGCCGTGCTGTTGTCGCAGGCGTAGTTCAGGCGGATCGAGTGCTTGCCCGGTTTCGTGACATTGATCGTCCAGACGGCGCGGTCATCGACGCTGCCCCAGAAGCCGAGGTTCTTGAACGGTGCCTCGTAGACCAACGTCTTGCCGTAGATTTCGGCGTTGGTCGCGAGCAGATTGAGTCGCCCGCCCGTGTCGGCGGTCACGGGTGCCGGCTGATTGCCGTCGAACTTCTTTGGCGGAGGGCCACTCGATTGGACAAACGCGATCACGTCGGCCAACTCGCGCGGCGAGACATCCTTCTCCAGTCCTTCGGGCATGAAGGACTTCGCCGAGCCGATAAACTCATCGAGGTCCGCTCGCAGCAGCGTGTGCTGTTTGCCGTCGGCGGCCATGAGCGTGATGCTGTTGCCGGTCTCGGTCGCGATCATTCCGGAGAAGACTTGTCCCTGCTTGTTGCTCGCCGTGTACGCCAGGAATTTCGCCTCGACCGCCTTGTTCGGATCGAGGATCGCCGTCAGCAGCGCGGTGGTCGATTTGTCCGTCAACGACATTAAGTCCGAGCCGACCGACGTGCCGATGTCCTTCAGCTTGTGACACGTCGCACAGCGTTTCTTGAAGACCTCGGCCCCGCCGGCGGAATCGCCTGCTGCGTTGAGTTCTTTCAGCTTCACAGCGAACTCAGTGACGATCTTCTGCCGATCCGCGTTGGCTGAGATTTCCAGCAGCTTCGCCGCTCGTGCGCGAATGTCTTTATTCGCGTGAGCCGTCAGCCGTTGCCGTCGGGCCGCGTCGATGTCGCTGGGTGCGATCGTCTTGGCTTCGAGTTCATCCAATAACTTCGCGGTCGAACTTGGCCGACTGAGCAACGCATCGAGCACCTGTGTCCGCAACGCGGGAGTGAAGGTCCGCCAACCGCTCAGCAATGCGGAAGCCGAGGTTTCGTGATTGATCCGAGCCAGCGTCGCGACCGCCGCCGTCTGCACCGGCACCGGCGTTTGCGGGACCAACAACTCACCGACGAGTTTCGCGTCCTCGCCTCGCTGGTCGGGCACACGACCGAGCAACGGAAGCGCCGCGATCACCGAGTCCGATTTCAAATTTAAGATTTCAGATTTCAAATCTGAAATTTGAGATTTGAAATTTGAAATCTCCGTCCGTGCCGCGTCGATGCGTGCCGTCAACTGCTGCTGTGCCCTCGCCAGTCGTTGCGGATTCACGTCCTTCAAATCGGCCAAAGACGTCTTGCGGCGTTCCAGATTGTCGAGCATCTGAGCCAGCACGATCGGCTGCAACTCGGAGTTCGCCACACCGCCCAAGACGTACTCGATCAAGCTGAGCGACACATCATCGTTCCCCAGCGTCGCAGCCAAGCCGAGCAACGTGCTCGCCAACTGCGGCGGCAACGGATCTTTGCCGGCCGACTCGAACACGTTGGCCACGACGCTGGCGACGTTCTGCGCATGAATCGAACTCATCGCCGCCGCGACGAGGTACTTGTCATCCCGCTCGCGATACAGCAGCTTGCCGAGTTCATGGCCGAGCGACGCGAACTTCGGATGCCCCAGCGTGTACGCGAACTGCATCTGCACGAACGGATCGGGATCGCGGCCCATTGTCGAAAGCTGGTTGATGAGCGGGTCGGGCAAGTCGCCGTCGAAGTTCTCGATCGCTTGCAGTCCACGTCGGCGCATCGCGGGGTACGGATCTCGCAACGCCGACAAAAGCTCTCGCCATGTGACGCCACGCATCCCATCTAGGATCGAGAAAGCGTGCAGGCGTGCAATCGGGATCGTTTCTTCGAGAGCCAGTTCTTGAATACCAGGCACTGCTTTTTGCGCATCAACGGACTGCCAGTAGAGAATCCGATGGGCTAAGTCTCGAACGGTCCCATTCGGGCTGCGGAGTGCGTAATACAACTGAATCTTGGTCGCTCTATTGAGCGGCCATGTCAGCGGCTCTTCATCTTCGTGCCCGCGCGGCGTTTTGGAATGCGGTACATCGCTGCGGACAACCCGATAAATCCGCCCCTTGTCGTGTCCCGCTCGCAGGTCGAGCTTTTCTTGCAGGGCGGGGGGGATGTACTGCGGGTGCTCGATGACTTGGCGGTACATGTCGGCGATGTAGAGCGCTCCGTCCGGGCCGGTCTTGATCTGCGTCGGCCGGAACCAGTTGTCTCGCGAGGCGAGGAATTCCGATTGCTGCTCGTCATCCGGCCGCCGGCTGGTGAAGGTCACGCCGTCGGCCGTCATGACCTCGTGATGCACGAGGTTGTGGACCGGTTCAGAAATAAAGACGTGCCGTAGGTCAGCCTTTCCAGGCTGACCCGAACGGGGATCGACTTTCGATTTTGAATCCGGCGTCGCTGGCGACTTTGGGTCAGCCTGGAAAGGCTGACCTACGAAGAGCAACTCATCCCGATAAACCATCGCGCTGTTGGCGGACGTGAACCGGTTGGCCATCGCGAAATCATTGAACCGCGCGAGCGTGCGGCTGATCGGGAAGACGGGACTCGGCCCCGGTGCGATCGAGACGTGTTTCCTTGGATCGGGCGGAGCGACGTGCGGGTTGCGGCGCGTGTAATAATCGTCGAGCACGAAGTGATACATCGGGTTCGCGTTGTTGTTGCCGAACCAGTTGCCAAAGTCGTCTCGGTTGCGGCCGAACTGCGTTTGGCCGGAGGTCGGGTCGATCTCGCCGGTGTCCGGGTTCCAGCGGAAGTCCCGGCCGCGGATGTCGATTGTCTTCAAAGTAGACGAGTCACTCCGTGACTCGAATTTCGGGTCACGGAGTGCCCCGACTACTTTGATCGCCCCACCGCTGTCGCCGTTGGCGCAGTGGACCATGTTGTCGAGTCCCCAGCTAAAACCGTTGACGCGATGCTGTTGATTGCCTTCGCCGAAGCCGGTGAGCAGGACTTTCACTTCGTCCGCGCGACCGTCTCCGTTCGTGTCGCGAGCGAACAGCACCTCCGGCGCGGCGGAGATGAGCACGCCGTCTCGCCACGGCATGACACCGTTGGGGAAGTTGAGCTTGTCGAGGAACAGCGTGGACTTGTCGTACTTCCCATCGCCGTCGGTGTCTTCGAGGAAGCGGACTCGGCCGCCACCTTTCTTGAAGGGGAACACGGAAGGCGCGGATGACGCGGAGGGACGCGGATTCGATCCGTTCTGATCCGCGCGATCCGTGTCCTCCGTGTTCTTCTCACCCTCCGGGACGCCGAGCGGGTAGTCGGCCATTTCGGCGACCCAGAGTTTTCCGTCCGGTCCCCAATCGAAGGCGACGGGGTCGCGGACGAGCGGTTCGGCGGCGACCAGTTCGACTCGATAGCCCGGCTTGACCTGCATCAGCTTCAAGGATTGCTCCGGCGACTTCGGCCCCGGCTCGACGTTCGCCAGCAGTTGATCGAACGACCGCCGCTCGACGAGGTCTTTCGACTTCGCCGTGTCCTCGTTCATCCACACGAGCTGCCGCGCATGCACCCAGAACCCGTTGTTCGACCCATCCGCCCGCACAATCGGCGGCAACTCTTGCTCGGCCGGCTTGTCGCCGCGGTTGGCGGAGAGCACCTCGCGCGACCAACTGTTTTTCTTCGGCTCCCACAACCAGACGCTGTACCGCTCGTGATTTGAGAACACGACGTCGCGATGGCCGTCTTCGTCGAGGTCCACGAATCGCAGGCCTGTATCCGATTGTTGCTTTGACGGTCGCACAACGCCTGCGGGAAGCGATTTGTTTTCCAGAAGTGTCACGGTCCAGTCGCCGCGCTGGTGCGCGAACGCCTGCCTCAGCGTGCCCCACTCGTGCGTGTTTTTGTTGAGCCGCTCCACCGCCTCGCGGAAGTTCAGGAACTTGACCTTCTTGCCGTGCTTGGTGACGGCGTGGTCGATGAGTTCGTTGATCTGCTCCGGCTTGATCCAGTTGTGCGGGTGGAAGACGAGGCAATAGACCCCTTGCTTGATCACGGTGCAGTCGAGCGCCGCTTTCCAGTCCTCGATCGTCTTGGGATTGTGCGGCTTGTGAAAATGCTGAGCTGCCCAATCGCTCGGAGCGACGCAGGGGAACTCCCAGCACAGCCGGTCCACCACGAACGGGTACGGGTAGTTCTCGATGGAGTTCGTGAAGAAGCGATCGGCTGGCAGATACTTTTTGAATTTCGCCTGCCCGTCCGCATCGACCACCAACTCACGCGGCAGCGCTGGGTCATCCGACGTGAAGACCTGCATCACCGACGAGTTCGCCAGTAGGAAGTTTCCCTTCGCCGTCGTCTTGTTGAAAATCTCGGTGTAGAAACGCGGGCTGAGCGTGTTGAGCGAATCGCAGCAGGGCATCCGAAAACAAACCGGCTTGTTGTTCGGCACTTCGTTGAGCAGATCGATGCAACGATCGACCGTGGATTTCGCCTTTGCGAGATCGCCGTCCTTAAGCAACGGGCACGGGTGGTCGATCGTGTGAACCTCCAGGCTCAGCCCTTCTTCGAGCCATTGCTGCAAGTGCGGCTGCTTCGGGTCGATCGAGCAAGTGAAGATGCTGACCGGAGCACGGCCGTCGATTTGCTTCAGCCGGTTGAGGATCGGTCGGAGATACGCCTCCCACTTCTCATGCCCGCGCATGTCGTCGATGCCCAGGATCACGACCGCCTCGACGCCCTCCTCGCCGACCCACATGGGCGTCGTCAGCTTGGGGAAGTCGCGATGCGGAGACCACGGATTGCACGGCTCATCGAGATACGTCAGCCGATTGCCGTTCGGCTTGGCCGTGTTCGGTTTGTCGGCGGCCGATGCGAGAGTGACGGAAAAAAATCCAGCCAAGCACAGGCAGAGCATCATTCGAGACATGCGAGCGGCTCCTGGAAAGCAATGAGCGACGTCGTTCGATCCGGTCACGTGAAGATATCCAGCGGGCGGCGTGAAGACACGGCTGCGAAGTCTGCCCGATGACTGTTTGGGCTTCTCTGCGAGCTTCGCGCCTCTGCGTGAAACCGTTTCAAAAATGACATAGCCTCACGCAGAGGCGCGAAGCTCGCGGAGGAACACAAACCGAACAGGGAATTACCCGGCCGCTTGCTGGGCTTGTTCCGGCGTGTTGGCATCGCCGGTGACGAAGCGTAGATTCTCATCGCGCAGGCGAGCGGCGGCATCGTCGTAGAGGAACGGCAGGAAGACGTAGCGTTTGCCGCTCGTCACCGGCGTTGCTTCGTGCAGCAGCGAGCACGAGAAGACGACCGCTCCGCCGGCCGGAGGTGCGAACAACTGGCGACCGAACTCCGGGAACCAGACGAAGCCGCCGTCGAACTCGCCGGTGTTGAGCACCAGTGAAACCGCGAACTTGCGATGTGCCGTGCCCTTCGTCGTGTTGTCGCGGTGAGCTCGGAAGTGCGCGCCTTGCGTGCCGTCGTAGCAGGCGACGATGTATCGCTCCATGCGCGTGGCTTTGAACTGGTACGCCTTCTCGATCTCCGGAACCAAGCGGTCGTGAATGCGGATCATGCACGCCTTGCGGATCTCCTCGTCGGGGATCTCATAATCCTGCCGGCGCTTGTGGCCGTAGTCGTACATGCCGACGGTCTTGCCGTCCTTCTCACGCATGAAGCCTGATTCGGTGCCGCCGTGCTGCTCGTAGAGGTTGATGAGTTTGCGGCAGAAGTCCGGCTCGAAGATGCGCGGCACGATCATGACGGGAGCCTGTACCTCGGCAACGTGCGGCTGGCCGAGCGGCGGCAATGAATCCATCAACCGCAACAGTCGAGTGACATGCGTGGCCGGATCATCGAACGGCATGGCCACCAACACTCGCAGTCGCGAGTCGAGCACCAATGTGTGAGCGACAAACTTCTGCAAGCCGGTGTTCGGATCGAGCTGCAAGGCTCCGTACTCAGAGGCCAACTGCCGGCCGAAATCCCAAAAGTAGCGCAGGCCGGGGATTTGTTCCTGCAAGCGAGCCTGTTGCTGATCGAGCGGATCATTGCTGACCCCAAAGAACGTGACCGTGTCGTCGTTGAATCGTTCGCGTGCCTGCCAGAGGTCATCCAGAATCCGCCGGCTATCGGGCCGAGCTGCCGACTCGAAGAACGACAGCACGACGTAGCGCCCCGCGACCGTGTCGAAATGAAAGTTCGGATTCGCCGTGGTCGGTGCCGAGAACCAGGGGGCCGGTTCGCCGAGTGTCAGCAATCGCTTGCGCATCAGGTCGCTCCTTCTGTCTCGCTGGCCAAGTCGTGGCACGAGACGAAACGGAACGTACCTGGGAAGTGCATCGCTGCAAAGCGGAGTTGTTCGACCATTGCGGCAGTGGATCGGGGGTGGTCGCTCAGGGACTCTGCGTTTTGGAAGAATTGGATTTCTCATCCCCGTCGGCGGTCGGGAGTGTCTCCGATTCCACGATCCGCCGGCAGACGGTGAGCGTGACGGACGAACCTGGTCGCGACACGAACTCGGTGGGGCGAGGACGTCCTTGATCGGCAATCGACAGCGTCAACGTGTCGCGATCAAGCCGGTAGATGCCTTTGGCCCCGATGTCGAGAATATCAATCTGACTGGGGTTTTCGGTGGAGTACAACGCGACGAGCGATTGGGCGAAGAATGCCTGATACTTCGGCGTTATGGGAACATCGAATCGAATGCGGCCGCGATCAAACTCGATCCATTTGCCTCGCTGGGGCGCGGTCACGAGTTCACCATCCTTTTCTTCCGAGACGATTGTCCAACGACCCTGAATCTCGATGTAGTCCGCGACGTTCGGAGCTTTCGCACCCGGCCCATAGGACATCACGAATGGTCCTGTGATGCGGATGGCATCCACCTTGGGATCGATCACGGATTTGGTCTGACTCACGTTGAGAGCTTCCGCGCTTCGGCTGATGAGCTGTCCTTTCTCAAGCGTGGAGATGACGTACTCGCCCCTTGGCAATTGCAGGTCCACCTGACTGATGTCTGGCCTTGAGACGGCTTTTTCGCCATTCAATGTGATCTCCACGTGAGGCCCCGCGACTTGCAAAGTGAATTGCACCATCGCAGCATTCGGCTCTGCGTAGGTCAGCCAATAGGCCGTAAGGAAGCAGGTAACGGTGATCAAAACAATGACGAGAATCGAGAGCAGCACGCGGCTCAAAGTTGTCCCCCACTGACGGCCGCCGGGAGTTTTCGTGTCTAAGCCGCGGATGCCGAGCACGACTCCGGCGAGCAGCAGCCCCGCCGCGATAACGAGCAACGTGCCCATGGGAATGCCTCTCGTGAATTCCATCGCAGGATCGCGGGGGTGCGCGGCCGACTCGTTTCCGCCCCACGCCGTGAACATCAGCATTTCAATCACGATGAGCACACCAAGAGCGACGGCCGACAGAACGGGACGCGTTCCCAACGAAGTCGCACGCCAATCACGTTTGGAAATGGCCTGCACGACGACCATCAGCACCAGCAATACCGAGCCGATCCCCACGAGGAACATAAATGGGCCGCTAAGAGGCGCGACGGCTGATGCCGAAAAAACGTGGAGTTGATCTAGTGTTGCCAGCCCCAGTGAAATCACCAGCATCGTCAAGCCGAACCAGAAGATCGCCCCAAACATCGGATGAACCGGGAGTGCCGACATCGGCGAGGACAAGAACGGCACTCGCGGCGCATTCGCCGAAGACGGGAGTGACGTGGTTTCCGAGTTCTTCACACGGGCGGATTGTCGGCCGAAAAACCATATCAGGAATAGAAAAAACGGAATCTGTAGGCACCCGCCGATGATCGCTTTCAGCACATTCGACACGCCAACACCTTCCAGGGCCACCATGGTGAAGATCAAGAACATCATCATCAACCCGCCAATGCGTAAATCCCATTTCTTCGTTTGCTGTTGGGGCTTCACCGGCATCGGATTAGTTGCGGCGGTGGATCTGACCACTGTCTTAAAATCAGCGACTTCAAGCGGTAGCAAGTTCGTCTGCGGCTGTTGCAAGTGCGCCAGGCATTGACCGAGCAATTCGGCGACTTCCTTCGCTGACGCAATTCGATCGGCGGCATTCTTCGCCAAGAGATGGTCGATGATCTCGGTCAACCATTCGGGCACATCGGAATTCACTTCGCGAATCGGCCGCGGCGTGTCATCGCAAACACGCTTGATGACTCCCATCGTCGTGCTGGCTCGGAACGGCGAGTGGCCAACGCACATCGCGTACATCACGCTGCCCAGGCTGAACAGGTCGCTGCGATGATCGACGACGTCACCGCGAGCTTGTTCCGGCGACATGTATTGCGGCGTGCCGGCGATGACTCCGCTTTGCGTCACGCTGGCATCGTCCACCGCGCGAGCCAAGCCGAAATCGGTCAGCTTCACGCGCTCGACGCCGTTCTCCAACAGGATATTCGCCGGCTTGATGTCGCGATGCACGAGTCCCTGCGCATGCGCGGCCGCGAGTCCCGCGGCCGTTTGCATTCCGATTCGTAACACCTCGCGCACCGACAATGGCCCAGATTCGTCGAGCCGTTCTTGCAGCGTCTTCCCCTCGATGAACTGCATTGCCAGATACGGCGGATCGTGCTGATCGGCGACCGCGTGAATCGCCACAACATGCTCGTGAGCGACGGCCGCCGCCGCCTGCGCCTCGCGGACAAACCGCCTTCGCGCTGCCGCGTTCGCCGCCAAGTGCGGAGCCATGACCTTGATCGCGACCACTCGACGCAGCGACGTGTCGAATGCCTTGAGCACGATGCCCATGCCCCCGCTGCCGACCTCTTGCAGCACTTCGTAATGCGCGAGCCTCCCCATCGAGTCGGCCTGCTCGGACGGCAGTAACATTCCCGGCGGCAGCTTGACGGACGCAATCGTCGCCTCCATTTCCTTCGCCGCCACGATCGCGTCGTGCAATGCCGGAGTGACCGGCGTGTCTCCGTCCACAAGCCGCCGCGCGATTCCATCCCACGACTCCTTCCCGGCCACCAGTCCTTCAAGCGTCTGCTGACAGTGCTCACACAAGTCGATGTGCTGCTGCAATTCCGCCTGCTCCGATTCGGAAAGCTGTCCGTCGAGCAGCGTTCGCAAGCGATCATTGGATGGGCAGGTCGTCATGATTTGTGACCTTGATGGAAACTTCAAAAACGGTATCACGGCAGTCGGCTCACGGCGATCGGCATTCGGCCGAACGCCGCGACTGTCCGGACGAATGCCGTGAGCCGATGGCCGATCGCCGCGATACCGTTTTCACCCAAGCTCCTTGACCAACTCTTTCAACCGAGCCATCACGCGGCTCTTGGCGAGATACACCGCAGCGACCGACATCTCCAAATCAGCAGCGACGTCTTTGCCGGCCTGGCCTTCGACGGCAGTGCGCCAAAATGCTTGCCACGTCGCTGGCTGAATTTCTTTCTGAATTTGTTCGGCGGCCCAGGCGAACAAGCGGCGTTCGTGCTCTTGATCCCACGACGCCGACTCGGCCGCGTCATCCGGCAAGTCTTCGAGTCGCGGCGATTCGGTCGCCACGACCATTCGCTGCTGCCGGTTGAGCCACGTTCGCAGTTCGTTCCTCACGATCGTGAACAGCCAACCGCGAAACGAACCGAGCTTCGCGTCGTACTCAAATCGTTCGGCCGTGCGAGCGACGATGCGCAGCACCTCTTGCGTGAGGTCCACGGCATCGGCGTCTTGCAGACCGTGCTTGCGGCCGAACCCGTAGATCAGCGGCGAGTAAATTTCCACGAACTGTGACCACGCCTGCCCGTCGCGCTGGTCTCGAATGCGGACCAGCAGGCTCGCTCGTGTTTCGTGCGGATCACTCATCGCCGCCTCACTGCCGACAAGTACCCCGGCCGATGGGAAACCTATTTCGGAATTTTGAAAATCGTGACGGGATTCGATTCCACTCACTTGGGCACAGGCTTACGAACCAAACCGGGAGTGACATCGAGATCGAGCGAGGCGGTCTGTCCGCGTTCCAACAGTTCCCACGCGATGGCTCCCATTGCGGCGTTGTCGGTACACATCTCGCGCGGGGCGATGAAGAGTTCCGCGCGGTCGCGGCGGCACATCTCTTCCAGTCGCGAGCGAAACGCGCTGTTCGCGGCCACGCCGCCGCCGACCAGCAGACGCGAGCGGCCTCGCTGTCGCAGGGCCTGGCGACACTTGCCGACGAGCACGTCGAGCGCCGCCGCCTGAAAGCTGGCCGCGAGGTCGGCGACTCGTTGCGGAGTCAGTTCGGGAACCGGCTCGCGCGAGCCGGGAATGCCGTTCGCTTTGTAAAGCACCGCCGTCTTCAAGCCGCTGAAACTGAATTCCAGACGCGGCTCTTTGAGGAACACGCGCGGGAAGTTGAACGCCTTCGGGTTGCCATTGAGCGCAGTCTGTTCAATCGCCGGGCCGCCGGGATACGGCAACCCTAGAATCTGCGCGACCTTGTCGAACGCTTCGCCCGCCGCGTCGTCGATCGTCGCGCCAAGCCACTCGAAATCGGTGGGGCCGTGGCTGTCATACAAGTTGGTGTGTCCGCCGCTGACGACGAGTCCGATGGCCGGAAAGATGTCGCGCCCCGCTTGCATCCGACAAGCGTAGAGGTGCGCCTCGATGTGATTGACGGCGACCAGCGGCAAACCGGTCGCGAGCGCGAGCGTCTTCGCAGCAGTCAGCCCCACCAGCAACGAACCGACCAAGCCCGGCTGCGTCACGACGGCGATCGCGCTGAGGTCATCAAGATTTGCAGCGGCTTTGCGAAGAGCCTCGTCAATCACCGGCAGGATGCAGCGAACGTGTGCTCGCGAGGCGATCTCCGGCACGACGCCGCCGAACCGCTCATGCAATTCGTTTTGGCTGGCGACGACGTTCGACAAGACCGTGAGATCACGGCGAATCACGGCAGCAGCGGTTTCGTCGCACGAGGACTCAATCGCCAAGAGCAAGTCGGAGGAGGACAACGTCGAGTTCTCTCAAATGAAGTGGTGCCAGTTGTCTTTCAGCCATTCAAAAAAGTCATCACCCCAGCGGTAGCCGCAAAACCCACAAATGATCGCCCCCGCGACCATCGTGTCTCCTGGAAAGAACGGCGTTTCCGGCAAGAGCCAGACGCAGACTCCCAAACCAGCGAGTCCGCCAAGGAGCCCGCCGACAAACAACCCCTTGATGCCGTCGATCATGGCATCGCTCCTCTGGTCATTTGGAGCAATTCACACGCGCGGACCATAAAGCACTTCCGGTTTGCTGCCGCCGGGTCTGTAGAGCACAAGTCCGCCACACGAATCGTTGACTCGGACGATGCAGTCGGGGTCGCCGTTGGCGGCGTGAGCGAGGATCGCTTCCAGCGCTTGCACCGCCGCGACGGTTTTGCGGTCGGAGGCGAGGTCGTTGTAGGAGAGTTTTTGAACCTCCGCCAATCGAGTTGCTCGGCCCGACGCATCACCAGCGAATTCGACGTAGGCCAACTCGCGCACGAACCGCTCGATGACCTCGATGCCGTAGCCGCGCTGAGCTCGCTCGCCCCACGGTTCCAGGCACTTGCCGTTGTAGTGCGTGTTGATCGTGGTCTTGAGTTCGATCGGCGTTTTGCCCTCGACGGTCAGTTCGATACCGCGTTTGCGCGAGTGGCCGTTCCAGATGCCGTTGTCAAAACGGAATTGAACTTCTTGCTCGACATAGCCGGGAAAGTTGTCGGGCGTGACCCAGGACGTGTGGATGTCGAACGCCGCTTCGCGGCCGTCGGCGTACTCGTAAACCATCCGCATCTGGTTGCTATCCCACGTCGGGCCGTCCTTCGGTCCCACGATGCCGCGCTGGCCGGTCGCGGTGATGGTTTTCAATCGGCCGCCAAAACTGAAATCGATCAGCTTGATGTAATGCACGGCGACGTAGGTGCCGGGGTTGCGTCCCTGAATCCATTCGGCGAATTGGCCGCCGGAAATCGACTTTGGCTCCAGCAGCGAGCAGTAGCCGTTATTGATGTGCCGCAACACGTTGTCGGCGACCAGCGTCCGCAGCCGCTTGTGATCCGGGTCGAGCAGCTTGTGATAGACCACTTTCGCCAGCACTTTCTTGCGTTTCGCGATCGCGACCAGTTCGTCGAGTTCTTGCAGCGTCAGCACCGACGGCTTCTCGATCAGCAGATGCACTCCCGCCTCGAGGATCTGTTTCGCCCCTTCAAAGTGCCGATTGTCCGGCGTCGCAACACAAGCGAAGTCCACTCCGGCCGCAAGCAACTTCGTGACGGAGTCACTGCCAGCAAAGTTCTGAAACGGGCCGATCGCGTTACCGGACTCGGCGCGATACTTCTCCGCGCGGCTGCCGGTTCGCGATGCGACCGCCGTCAGCGGCACATCGACGTCGCCGAACTTCCGGTCGTAGACACCGGCGACGTGTGACCGCTCGAAGAACGGCCGGTACGTCTCGTCGAAAATCATGCCCATGCCGACCATGCCGGCCCGAAGTTGTTTTTTCTGGGTGGTGCTCATGGCGGCGGATTCTAAGAGCCAGTGCGAGTCGGTCTACGGACAGGGGTCAGGCACTTCGGAATTCGGAATTGGCCGTGCGGCCAATTCCGAATTCCGAAGTGCCTGACCCCGGCCTGTTCGCGGTACGGTTGAACTCTGCAACCGCACTTCTATTCAATGCTCGGCATGAGCTTGCCTGACCCATCGAATGCTGCCGTGCCCGCTGTGGAAGACGCGGAGTTGCTCAGCCTGCTGCGGCTGCATCTGGTCAACGGGATCGGGCCGCGACATTCGCAACTACTGCTCGACCACTTCGGCTCGGCCGAGGGAGTGCTCGCCGCGAGCATCGCTCAACTGGAAGAAGTCAGCGGGATCGGGACGAAGATCGCGCTGTCGATTGCCGCGTCGAAGCTCGGCCGCGATGCGGAGCAAGAACTCGATGAGGTCCAGAAGCTCGGAGTCAAACTGCTACGACGCGGCGCGGCCGACTATCCGAATGGCATCGAACGGATCAGCGATCCGCCGTTGTTGCTCTACTGCCAAGGGGACATCGTGCGGCAGGACGAACTCGCGGTCGCGATCGTCGGCTCGCGACGCTGCACGGTCTACGGCAAGCAACAAGCAGAAAAGTTCGCGACGATGCTGGCTCGCGCGGGAGTCACGATTATCAGCGGACTCGCCCGCGGCATCGACGCGGCGGCTCATCAAGGAGCACTCGCGGGCGGCGGTCGCACGATCGCCGTGATGGGCACCGGTCTCGCCGAAATCTATCCACCGGAACATCGCGAACTCGCTGCACAAGTCGCCGCTCACGGTGCGTTGCTGACAGAATTCAAACTGCATCAAACGCCGCACGCGGGACACTTCCCGCAGCGCAACCGAATCATCAGCGGCTTGTCAGTCGCGGTCGTCGTCATCGAAGCGGGCCGCAGCAGCGGTGCATTGCACACCGCACGCCACGCGATGGAACAAGGTCGCGAAGTGCTCGCCGTTCCCGGTCGCATCGACAGCCTCGCCAGCGAGGGTTGTCACGATCTGATTCGCGACGGAGTCACGCTGGTACGCCACGTCGATGACATCCTGGCCGCCATCGGCCCGCTGACGAAACCCATCTCGGCCGCGAGTGACGGTTCCGAAACCGTTCACAGTCTGCGCGAACTGTCGCTCAACGAAATTGAACGTCACATCCTCAACCTGATCGGTGCCGATCCGACGCTGCAAGACGAGATCATCTCCAGCAGCCTGTTGGAGCCGCCTCAAGTCATCGCGACGCTAACGGTCCTCGAAATGAAACGCCTCATCCGCCGCCAACCGGGAGGTTTCTTCATCCGCTCGCCGTGGTAGCATTGGCCTCGTTGAAGTCCCGAGTCGCAACTTGATTTCGGAAGAGCCCGGTGACGCCATGACCATTTCCGCTGCTGCGATTGTGCTCGGCCTGTGCGTGTTCGGCACTGTGTTGTTGATCGTGTCTGCGGCAGCGATGTTGTTCATCAAGGATCGTGTTGCGTTGCGGTGGACCCATGTCGTCACGCGGCTGTTGTCAGTGGCCTTGCTGGGAATCACGTTGCTGTTCATGGCACCTCGCGTGATCGCGTTGTATTTACTCTTTGGTGGGGAATCGCCTACGGCATTGCCAACTGTGGGCGTGCCGGTGTTCACGCTCAGCCACTGGACCGTCACATATTTCCCGCAGCTGTTGTTGTTCGGCCTCGTCGCTGTGGCCTTAGAAATGATGTTCTTCGAGAGTTGCGTGCGGCGGGACGAAAGAGTTGAAGGTGCCAGACTTTGTTCGTTCCTGGTGACCTGCACGACGGGGTTGACGTTGCTAATTTGTGAAGTCGGCATCGCCGTGTCGTTGCTCAAGTTGTCCAACGATCTTTACTGAACTCCGTTGCCGAGTCCTGTTTGCCGCCATTGCACGAAGGGGAGTCGTCATGTTCCGAATCGTCATCGTGGGTTCCTTGCTCCTCACGAACTTGTTCTCAGCCGGTTTGCTGGCGGCTGCGGACGAGCGCACCACGTCACCAGATCAGATCACTGTGAAAAGCCCGCTGTCGCCCGAAGAGTCTCTGAAGCATTTCGTGCTCGCCGATCCGAACTTGCAGATCGAGATCGTCGCCGCCGAGCCGGAAGTCATCGACCCGGTCGCGATTCAATTCGACGAGCACGGCCGCCTGTGGGTTGTCGAATTGAGTGACTATCCGAATGGTCCCGAACCGGGCAAGCCGCCGCTGTCGCGGATCAAGTTGCTCGAAGATAAAGATGGCGATGGACGCTACGAGACCGCTCACGTCTTCGCCGACAAGCTGCTGTTCGCGACCGGAGTGCAGCCGTGGGATGGCGGAGTCATCGTGACGCTGGCCGGTGAGGTCGCGTACTTCAAAGACACCGACGGCGATCACAAAGCCGACGTGCGCGAGACGTGGTTCACCGGGTTCGCTCAAGCCAACCCGCAACTGCGAGCCAATCATCCGACGTTCGGCCCCGACGGCTGGATCTACGTCGCCAACGGCCTCCGCGGCGGCAACGTGATCGCGGTGAAGAAAGATTGGCCCGTGAAGGAACGAGGGGTCGGGTCTACGAATTTCAGTTTTGGCCGCCCCGCCGCTGAAAAGAATGAAAACGCTACGACGGCCAAAACTGAAATTCGTAGACCCGACCCCGGACTTTCCCACGATCCTGCCAACCCGCAGCCCGTCTCGCTCACCGGCCGCGACTTCAAGTTCGATCCGCTCACCGGGCGGTACGAGGCGATCTCTGGCAACGGGCAGTTCGGGATGACGTTTGATGCGTGGGGGAATCGGTTCGTGTGCGACAACCGGCATCCGTGCCGGCATGTGATCTTTGAAGAGGATTTCATCAAGCGTTGTCCGCACGTCGCGTTTCCGGCGGTGGTCCACGACGTGATTCCGGCGGACGACAAGAACCAAGTCTTTCCACTGACCTCGGCGTGGACGACGAGCAACCTGCACGCGGGGACGTTCACGGCCTCGTGCGGCGTGACGGTCTATACCGGCGACTGGCTGCCGGAAGAATTTCGCGGCAACGTTTTTGTTTGCGAGCCAACCGGCAACCTCGTCCAGCGAGCGATCCTCGAACCCGACGGCGTGACGTTCAAATCGCGGAATCCGTACCGCCGCGCCGAACTGAGCGGCACGGCGCTAGCCGCCGGTCGAACGGGGACAGACAAACCGACGCGAGATTCGACGCCACCGGCGGCTAGCGCCGTGCCGCTCACAAACGGAACGCAGGAATTCCTCGCTTCGCGAGACGACTGGTTCCGGCCGGTCGATCTGCAAAACGGCCCGGACGGAGCGTTGTACCTCGTGGACATGTACCGCGCCGTGATCGAGCACCCCGAATGGGTTCCCGACGAACTCAAAAAACGCCCCGACACCTGGCTCGGAAACGACAAGGGACGCATCTATCGCATCAGGCCGAAGGGCGAGCGACCGGCAGCGAATGTGACGCCCGTGCCAACCAATGATTCAATCGTTCTTGAGGCAATGCTTTCTCATCACAACGGCTGGTACCGGATGACTTATGCACGCATGCGACGGGATGGACGGCTCAAAGGTCGCGAATTCCATCCGGATCGCGCGCGGTTTCTGACGCAAGCAGGTGAGTGTCTCGCACTTCAACTTGAACCCGAAAAACTCGCTGCCAAAAGCGTGCCAGTTTGGGCATGGCCGCATGTCAGTGACGGTTGGACGATGGCTCGCGCAGCGCGGTTGGCTCGAATGAGTTCGTGGAGCAGCGACGACAAAGGAGCTCATATCGGCTTATCGCTCACTACCGACCGCACCGCCGCCGCAAAACTTCAGGCAATCATCGAAGTCGCGCTCATAAAGGATCAACAACTCGACTTCGAGGTACACATGATTGATGCCGCCGTAGAAAATGCAGACGACCCGTGGATACGACAAGCCATTGTCGCTGCGACCAGCGAACAATTCGCGTACGGCATGATCGACTACGTCATCCGCGGGTGGGATTCACAACCCGAACTTTGGGACCGAGAGAATTCAGGAATCGACGAAGAACTCCTGATGTTGGGCGAGGTCAGTGGCGCGCGTGTCAGTGCGGACGAAATCGACGACGTCATCAAGTCACTCTGGAAGAAACGCGACATGCCGGACACACAGCTTGTCCAATATCGAATCGCCACTGTGCTCGGATTGGGCCGAGGGTTAGCAAAGAAAGGAAAGTCTCTTGCACAAGTCGAGGCCGAATTAACAGACGAGTCTCGAAGCCGGCTGAGAGACATCTTCGCTCAGGCGACGCAGTCAGTGCAGTCGCATCTTGCGACGGCCAAAGGTTCGACACCTCAGCTTCAACGTGTTTTGCTTCTTCTCCGTCAAGCGCGGTTTGAAGACGTTGGTTCGACACTGAAAAGCATGGCCGAGACTGCCTCCGATCAAGCTCTTCGTCTTGCCGCCTTTGAGACGTTCGGATCGTTTCGCAAACCTGAAGTCGATGAATGGCTCATCGACCGCTACCGCTCCGAAACCCCCGCGATTCGTCGGGCGATCTTGGCGGCGTTGTTCGCGTCGAAGGAGCGGCAACTGCGGTTGCTGGAGGCCATCGAGCAAGGGCAGATCGCCGCCACCGAGCTGGACCCGGTGCGAGTCAACCAACTGACGCAGGC